>JBHHWI010000101.1:0-10357 GCA_046756445.1 Woeseia sp. | reverse complement strand
CCAGTGCCTGCACCGTCACCGGGATGTCCTGCATGCTCTCGACGCGCTTGGTCGCCGTGACGACGATTTCCTCGATGACGCGGCGTTCCTGCGCCTGCTGTGCAACGGCAGTGCCGGAAACGCCGATCGCACCCGATGCGATAGCCAGCGCCACGGCCTGACTAACCTTGCTTTGCTCAAACATGGAATACCCCCGCAATCATGTCGCTCTTGTGATCGTGCCATTATAGAGGAGTGTGAATCGCGGGCCAGTTACGGAATCAGCCATTAACGTGTCCAATCATTTTCATTAATATTGCTAATGTTTTTCAGGCAATTGACGCGGGCATCGTGATTTTTCGGCGTTAGCCCATCAGATAATTTGGCGCTCGAAATAAGTATTGCTTATATCAATGAACCCCGATTGCCAACTGGCGGTCGGCATTTCACTATCAATCACGGTGAAATTTCCCCACCGGGCACGACAGGCGGAGATACGGCATGCCTCTCGGACTCCTGAAATTCGGCTTCAGCAAGCTATATCCGGCGAAGCACTCGTTCACGCCCGCAACGCAGAAACTCGGGCGTCATTACGATGTCGTCATCATCGGCGCGGGTGGGCATGGCTTGGGTATCGCCTACTACCTGGCCAGGCACCACGGCATCCGCGACGTGGCCGTGCTCGAAAAGTCCTATCTCGGCAGCGGCGGCACCTCACGAAATACGGCCGTGATTCGCTCCAACTACCTGACCAAGGAGGCCGTTGCCTTCTACCGCGACTCGCTGCGGCTGTACCGGGACATGAGCAACGAACTGGGGTTCAACGTCATGTTCGAGAACCGTGGGCAGCTGACACTTGCACACAACGATGCATCGATCCGCAGTTTTCGCTGGCGCGCGGAGGTCAACAAGCACCTCGGCGTTAAGTCCGAGCTCGTCGACCGGCAGGCCATTGCGGAGCTGGTGCCTGTTCTCAACATGTCCGAAGAGGCGCGCTTTCCGATCCTGGCCGGCCTGTGGCACGCCGACGGCGCGACCGCGCGCCACGATGCGGTCGCCTGGGGCTACGCGCGCGAAGCCTGCGAGCGGGGCGTCGAGGTACATCAGCTGACGGAGGTCGAAGGCATCGAGGTCGAGGGCGGCAGGGTTGTTGCCGTTCGCACCAATCGCGGCCGTGTCGAATGTGGCTGCGCCGTACAGGCAGTCGCCGGCAATAGTTCAGTGGTTGCAAAAATGGCAGGTATCCGTTTGCCGATCCATACCTTCCCGCTACAGGCAATGGTCACGCAGCCCTACAAGCCGGTCTTGACGCCGCACGTCAGCTCACCGCAACTGCACGTCTACACGCACCAGACCTCGCGCGGCGAATTCGTCATCGGCGGCGGTTCGGATCCCTACCCGCTCTACAGCACCCGGGCGACGCTGGAACAGAAGGAAGCGCTGGCCTCCGCCGTGCTCGAGCTGTTCCCGTTCCTGTCGCAGGCTCGGGTGTTGCGCCAATGGGCAGGCATCACAGACATGACCCCGGATTACAGCCCGATCATGGGCCTGAGCCCCGTCGACAATTACTACCTCGACGCGGGCTGGGGCACGTGGGGCTTCAAGGCGACGCCGATCTGCGGCAAGACAATGGCCGAGCTGGTCGCCACGGGACGCGTGCCGGATTTGATCAGGCCGTTCGAACTCGAACGTTTCTACCGCTTCGAGCAGGTCAGCGAAGCCGGCGCCACGGCGGCGAGCCACTGAGCCGCATACGATGAAGATCCTGAATTGTCCGCTGAACGGACCCCGCAATATTTCCGAGTTCAGCTACGGCGGCGAACTGGTGCATCCGCCGGACCCTTGGCGTTGCACCGCGCGCGACTGGGCCGAATACGTCTTCTTCGACGACAACGATGCCGGCGTCGTGAAGGAGTGGTGGTGCCATACCGCGACGGCCTACTGGTTCCTGGCCGAGCGCGACACGCAGACGGACGAGATCATCCGCACGTTTCCGGCCAGCGAGATTTTCAAAAAACGTATCGACTACGACGCGCCCCCGGACGGAGAGCGCGGATGATGTCGGCCTTTGACCGCCTGCCGCCGCCTTTTGGCTCGATGCTCGACCGGGACAAAGAAGTCTCCTTCAAGTTCGAGGGCCGGCGTTATGATGGCTACGCGGGCGACTGTATCGCGAGCGCGCTCGCGGCGAGCGGCCAGTGGCTGATCAGCCGCTCGTTCAAGTACCACCGGCCGCGCGGCGTCCTGACGATGGCCGGCCAGGATGCGAATGCGCTCGTGCAATTGCCGGGCGATCCCAACGTGCTCGCCGACCGCACGCCGATCGCGCCGGACATGACCGTGTCGGCGCAGAACGTCGCTGGTAGCCTCGAGCGCGACCGCGATGCCGTAATGGAAAAATTCGCGCGCTTTATGCCGGTCGGCTTTTACTACAAGGCGTTTTTCAGGCCGCGCGGCGCCTGGGAGATATGGGCGAAGCTCATACGCCGCAAAGCCGGGCTAGGCATCATCGATCCGAAGTACGTGTCCGACTACTTCGACAAGCAGTACGGCTTCTGCGAGGTCGCCGTCGTCGGCGGCGGCCCGTCCGGCATGGCAGCGGCCATAGAGGCCGCAGAGTCCGGCGCCGAAGTCCTGCTGATCGATGAGAATCATGCGCTCGGCGGGTCGCTCAACTACACGCGCCTTGACGTCGCGGGTGAACAGGCGGCGGAAAAACGCCGCACCCTGGTCGCCGCTATCGAGTCGCATCCGGGCATCCATGTGCTGCGCGGCGCCGTCTGCAATGGCTGGTTCGCCGATCACTGGCTGGCGGTGATAACCGGGCAGCGGCTCTACAAGGTCCGGGCGAAGGAGACGATCCTTGCCACCGGTGCGATGGAGCAGCTCGCAATATTCCGCAACAACGACCTGCCCGGGGTCATGATGAGCACGGCGGCCGCCCGCCTCATGCGCCTGTACGGCGTGCGCCCGGGCCGCAGAGCCGTCGTCCTTGCCGGCCATGACGACGCCTATGGCGTCGTCCTCGATTTGCTCGACGCGGGGGTCGACGTTCGCCTCGTCGTCGAACTGCGCGAAGAGCTGGTGCACGGCGACCTGGCCCGCGCCGTGCTCGGGCGCGGCATCGAGATCAGGACCGGGCACGCCGTGTACGCCGCCGAGAGCAGAGGCGGCAAACACTTGACGAGCGTCGATGTCCGCCCAATCACCGCGAATGGCGAATGCGCACAAGACGGCGAGCACGTCGATTGCGATCTGCTGTGCATGGCCGTAGGTTACATGCCCGCTTATCAACTCGCCTGCCAGGCCGGCGCCACTCTCGACTACGACGACGCCAGCGCGCAATTCACGGTCGAAAACCTCCCTGTGGGGCTCAAGGTCGCGGGCGCGCTCGCCGGCAACGACAGCCCGGGCCACGACTGGCCGATCTTTGCGCATCCCGACGGCAAGGAATTCGTCGATCTCGACGAAGACCTGCAGATCGCCGACCTCGTCAACGCGGTCGGCGACGGCTACGAGCACGTCGAGCTCGTCAAGCGTTACAGCACTTGCGGCATGGGCCCGTCGCAGGGCCGCTTGTCAGCCCTGCCCGCCGCACGCATCGTCGCTAAAGCGATAAACAAGACCGTGCGCGAGACCGGCGTCACGACGGCGCGGCCGCCGTTCGCCGCTGAACGCCTCGGGCATTGCGCCGGCCGGAGCTTCTACTCGCTGCGGCGCAGCAACATGCACGAGCGCCACGTCGAAGCCGGCGCACAATTCCTGCACGCGGGCGCCTGGTACCGGCCCGCGTACTATGGCCGTAAACGGGATCGTGACGTCGCGATCAACGAGGAAGTCCTGAACGTACGCCGCAACGTCGGCCTCGTTGACGTGTCGACCTTGGGCGGCATCGACATCCGCGGCCCCGATGCGGCCGGGCTTCTCGAACGCATGTATACCTTCGCGTTTGCGAAACAAGCCGTCGGGCGCGTCCGCTACGCGCTCCTGACCAACGAGGCCGGCGCGATTGTCGACGACGGCGTGGCGTGTCGCCTGCATGAGGAGCAATTCTACGTCACGACGACCACGGGGGGCGCTGACCGCGTTTACCGGAACATGCTCAAATGGCAGGCGCAGTGGCGGCTCGACGTCGACATCGCCAACGTGACGTCGGCTTATTGCGGCGTCAACATCGCGGGGCCCGAGTCACGCAAGGTCCTTGAGCCGCTGTGCACGGACGTCGATCTCGACAACGAGGCGTTTCCCTACCTCGGCGTGCGCTGCGGCACCGTCGCCGGCATACCGGCGCGGCTCTTGCGCGTCGGTTTCGTCGGCGAGCTCGGTTACGAGGTCCACGCACCGCAACATTGCGGCGAAGCGCTCTGGGATGCCCTGATGGACGCGGGCAAATCGCAGGCCATCAAACCGTTCGGCATCGAATCGCAGCGGGTGTTGCGGCTGGAGAAGGGCCACATCATCATCGGCCAGGACACCGACGCGATGTCGAATCCGCACGAGGTCAATATGAGCTGGGCCATCGCGCAGAAGAAACCTTTCTTCGTCGGCGCCCGCAGCTTGCAGGAGCTCGGCAAGGTGCCCCTGAAACGACAGCTCGCGGGATTCGTGATCGACGATCGCGATGCGCCGGTCCCGCGCGAGAGTCACCTCGTGCTCGACTGCGACGAGATAGCGGGGCGCGTGACGTCCTGCGAGGTCTCGCCGACGCTCGGAAAGCCCATAGGGCTCGCCTACGTCCCGCCCGGCCGTACCAAAGCCGGCGAGGAGATCGTCATCAAGTCGACGGGCGGCACGCGCGTCACCGCAAGGATCGTCGACCTGCCATTTTACGATCCCGACAACCGGCGCCAGGAACCCGACTCATGAACGCGCCCGACCGCCATCTTCGGCGCAGCCCGATCTACCGGCGCCACCTCGCCCTCGGTGCGTCGTTTACGGCATTTGCGGATGCCGCGGTGGTCACCGAATACGGTGATGCCCGCGACGAGCAGGCGACCGCGGTCGATCTCGCCATCGCCGACCTGTCGGTGCTGCCGCGATCAGGCTTCAGAGGAAAAGGCGCCGCGGCCTGGCTCGAGGGCCACGACATCGGGCTGCCGTCCTCGGCCAACAAGGCCTTGCGGCAGGCCGACGGCAGTCTCGTGGCCCGTCTGTCAAACGACGAATATCTGCTGCTCGGCAACCTGACCGACGAGTCCGGTCCAGCCACGCGCACAAGCGCTGCGTGGAGCCTCGATACGACCGACCACGTCTATGACCTGCCGCGGGCCGACAGCCACGGCTGGCTTGCCGTAACCGGCGGCCATGCGAGCTCCATGCTCGCCAAGGTCTGCGGCGTCGACCTGCGCCTGCAAAAATTTCCTGATGGCGATGTGGCCCAGACCTCGGTCGCGCGAACGAATGCGATCGTCATTCGCGCCGACCGGGGTTCGTGCCCGTGCTTTTTCATCCTCGGCGACGCGAGCGTCACCGAATACCTCTGGGGCGCTCTGCTCGACGCGATGCGGGAATTCGGTGGCAGGGCGATCGGCATCGCCGCGCTGCGTGCCCTGCGTAAATCTTCCACGCCCCCAATTAACGAAGAGGACTGACATGGCCTTTCCGACACATTCGCCCTACGTCGTCATCGGCGCCGGCATTCACGGACTCAGCACCGCCTACCACCTCGCCGTCGAGCTCGAGGTCCGGGGCAAGGGCAGCGGCGCCGACATCATCGTCCTCGACAAGGGCGGCATCGGCGCGGGCGCCTCGGGCATCGCCTGCGGCGTCGTGCGCAACAACTACTACCAGCCGGCGATGCGCGAGCTCATGGCGCACAGCGTCTCGGTCTGGGAGAGCGATGCGCAAGCCTACAGCTACCATCCGGTCGGCTACATGCAGATCAGCTGCGAACCCATGCACGAGGACGTTCGCTCCATCTTCGAGCAACAACGCGCAATAGGCTACGAGTCCGACTTCATTGAGGGCGAGAAGGACTGCCGGCAATACATGCGCTTGCTCTTCGACGACTGGCGCGCGCAGAACATCACGTCGGTCCTGCACGAGAAACAGGGTGGCTACGCCAACAACACAAAGTCGGTATACGGGCTCGCCGGCAAGGCCGAGGCGAAAGGCGTGCGCATCATGACCGGCGTCGAGGTGACGGGGCTGAAGCGCGACGCGAACGATGCGATCCGTTCGGTCGAGACCAGCAAAGGCACGATCGACTGCGGTTACGTCGTTGTCGCCGCGGGTCCCTGGGCCAAGCACTTCTGGGACATGCTCGAGCTGCCGAAAACGATCTCGATCAAGAACCCGCAGAGCGGCGAACTCGTCTCCGACGTGCCGATGTGGGTTTACTGGTGCCTCGAAGAAGGCACGCTCGGCGTCGATCCGGAGCTGCAGAAGACTGATGATGGCGCAATGCCGCCGGTGATCCACGTCGATTCCGACGCGCCGCTCTATTCCGACGAGGACGGCTCACTGATCACGGAGGACATGTGGGGTATCTATTACAAACCGGACTTTCATTTCGGCGGTGTCCAGGGCGGCGCCGCGCCCTACAAAGTCGAGAAGGACCCGGACGAGGTCGCGGTCGACCCCTACGGAACCGAATCGCCCGAATTCATCGTCGGCCCCGAGTTCGCGCACATGTGGGTGTCCGCGCTCGCGCATTGCCAGAAACGTTTTTCGGGAACAATCGGAAAGTTCAGGCGCGAACCCTCCGGCGGCATCGGCGCTTTTACGCCCGACAGTTTCCCCGTCTTCGACGTGTTCCGGCAGAACTGTTACCTGATCGCCGACTCCAATCACGGCTACAAGATGCTCGGCGTGGGCCAGCTCGTCGCCCGGGAAATCTGTGGTGATGCCTCCAGCCTGCTCGAACCGCATCGCTTTTCGAGGTTTGCCGAAGGCAAACTGCATCCCGTGTCGCACAGCCCTTTTCCGTGGAGTTGAGCCGGCGCGGTTGTACAATGCGGCTGGCCCTGAGCGGTCGATATTCGTGAAGAGCGACAAGCACATAGATTTCTCGGCACTGCGCATCTTCGCCGCGGTCGCCGATGCCGACACGCTGACTCAAGCCGCGGAGAATCTGGGCATTACGCAGTCGGCCGTGTCCCAGGCGATCCAGCAGATCGAGGCGCAGGTCGGCTCGGAACTCGTGATTCGCCGTTCCAGGCCCGTCAAGCTGACGGCCGGCGGCAAGGTGTTCCGCGACTATGCCGTGCGCACGCTCGCCGACATGGCGCGTGTGCGCTCGGACATACAACTCGCCTCCGACGCCACGGTCCTGCAGCTCAACATCGGCATGATCGATTCCTTCGCCGAAGTCGCCAGCGGTCAGATCATGGAGCGGATCAAGCCGTTTGCGTCGAAGCTCACGATCCGCACGGGTATTTCGGGGCCGCTGACCGACGCGTTCCTCAAACGCGATCTCGATATCCTCGTGACCGGTGAGCCCCTCGAGAATCACGCCGAACTCGATCGTTATCCGATCCTGCGCGATCCGTTCGTGATGATTATTCCGGAGCGGTTTTCTAATGAGCGCAATCGGTCGCCGCAGTGGCTTGCGGAAAACGTGCCTTTCGTGCATTACTGCCGGCAGAACCGGATCGGCATGCTCGTCGACCTCGTTGCGCGCCGTTTGGGTATAGACCTGATGACGCACTATGAGCTCGACAGCACCCAGACCCTGCTTCGCTTCGTGCAGGCCGGGCATGGCTGGTCGATTGTGACCGGGCTGTGCCTGATCCGGCATGCCGAATTGTTGCGCGGCACCGAAGTCATGTCGCTCTCCGGCGGTGCCAATGCCCGGCAGATCACGCTGCTCAGTCACCGCGGGGAACTGGGTGGACTGCCCGCGATGCTCGCACGGATCTGCCAGGACATTTACCGTAACGACCTCGTACCCAAACTGACCAGGATCGCCCCCTGGTTCGGTGAACAGGCTTACACGATCGACGAACTGCAGGTCATGTAGCGGAACTATACGAGCTTTCAACGAATCGATTAAATGACAACATCAGCCAGTCACGCGGTTAAACAAACGACGCTGCATCGCGCCTTCTATATGCTCGGCCTGATCATTGCGGGCGAAGCCGTCTTTGCCCTGCCGTTTCACGTCGCGCGATTTTTTCGCCCCACCGTCCTTGAGGTGTTCGAGCTGACCGCCACGGAACTGGGCGCAGCACAGGGCGTTTACGGCATCCTCGCCATGCTGTGCTACTTTCCCGGCGGGCCGATCGCGGATCGCTTCCCGGCTCGCAAGTTGCTGGCGCTATCGTTGTGGTCGACGGCGGCCGGCGGACTTTACATGTCGACGTTTCCTGACTATCGGGGGTCGTTGCTGGTCTGGGGTTTCTATGGCGTCACGACGATACTGCTGTTCTGGGCCGCGATGATCCGCGCCTGTCGCGATTGGGGCGGCCATGATGAACAGGGACGCGCATATGGATTGCTCGACGGTGGCCGCGGCGTGCTGGCGGCGGGCCTCGCGTCCATCGGCGTCCTGCTTTTCAGCCTGTCCTTTCCGGGCAGCTATGACATGGCGAGCATGGAGCAGAAACAGGATGCGCTGCGGATGATTATCCTCGGCTACTCGGCCGTGACCGCAGCGGCCGGCGTCCTGGTCTGGTTTGTCATCTCCGAGGGACATCCCGCAGGCGAGCCCGAGTTCAAGGAGTGGAAACCGCACACAGAGAGAGTCTGGACACACATCCTGCGAGTCCTGCGTATTCCCGCCGTCTGGTTACAGGCGGTGATCGTCATCTGCGCCTATGTGGGGTACAAGGGCTTCGACAATTACTCGTTGTTTGCCGTGGACGGTTATGGTCTCGACGAAATCGAGGCCGCACGTATCGTGACCATCGGCTCCTGGATGCGGCCCATCGCCGCGATCGGTGCCGGCATGCTGGGCGACCGCTTTTTCGCCTCGCGAATCATCATGCTGCTGTTCGCGCTCCTGCTGGCATCGGACCTGTTATTCGGCTTCTCGACGCCGATACCGGGCGCCGCCTGGGCCATGCTCAGCAACACCCTGCTGACGTGCATCGCGATCTTCGGCTTCCGGGGCCTGTACTATGCGCTGTTCGAGGAGGCGAAAGTGCCCGGGGCAGTCACTGGGACCGCGGTCGGCTTCGTTTCGGTCATTGGCTATACGCCCGACATCTTCGTCACCTACGTCGCCGGCGTCCTGATCGACCGCACGCCGGGACTCGCCGGGCATCAGCACTTCTTTATTTTTCTCGCCGTATTCGCATTTATCGGTCTGATCACGAGCTTTGCGCTAATGCGCCTCCTGCATCGCTCGCGTGAACCGGTTTCCGTAGCAACCTGAATACATATATAAAGAGTCATGAACAATCACAAGCCAACAATCAAGGTCGCCGCCGCGCAGATCGAGACTCACGTCAATCAACTCGACGCCAATCTCGAGAAGCACCTCGCCGTCATCGATGAGGCACGCTCTGTCGGCGTCGATGTTCTGCTGTTCCCGGAAATGTCGCTGACCGGGCACGGTGCGGGCGTCGAAGTCCTGGGTCTCTCGCTCAGGCGCGAGGACCAGCACCTCGAACGACTGGCACATGCATCCGGCGATATGACCACTATCGTCGGCATCATGGAAGAAGCCATTGCGGCGCAGTTCTACAATACGGCGATAGCCCTTCGAGCCGGAAAGCAGGCATTCCTGCATCGCAAGATAAATCTCGCCACCTATGGCCGGCTGGAAGACGGCAAGCATTTTGCCATTGGCCGCTACGTCGAAACCTTCGATCTAAAGGGACCCTGGCGCTCGTCAGTGCTTATTTGCTCCGACGTCTGGAACCCGGGCCTGGTGAACCTGGTTGCCCTGCATGGCTGCACGGTACTGTTCGTGCCAATCAGTTCGGCTCTCGAAGCCGTTGGCGAAGAATTCGACAACCCGACCGGTTGGCATCTGTCCGTCCGCTTCTACGGGTTGATCTACGGCATGCCGCTCATCATGGCGAACCGGGTCGGGCGTGAGGGCGACCTGCATTTCTGGGGTGGTTCCTGCATCGTCGACCCGTTCGGTCAAATAATCGCACAGGCCGATGATGACGAAGAGACTCTCGTTATCGCTGAACTCGACTACGATACTGTTCGTCGTGCCCGTTATCTGCTCCCAACCGTGCGCGACTCGAATCTCGCCTTAGTATCGCGCGAGACGCAGCGGCTCGAAAGTATCATCGGTGTGCCGGATTCGGTCCGCGATTCCTGAGAGAATCGCCAGGTTTCCGGCATGATCGACCTTCGATTTCAAATATCCGATTGACTTTGCCCGCCCGGTCGGCATGCCCATACGCAATGTGCGAAGCGGGTAACAGCATCACAGCGGGTATGAGCGTCATTTAAAGCTGACCTGCGGACTGAAAATCCG
>JBHHWI010000100.1:0-10415 GCA_046756445.1 Woeseia sp. | reverse complement strand
TCCCACCCGAAGTGTGCGAGATAATCCTGATAATCGGGATTGCCGAATTCCGGTCGAACGACATCGATGATCAGGTCGAGGTTGCTGCGTCTCCCCGATACCAGCCAATCGCCCTGCTCTGCGCTGCCGAACGTGCCCAACGACAGTGCCGACGTATTGAAAAAGCTCAGCGCCAGCTCGGTCTGGACGGGTTTGTCGGGTTTACGCATCTCGATATTCATCACGCCGCTCATACGATCGCCGTAGCGGGCCGGATACGCGCCCGTGAAAAAGTCCATGCCGGCAATGGCGTTCGAATTGACGATCGTGGCGATCGACTGAAAGTCCTTGAGATGGTAGGGCTCGTACAGCCTCAGGCCGTCGAACAGAAACAGGACCTCATTGACCTCGCCGCCTCTTATATGATTGCGTGAGGAAACGCCGCCGCTCGCGGTTCCAGGCAAGCGGTTGGTGATACGCACCGCTTCCCCGGCAGTGGTCGGAATTCTGGTTGCCAGCTCCTGGTCCAGATAGGTGTGCGTCCCGGGATGCGAGTAATCCAGCCGGTGCAGGCTCGATGTCACGACGAGTTCCGGAATCGGGATCTGGTCGGGCTGCATCGCGACCACCGGCTCCTGCTCGCGCCGGTCGTGGATGCCGACAACCAGCAGACTGCCGGACGGCCCGCCGATCGCGGTCAGGCCGAACGGCCGCAGCACGTCGGCCAGGCCCTCCTCCGGGCGTTCTGCATCGGGCTCCTCGGCAAGCTTCAGATCGTCGTCGACCAGATCACTGGTATAGATGATCTTCAGCCCCTGCTGGTTGAGCGCATCGAGGTAGTCGGCGAGCTTCTGCCCCTGCCAGGCCGCCGGATCCGCCGCGGCAAGCTGAAGGCCGCCGGCCAGAATCGCGGCGGCGAGAAATCGAAATACAAAACGCATCGGGCGATCTTAGAGTAACGTCCGTCGACCGCCAACAGCCAGTCGCTCCGTTAGCCGCTTATCGCTCGATGATTATTCTTTGCGCATCGATCCGGTACGCGAAGGTGGTCGTCGTAAGCACCGACTCGAGCGCTTCGAGCGGCTCGAGATCCGATATCGGGCCGTGCAGATCCGTGCGCATCGCCGACATCCTGAGATCGGCGTCCTCGAACACGAGCTCCCGGCCGGTCTCGCGCGCCGCCCAGCGCAGGAACTCCAGCAGCGACCGGTTTTCGATGTCGTATGCCGGCGCCAGTGCCGACGCCCAGTCCCAGTAGGCATCATGCGGCGAAAGCGCATCGAAGACGGCGCCGTCACCGCGCGTCAGTGTCATGCGCTCTCCGGCAACAGCGACGAACTCCTCGGAATTTATGATGCCGACGCGGCCTTCTCTCACCGCGACGTCGAGAAGATCACTGTCCACCGATACCGCAAACTGCGTTCCCACGTCGGCGACCGATCCCATCGATGTCTCAACGATGATCCCGGCATCCCTGTAAACGAACTGCCCCGTATCGGCATACAGGCGACCGCGCACCAGCCGCAGCCGGTCCCTGGCGGTGAATACCACCGTCGTATTCTCGTCCAGACGTATCGACTCGTTGCGCGCCAGCAGCAGGCTGATCCCCTGGTCCTCGCTCGTGGTCAGGGTGTCACCGGGCAGCACCGTGTCGCCAAGGGAGGGCAGGCCGCGGACATCATGGTCGCCTATCACCTTGACCACGCTGGCTAACGGTATCGCCGCCGCAGGCGGCGGGGCCGGCCGCAGCACCACGGTAACGGCCAGCACTACCGATGCAGCCACCGCCAGCGGCAGCAGCCAGCGTCTGCTTCCGGTGGCCTGAGGTGTCCTCTTCCACTCGCGCTGTACGCGCCTGTAGACACGTGTGCTTTCGGGCTGCTCCGTACTGGCCTTCCACTCACGCTTTACCCGCTCGTAAACCCGCGATTCGATCTCCCGCGGAATCCGGGGCCGAGGACCTGCGAGGCGCAATAGCCTCGCCATCGTCGCCTCGTTGCGTCCGAAATCTTCGCTCTTGTTTGATTTCTCGTTCATGAATCCTTCTTGCGACTGTCGCTGTCGTCGTTCAATCAAGGCCGGTCAGTCGACCACGAAACCCGGCTCGAAATCCCACAACGAGCCAAATCCCTCTTTGAAGGCCTTACGCGCCCGGCTCAGCACCGATTCTGCCGCTTTCTCGCCAATATCCAGTTTCTCGGCAATCTCTGAAACGCTGTTGCCGTTGATGTACTTCATTTCCAGCGCAACTGCATATTTCGTCGGCAGGTGGTCCAGCGTCGCCCGGACAAAATGTGCGATCTCTTCGCGGCGCTGCGCCGATTCGGGACGAAAGTCATTCGAACTCATCGACTCCAGCGCCGCCTGAACGGCCGGATGATCCTCGATCGGAATCGGCTCGCGAAGTTCGAGACGACGCTGCCGGAAGACGGCGTTCATCTCGTTCCGGCAAATCTGGCAAAGCCAGGTAAACAGCAGCGCTTCACCACGATAGCTGCCCATCTTCCGAACCACGATACACATGGTCCTTTGGACGATTTCTTCCGCGAGTTCCGGATCGTTGTCCACGCGAGACAGCGTAAACCTGAAAAGGCGCGGAAAATATTCCCGAAAGAACGCGTCGAAAGCGCCCTGATCCCCGGCCGCCACCTGGCGGGCGAGCGACCGGTCCTGCTCCATCTGGGATAGCTCTTCGTTCACGTTCGATGATCCAGCCCGATTATCAACAGGTTGGAGTGAAACCAGGCCAAAATCCTTCGCGGGAGCGATGCGCTCAGCCGGTCGGGCAAGGCCGCCAATTGCGAAATTGCCGGATTCCGAAGGATTTTCGCGCCACTGTCATCTTACTCCAAACCCCGGAATGTACACGTCTTGCAAGGATAGCTCCCATGCGCCATCAGCCGTTACGCGCGACTCTCTCAACCCTTTGTTTTCTAGCCTTTTTATTCACTTCTGTCCATGCCTCCGACAGGTTGCCCGTGCTCGACCTGGATGCCCACAGGGGCAAGGTCGTGGTGGTCGACTTCTGGGCTTCCTGGTGCGAACCGTGCCGCCGGTCGTTTCCCTGGATGAACGAAATGCAGGAAAAATACGGCCACGAGGGGCTTCTGTTCATCGGCATCAATGAAGATGCATCCTGGGAAGAGGCTTCCCGTTTCCTGGAGAAATACCCGGCAGGCTTCGAGATCATCCGTGACGACGACGGACTGCTGGCCCGGCAGTTCGACGTCATTGCAATGCCGAGCTCTTACGTATTCGACAGGAAAGGCCGGCTGGTGAACCGGCACATGGGGTTCAGGACCCGCCTGACGAACGAGTACGAAACCCTCATTCGCGACCTGCTGAGCCGCACCGCGGGTCGGTCCGATGTATCCGGTGAATAACCGACCAGAAGGAGAACGCCCGTGAATCGCCATGTCGCCGGAAAGATCCTGACCCTTGTTTGCCTGACGTTATTGACCGCTTGCTCATCGACGGGGGTTGAGCCCTGGCAGCGGGACTTTCTCGCCCGCGACGAGATGCAACTCGTCACCGATCCGGTAGAGGCCGGGCTGGACGATCACATCTACTTCAGCAAGGAAGCAAGCAGCGGCGGCCGCGGTTTCGGCGGCGGTGGCTGCGGTTGTAACTAGCCTGAAAGGCACAGGAGATTCGGCAATTGAAGGAATCAAAACGCAACACCGTCGCGCAGTCGGTGGCTATGGCAACCTGCACTTTGCTGGGAACCGCCGGAAATCAGCCCGTGCATGCCCAGGAGGAACCGGTTTGGGAATTCAATACGGCGCTGCTCTATTATGGCGAGAACGATGATCGGGTGCGGGACATCAGCGCCACTGTCTCCGCGCGCCGGCTGTTTTCGGACGACCGGATCCTGAATGTCGGGCTTACCGTCGACGCACTGACCGGCGCGACGCCGAGCGGTGCGACGCCCCTGGATGGCGTGCAGACGTTTACCCGCGCCTCGGGGCAATCGGCGTTCGACGTGCCGGCGGGGAACTATCCTCTGGATGACACATTTCTGGATACCCGCTATGCGCTGACCGCTGCCTGGCAGCAACCGATCGGCCGGCTCTACCAAGGCAGCGTCGGCGTCAGTTTCTCGAAGGAGTTCGACTACACGCATCTGGGGGCGAACCTCGGTCTGTCGCGCGACTTCGACAAACGAAATACGACGTTCAGTATCGGCGTCTCATTTGCCCGGGACGACGTCGATCCCATAGGAGGCACGCCGATAGGACTGACCCCGATGCTCGATGTCGGCGACCTCTCGAACAGGCGCGCATCAGAAAGCAAGGATGTTGTGGACCTGTTGCTCGGCGTAACCAGGGTGATAAACGAAAAGTTTCTGATTCAGCTCAATTATTCGTTCAGTGAAGCAAGCGGTTATCTGAATGATCCATACAAAATACTGAGCCTCGTCGATCCGCTGAGCGGGGATACGATCCCGCGGATACCGGCGCCCGGCGCCGAAGGGCCTTCGCACGAGTTTCGCTACGAGAACCGGCCGGATTCGCGCACCAAACAGAGCATATTCGGCAAGGGAAAGTACTTTCTGGACGGCAAGGTACTGGACCTGTCGTATCGCTACATGACCGATGACTGGGAGATAGACTCGCACACGCTAAACGCAAAATTACGCTTCCCTCTCGGCGAAAGTTCTTATGTTGAGCCCCACATCCGTTACTACACGCAGACCGCAGCCGACTTTTACCGTGCCAGTCTGACGGCGGGCGCTCCGCTGCCGGGCTTTGCGTCCGCGGATTATCGGCTGGGCGATTTCGACGCCGTCACAGTGGGCGTCAGGTACGGCTGGACAACTGAAAACGGGCACGATTTCAGTTTGCGACTCGAATATTACAGTCAGAACGGAAATGTGCCGCCCGACCAGCTGATCGGCAATCAGCTGCAACGAGACCTGTATCCGGGACTCGATGCCGTGATACTCAACTTCGGTTACCGTTTCGGGCGCTAGCGGTGGCGGCAATGTCCTCTGCGGTTGCTCGGGTTGCAAGCAACGCCGGAAACCGGCCGGCTTCGGCAGATGGCGATATCGGCAGGCAGGCGGGCCGCGACCGAAACGTCCGGCTGCAACGGGCCCGGGGCTATTGGTCCGGTACGTTCCGAGCCATGGCGAGCCCGTGCGAGTTTCTCACCCGCACCGGCAGCGAGGCTCGGGCCCTTTGCCTCGCGCAACTCGTCGCCGCCGAGGCCTGGCGGATCGAAGACAAGTTCAGCCGCTATTTGTCCGGTAATATCGTCGATGCGATTAATTCGGGCAACGGACGGCCGGTGCAAGTCGACCTGGAGACGGCGGGGTTGCTGGACTTTGCGCAGACACTGTACGCATTGAGTGACGGTCGATTCGATATTTCATCCGGCGTATTACGAAGGGCCTGGAATTTCGACGGCAGCGACCGCCTGCCGACTCGCGTGCAAGTCGAAGACGCCCTGCGTAACGTCGGTTGGCACAGGGCCGACTGGACGCCCCCGACGCTTCGGCTGCAAGCCGGCATGCAGATCGATTTCGGCGGGGTCGCCAAGGAGTATGCGGTCGATCGTGCCGCGAAGCTGGTCGGAACCCAAACTCGTGCAGGCTGCATGATCAACTTCGGGGGCGACCTGGCAGTCGTCGGCACGGCGGACAATGACGGTCCGTGGCGTGTGGGCATCGAGTCGCCATTGGGCGACAGGCCCGATCCGGAACGCGTCATCAACCTGTATCACGGCGCACTGGCGACCAGCGGCGACGCAAGACGTTATGTCATTCGAGACGGGGTCCGCTACGGGCATGTCCTGGACGCGCTGACCGGATGGCCGGTGATTGACGCGCCGCGTTCCATCACGGTCGCCGCCGACACCTGCACCCAGGCCGGCATGCTCGCGACGCTGGCCATGTTGATGGGAGACGAGGCCGAAGTCTTTCTCGGCGATCAGTCTATTCAGTACTGGACGGTGCGCTGACCCGTCGACTAGTTACATAAGCTGTGACGGAGTTCAAGGTTTCAGGCGTGACGGACGCTGACGACAGCAGTGAGGATTTCTGTCAGTCTGCCGGCATTGGTTGCCTGATTTCATGTAGCGCCGTCTCTTGCGGTTTGCATGCTATTGAATGCCGCTTCCTGACAATATGAATGCGCAACAGTTTCGACAAACCGGCTGTGAGTTGTAAGCGATGACGGAAACGACATACGAGGTGGGTTACGCGCTCGGCAAGCACTGGGCCGTGCGCGACGCCAGACCGGGGCAACTGCTGCGCGTCAGGGAAATCGGAGACGGCTGGAACTGGGTTAAGTCAAGCGATGAACCCGCAACAGAGATCACGCGTATCATCGATCCGGACAAGTCCGGTTTCATGGAAATCGATGAGACTCCATCGCATTCATTCATAGCAGGACTGATCGACGGCGCGCAATCGATTGACACTTCAGATTAGCGCGATTACGCAACGACGATAACAAGCTCGTCCAGGCTCGAGAGCTTGTCGCCTGGCCCGGTTGTTGTCTGCATGGCATGCTTATGTAAGGTCGATCCTGGCGGATCCCCCTGAAAGTTGGTACGGTCGTGAAGTAAACGTAAGTCACGGCTCACGCCAGCAGGGGGAAGTTGATGAAGGGCCGAGCTGCAAGTGTCGGGTTCGCGTCGACGGCCGGTATCCTCGCCTTGGGATACCTGCTCGCGTCCGGCGAGCTCATCAACCACGAATTTGCCTACCTGTCGTTGCTGGCCGCATTTGTCCTCAGCGACAGTTCTTTCTGGCCGCGCCGGTCTCACTGACTGCTTTCGTCAGCCCTGCCGGAAGCGTCGACCCGCTCAATGGTTCCGGCGGCATCGAGACGCACCGTCGCAATGCGCGCGGATCGCATTGTCTGCAAGTCTTCCCGCTCGAGAGAGAAGTGCTCGGCAAGCTCGGCATCAGTGACTATCTTACCCGATTGCCGCCGCTCATAAGCTGCGAACCGGTATCGATTGACGGCGGACCACGCCGCCACGACCATGACTATGCAGGCGAGCACGAACCCGTACCACCACAGCACGTCTTTCAGGGCGCTGATGCCGCCTGCACGCACCATCACGTCGTACGCAAATTCGAACCCCAGTAACCACGCCGCCAGACTGATGAGCGGAACCCACAGGTAGGAGTACAGCATCCACATTATCCCGGTGGCGATGGCATCGCTGAGGCGCCGCCGGCGCGACAGCAGGTGCGGCGTATCGATACAGAACTTTTCACCGGCCGCAGACATGTCAATCCCCTGCCTGCGGGCGTACGCCCCTGTCCGGGCTGACCCAGATGGCCCGCGTGCCGGCACGTTTGGCAAGGGCCTTCGGTACCGCCACCACGCTGGCCGCCGCGTGGATCACCCAGTAAACCATCGGGTACCAGATCATCCAGTAATAGTACTGTCCCAGCTGCCGCGCCTCGTAACGGCCGTCGATGACCAGGCTGATACCGAATTGCAGAAGGCATGTCGCGCCGAGCACGACGCCGGTCCAGCCCGGCAGGATCGTCGACACCTCGAGCGGCGGCGGCAAATCGAAGAACAGGCCCAGCGACCAGACCAGAAAAATGAATGCCATGACGTAGGCCCAGAACTCGCTCACGATGAGCTCGACGCCGACCAGCCACATACGGCGATTGCGCCGGGTAAGAAGCTCCCCGAAATGCCTTTTCAGCACCTCGACGCCACCCTGTGCCCAACGCACCCGCTGGCGCCAGAGACCTGCCAGGGTCTCAGGCATCAGAATGTAGCAAAGCGCGTTGGGCTCGTAGCGCACGTCCCACTGATTGAGCTGCAGGCTCCAGCTGATATCGATGTCCTCCGTGACCATGTCCAGATTCCAGTAACCCACCGCGTGCAGGGCCGATCTTCGAAAGGCTGCAACGACGCCGGAAACCGTGAATACCCGCCCGTAGATGCGCTGAGCGCGTTTGATCAGGCCGATGATCGACGAGAACTCGCCGACCTGGATTTTTCCGAGAAGGGTCGTTCTGTTGCGGACCCGCGGGTTGCCGGTTACTGCGCCGACCCGCGGTCCCTGCGCGAAATGCCAGACCAGCCACCGCGTCGCGTGGCGCTGGAGTATCGCGTCTCCGTCCACGCACACGAGGATCTCGTTTTTCGACGCGATGGCGCCGACTCGCAGCCCCATGGCCTTGCCCTGGTTGGTCGCGTGATGAATCACCCGCAGGCGAGGCGATTCTCCGGCCAGGGTCTCGAGGATCTCTCCGGTGTCGTCGGTGCTCGCATCGTTGACCGCAATGACCTCGAAATCGGGATACTCCTGGTTCAACAGCGCCAGTATCGTTTCCCGAACGTTCCTGGCCTCGTTGTGACACGGGACGATGAAGGTGACGCCAGGCGTGTCGGGCAGCAGCGGAGGATCGTCCACCGGCCGCTTCTCGACGTGTTCCCGATAGAAGAAATAGTAGACCGCGCCCGTCATCCACAGGCATGCCATGAACAGCGGGTAGTAGAAGGCGAAATCGAGCAGCGCCGCAATGATCGCATCGAAGCTCACAGTCCCGATCCTCCAGGCGCCTCCGCCAGCGAGATACCGAGACGAAGCTCTCCAATGTCCGGACGCCCGGCGATGAAATCCTCCGGGTAGTAGCCGAGGTGACGAACCCCCTGCGATTGAAGCCGCCACATGGTCGCGCGCAGTCGCGCGTCCGGCTCGCCTTCAGAGGGCCAGCGTGCCTGCAGCTCGAAGATTGTCCGGTCGAGGCCGGATGCCCGTCTGCTCACCTCGGCGACCAGTCGTTCGTAAAAGCGCTCCTCTGCTCTCGCTCCGTCCGCCGCCGGCGTCGCCGTCAGGGCCACGTAATCGTAGGCGTCAAGATACGAGTCGAAGTCCTGTGCAAGGTAGTCCGTCCCGGCCGGTCCGGACGACGCGTTCGCAATTAGACTCCTGACTGACTTGAGCTCCGGATGAAACCGACGCGCCCGGGCCAGCAATTCGGCGCTGAGCTCCACCGTGGCCCGCGCCTGCCCGCCGGAGCCTGCGGAGCCGTCCACGCCTTCACCGTCACGAAACACCAGGCCATCGAAATGCGCGTGCGCCGCCAGGTCCTCGTACAGATCGGCGATGCTCTCGCGGGCACCGGCATCGAATGCAGCCGAGCCCGGCAGGGGCAGCCATGCGAAGACCCTGACGTTGGCGCGTGTCCTGAGCTGCCAGGCGACATGATTGAACAGGTCGGCGCGGACCGGCAGATGCCGGGTCGGGAAGTAGGCGGCATCGGCGTCGCCGTCTCCGTCATCGTCTGCGACGGCCCTCAGGAAGACGTGGCTGATCTGAAGCGCCTTGATGCGATCGAGCAGGGTATCCAGCCGGGCTCCGGTCAGCAGCGGATCCGGATCGAATACCGAATCGAGGCCCAATTGCACCATGCGCACGAGCGGGCGCCGCCGATCGAGCAACAGCGCCGCGCTGAGTTCGCGGATACCCGGGTTGGCGATGGCGAGATGGCGACCGAGCTGGAGCGTCTCGCCGCGAACGACCGGACCCGGTCCCAGGCTGAGGCCGATGTGCATGCCGTGATGAGCGGCGACCGACGCCGCGGCATCGTTGTACGCCCCGTACGGCCAGGCAATCACGCGGGGCGGCACCCCGGTTGCAGCGGCAATCGTCGCCACGGAGAGCGCCAGATCGGCGCCGATTCGGCCCCTGTATTCGGCATCGCTCTCATATGCCGCGCCGTCGTACCCCCGTGTAACGGCCGCTGGTTGCAGGTTGCCCTGCGGATTGCCGCGAATACCGCGATGCAGGTCGTGGCTGTGGGAAGCGATCTCGACCAGGCCGGATTCCTGCATTTCACGGATCTGGCTCCAGTTCAGGAAGTCTTTGCTGGTGAGCCGGCGGCCGGCGTACTCGACGGCGCCTTCCGTCTCGATCCAGCTCGTCACGATGCTGACCACGGCCGGATAACCGAACAGCTTCAGCAGCGGGAAGACCCGGGTGTAGGCACTGACGAGACCGTCATCGAAGGTGAGCAGGACCGCGTTGCCCGGCAGAGTCCGCCGGCCTTCATGTGCGGCAACGATCTGATCGACGCCGACCGGATGAAAGCCGTGGTCGCGCAGCCAGGTGAAGTGATCGATCAGATTTCTCGTCGACACGGCATACTGGTCCGGATCGAAGTCTCCCGCGACCTCGTCCTGCACGTCGTGATACGCGATCACGCGATACGGCTGCTCCGCGCCCAGGGCAGGAAGCGTGATCAACAGCAGGATCGGCAGCAAGCGCATCAGAACCTCCCGTTGAAGCCGGCGAGCACGAAGCTCGAGTACTCCCTGCCGCCGTCGTACACGTTGCCGCGCCGGGTAAACCCCAGCCGGGCTTGCCAGCGCTCGTTGAGGTCGGCCCGGAACTCGTAACCCAGACTCCAGATGTCACCGGCATCGAAGCCGGACTGATCGTATTGCCCGAACTCT
>JBHHWI010000099.1:0-10489 GCA_046756445.1 Woeseia sp. | reverse complement strand
GGAGCGTCTACCCAGGTGTCATCGAGATAGAAGTTTTCGGGCTCTTCTTCTTTTGGGTCTACGATCAAATTGTAAATTGATGGATAGGCCATGGTTTGGATCGCATAGCTCTCTTCATCGAGTTCCTTGATAAGCATTTTCCAATTGCGCCATTTCACACCAAAGAGTTCGTTTCCGATGTAAATGACGACGGATTCTCGAGCGGATTTCTCGGACTTGCCCATCAGGAATTCCGATTGGTCAACACCATCCAGTATTCGATCCTGCGGGATTTCGCCGCCGACGAAATTCGCCAATGTGGGAAACACATCTACCAGATGGACAATCTCGTTTGAGACCTGCTTGGCAGGGATTTTCCCAGGATAGCGGATCAGAAAAGGAACACGCAGGGAGCCTTCATAGGGAGAAAACATGGTTCCTCGCCAGGGTCCGGTAAATCCAAACGATCTCGTTATGCCTTCGCGGCCATTGTCGGATGTGAAGATAAAGATTGTGTTGTCTTTGAGCCCTAGCTCATCGATCGTATCGAGGAGTTCGCCCACGTAGGCATCCGTTTGTGCAAGAACGTCAGCAAAACTTCCGTTTCCGGTCGTACCTTTAAAGTCGGGATGGGCGTCGACCGGCTCGTGGGTTTGTGTATAGGGAAGATAGGCGAAGAAAGGCTGCTCGGTTTTGGCCTTGCGTTTGATGAAATCGATGGCGTGATTGGTGATTTCCCGGTCGATCGTCTTGCGCTTCTCGCGGCCGTACACTTCCAGTTTCTCAGGGGTTTCACCTCGCTTTGACGACACCACGTAGGTGAACTCGAGATCCGGGTGGGCACCTTCCTGCCAGCTGTCGCTATCCGGCCAGAAGGCTCGATCCGATGAATTGGGAATTCCATACCACTCATCGAAACCCTGGTCTGTAGGAAAACGCCCCTCTGTATCTCCCAAATGCCATTTTCCGAACATGCCCGTCGCGTAACCGGCATCGGACAGCATCTCCGCCAGTGTGATTTCCCACTCGGTGATGCCCCACCATATACCCCTGGGAGGACCGTCAGGCCGCTGCCGGGCACGAATCCCGTAGCGACCAGTCATCAGCGAGGTACGTGACGGCGTGCACTCCGCTTCGACATTGAAGTTGGTTAGCTGGAATCCCTCAGTGGCAATGCTGTCAATTCTGGGCGTTGGTGCCCCACGCAAGACGCCGCCGCCATAAACGCCAATCTCGCCGTAACCGAAGTTATCCATCACGACAAGAACAATATTGGGTTTGTCGTCACTTCCTGGCGCCGCCACGGCCAGTGGAACCGACACAATAAGGCCTAATAGACAAAGAGGGATTCTCACGCTTCGAATGTACTGCGGCATTGCGGCCTCCTGCGGTGTTGCTTGCGGCGGTAGCAGGTGCAAAACAAAATGCACAAATTGTTATTCACGCAATTCAGGGGATGAATATGAACATGCGCTTTGGGACAACAGGCGACATGTTACCGCATATTCATCAAACGGCTCCGCTCGGATAGGAACCGGCCGTTTGGTGTCCACTTTCGACTAAGCCATGTATGAAGCGTCTGCTCTTATTGATTATCGGCATTCGACGCAAGCTCAGCGAGCATCACGAGACGGCCGAAGCTGCCTGTCAGAATGATGCCAGCCCAAGGGGCTGGAAACGGCATATAGCCCGCACCCTGGGGTAGCTATTGTGGCGCTCGACGAAGCTTATTCCTCGTCCCCGGACATGGCTATTGCCGGACCTTGGCTCGCACGGCATTGGCGAATCGCTCCCCATCGCCGTAGTCGTGAGGCAGGATGAGGTTCAGCCAGTTGCCTTCGTCTCCCGCGGCAACCTCGTAGACACTGTAGTTCATCGCGTCGCCCTGCTGGACCAGCTTCACTGATTTGATCTCGTCGTTGAGAATGTAGTAGGTATGGATCTGTCCCTCTTCATCCTGCTCGTAGGCGATGACGCGATGGTTGGTCAGGATGCTGCCGCCTTCTTTGATCGATAGCACACCTTCCGAGTAGAAGTACTCGATCGTCTCGCCTTGTTCGATGATCCCCTCGGCGACGAGCTCCTGGTATTGATTATTCGGGATGTCCTGCTTGCTCAGGACGCGCGCAGAGGGAGCGTATCCGGCCTCCATAAGGACGCCCACAATCCCAAGCGCCAGGAAACCCAGCACGGCCACGAGGCCGACGGCGCCGAGCGCCATGCGCATCGGGCTTCTGCGAATCGGTACGCGATCGACCGGAAGGTATTCCTTGACGAAGTGGTTTGCGTGATAGACGGTGATTGACTTTTCCATGAGCAACAGGACCGCGAATACGCTGGCGGTCGCGATGTCACCGTTCGGGAAGGCGCTTGTCGGAATCAGGGCCACGATGATCACAATCAAGAATAAGAGCTCGATGACCGCATCGGTGATGCCGAGAAGCGGGTGACCGGTGTAGAAATAGCCACCGCCGGGCACCCAGATCGACAGCTTTCGTGCTTTGCTGCGGCTCTTGAAGGCCTTGCCACAGCTGGGGCAATCGAAACGGTCCGCTTCGAGTTGCGTAGTGCATCGTGGGCACAGATGCACCCGCTTACCGGCCTCGCTTGCCGCACCGTGCAGATCGGCAGCCTCAAGCAGCGTCCGGATCTTCTTTCGTTCCGAGCGTCTGACGTACAGGAAATGATCCTTGGCTCCCGACTTGTATGCGACTTTAAGCCGGCTCCACTTTTGCGCAATCGATTGCACGTCGCCGTAACGAATCTGGGCTACGGACTGGCGGTAGTCGTAACTCATCGTGGTCGGAACGTGAAAGATTCGCCGGTCGGTGAAGACCAGCAAGCACCGCTTCAGATAGACAAAGATGAACCCTGTCGTCCATTGCTCGAGAAATGGCGTCGGCGAGACGGCCGTGGTAAGGGTTAGCACTCGCTCGCCGTCCTCGAGGAATTCGTTCAGAAACGTGACCTTCTCTGCGAGCTTGCTTTGCTTCTTCTCGATACGGGCCTTATGAACGCCCGTACTGTCCGAAAACATCGTACTGGCATCGATGGGTAGATCATCCAGGTCTTTTGTGCTGGCTACGTACGAGTCGAGCGAGAGTTCTTCGACCATGGTTGCTCCTCTTTCTGATTCTGCAGCATAGCACTAACCAGAGCAGCCTATTGCCGGCCCGCGCATTCCCGTTCGAAGGCTCGAGTGTTGGAAGGTTGGTAACTTGCCCAAGTTCGCAGATCCGAATACTGTCGGACGTGGTCGTCCTTCTCTACCGTCCACTTATCCGCCCGTCCATAAGGCGGCCATTCGCTTGCATGCCGTATCTTTGCGTCGACCGGCAATCAGCCTATTTCCCGGCAGAAAAGCGCGCGGCTGCCGGCAAGTCCGGGGTCGTCGGCCGTCAACCGGTTCTGATGAGAGCTGGCTATCTTGCGGGTCGGGTCCGGATTGCCGCAACCGGCAGCTCCCGTAGCAGCTCGGCCTGAATCGGTGAGCTGCCACCGGCAGCATCGGTGAGCTGCCACCGGCAGCCGGGCGGTCAGTGACCCATGGGATGGTTCCACTCGGGCAGTAACACCATGCAGTTCGGGTTGAACCCGTTTTCGACGAAGGTATTGATCGTGTCGATGACGGCTTCTTTCTGAAGATCCACGACCGTAATCGTGCCGTCGCTCATGCCCGGCAAATTCAGCAGGGAGTTCTGCACGTACGCGTAGCGTCCGTCCTTCGTGTAAGCCACGTGATGCGCGCCTTCCCCGGCTTCGAGCGTCTTTTCCAGTTTCGGTTTCGCCGGGTTCTTGCCGATGTCGAAGAAGTGCATCCGGCCCGGGTTGGCGGTCGTAATATGCATCTCACTGCCATCGTCCGGGAAGTAGATCTCGAGCGGTACTCCTACTTCCTCGGGAGCAAAATCGAAGGCTTTGGCGAAGTCGAATTCTTTCTTTTTGCCGTTCCACGTTGCCGTCCAGAGCGTGCCGCCATACATATTGGTAATGTAGGCCAGCGGCGGGTCCGACTCGGGCACGAACAGGATCTCGACGGGCGCCTCGCCCGAGGGTGATTCCTTGTCGGATACCTTGTGCCGGCTCAGGAACTTTCCGGAGCTGGCCTCCAATACGGCGATCTCCTCGCCGGGATCACCGAGATCCGATGCGCGCACCGTGCTGCTGAGCAGCATGCGGTCGATGCCCTCATGGACCGCGATGCCGTGCGGATAAGGCACCGGCGTCCTGATGGTATGGGTATAGGTGTCGTTGACGGCATCACCGACGACGACGGCATCCGATCCCATGCAGGTCTCGTACCAGGTCTTGTTGTCGGTGGAGAACACCACGTCCTCACCGACCTGGCAGTCCGGCACGTCGATGACTTTCACCCGGTACGGGAAAGTCGTCATGTCGATCACACGAAGTTCCGGCTTGCCGAGCGCCGTCATATAGATTTTGGTCGCGTCCCTGTTGTAGAACACATGATGCGCGATCAGGTCCGGCGGCAGCGGGATGTCCATCAGTATGTTCCCATAGTTTTCCGACTCGGGATCCACGTCGATGACGGCGATACCCTCCTCGCGGGCCTGCGTGCCGAAAGGCATCTTCAGTTCCTTCAGAGATTCATTCGGCTTGGACTCGTAGTTGAGCAAAGCGAGAATTTCGGCATTGCTGACTAGCGGGACTATCAGAGCGCCCGCCATAATGAGCGAGACTATTCTTTTCATTGTTTTCCCCCCGAGGAAATAGCGCATGCTTGGCATGTCTATCCTCAGTTTATACTATGAAAGCCGATTCTGCCGAGGCCGGAGCCGATGACTTCACCGTGCACGACCACTCTGCGATCCGTCGCACTCGCAGCAGCCCTGTTTGGATGGAGCCTGAGTCCGGGCAGCCCCCCGCGAGACGCGAGCGACGCCGACGAGACGACAAAGATCGAGGTTCGGATCGAGCGCCGTGGCGTCGCCGGAGTTGGGGTCATTCGGCTTACCCAGGGCCAGAACGTCGAGATGGTCTGGACGACGGACGAGGCGGCCGAGCTGCACATTCACGGATACGACATCCGCTTCGAGGTCTCTCCCGGGGCTCCGGCGGAAGTCTCCTTCACGGCGCATGCGACGGGACGCTTTGCCGTGACCAGCCACGGCTTCGGCGGTGAGCACGGTCACGGGCACGAGACGCTCATTTATATCGAGGTCTACCCGAAGTAAGCGATGCTGGCCGCCCGCATCCTCGCTTCCCTGGTCGTTTGCGCAATTTCCGACATTGCCTCCGCTCACGGCTTCGCCGAGCGCTATGACCTCCCGGTGCCGCTTCACCTGTACGTGGCCGGATCGGCGGCCGCCGTCGCATTCTCCTTTGTCGTCGTCGCCTACTTCGTCCGCGGCGACCGGACCGTGAGGCGCTACCCGACTTTCAATCTTCTGGAAACATTTATCGGCCGCCTCCTTGCGGGGGAGGCCCTGAGATTCATTTTGCGGTTTCTTGCAGTGTTCATGCTCGCGCTGGTCGTCGTTGCGGGACGTATCGGCGACGCCAACCCGTTCGAGAATATCGCGCCGACCACGGTCTGGGTCATCTGGTGGGTGGGACTCGCATATGTCTCGGGCCTGCTCGGCGATCTCTGGAGAATCCTCAATCCCTGGAGAACGGTTTTCGAGGCAGTCGAGTGGCTGTTACGGCGTTTCAGGCCGGACATGCGCCTCGGCGTGAACCTGAGCTATCCGGACAAACTGGCAAGCTGGCCGGCGGTCGTTCTGTTTGTCTGGTTCGTCTGGGCCGAGCTTGTCTGGCCGGAAAGCGACTCGCCGGCAAGACTTTCGCAGGCGGTGATCACATACAGTGTCATTACCTGGATTGGCATGTTCCTGTTCGGCAACCGCAACTGGCTGCGCCATGGTGAGGTGTTCACGATACTGTTCGGCCTGCTCGCCCGATTCGCGCCGACGGAGTACATCGGCGGGCGAAGCGAATGGAACTTGCGGCCCTGGGCAGTCGGACTGCTCCCGGAAAAGCCGATGTCATTTTCGCTGACCGTATTCGTGCTGCTGATGCTGTCCAGCGTGACTTTCGACGGCCTGCTGGCAACCCCGTTGTGGAGTGAGCTCGCTCAATGGATGCTCATGTCCGAGCTCGTTCGGCCTCTCGTGCTGCTCTTTCAGGCCATCACCGGCGATGCGGTCTCCGCGATCAGCACCATCGCGCTGCTCGCGTTCCTGCTGTTATTCCAGCTACTGTACGTGCTTTTCTGCGGACTCATGTATTTGTCGACACCCGGAACGGCAAGGTCCGGTCTGTCGATCGGTGAGATGGCCCGGCTCTTCGTGCTCAGTCTGATCCCGATATCGCTGGCTTATCATCTCGCGCACTATCTGTCGTTTTTGCTCATCGTCGGTCAGTACATGATCCCGCTGGCATCGGACCCGTTCGGTTTCGGCTGGGACCTTTTCGGCACGGGCTTTTACATGATCGACATCGGAATCATCAACGCCCGATTCGTATGGATTACGTCCGTCATCGCTATCGTTACCGGACATATTATTGCTGTCTGGCTGGCCCATGTCGTGGCGCTGCGCCGCTTCGGTGAAAGTAAAGCCGCACTGCGCAGCCAGATACCGATGCTGTTCCTGATGGTGGGCTACACGATGCTCAGCCTGTGGATCCTGGCACAACCCGTGGTCGAGACAACCTAGGTGCCGGAGCGAACTTTCCGAACTTTCAAAAGATCAGCTGCCATGATTGGAAGCTCCTAGTTGCGGTGCAGATTGCTGCCGGCAGTGCCGCAAGTGCCGAGGAACAACCACGGCTGGCTCGACACGAGCAGGAGCAGCGGCGGGCCCGGGCATCGCCCGGTCGGCCCGCCTGTTATGCTGTACGAATTGCAGCAATGGGAGTGGTTGCTTGCGCAAGAGTCGAAGCTTTACGCTTTGGCCCGGTTGCCTGTTCGTACTGGCCGCCTGCGGGTCGGGCGACGGCAGCCCGCCCGGGGCTTCCTCCGCCTGCACCGCCGGCGTGGAGTACTGCGGCGCTATTCCCCTGTCCGCAAACGCGTGTGCGGACATTCAGTACTGGCCGCTCGTGATGCATTCCGGCTTGCGCCCGCTGACTCTCCACTATTCTCGGCTCGCCGACGAACCCAAGGCCGCTGAGATCATCGGGATTCTCGAGCACGCCTGGACTGTGCAGGTCGATGAGCTCGGCTTCACGGCGCCTCTCGACGATAACGGGACGTGCGGCGATGACGGTCGTTATGACGTATTCATCTGGCGCGGCGTCGACGGCGCATTCGTCGATGCAATCGGGGACAATCCGCAAACGCCGCATGACGACTACACCACCTATATGGCAATCGATACGTCCGGCCGTTACGGCCGCGAGTTGCTCGACACGACCCTTGCACATGAGTTCAACCACGCCTTGCAGGCCAGCGATGACTGGTGGGAAAGCGCATTGTTTTTCGAGATGAGCGCCACGTTCGCCGAAGCGCTCGTTTACCCGCTGCAGGAGGACTATTTCTTCACGATAGGAGACTTTCAGCGTCATCCCGAGTGGTCGCTTTTTTTCGACGACAACTACGATAGCTGGTACATGTACGGCGCGGCAATGTATCTGCACTTTCTAAGGGAACAGTACTTCCCGGCGGATCCCGGCTTTATCGCGAGGATCTGGCGGATGACGCGCAACGACCCGGCGAGCGGCGAGCCGGACTTCATCGACGCAATAAGAGCTGTGCTGTTGGCCGACAGGGGTCTCGAATTAGACCAGACCGTCACCGAATTCATGCAATGGAGATGGTTCGTGGCCGGATTCGACGATGGTGCTCACTTTCTGAATGGCGGCAACTGGCCAGCATCGGTGTCATATCTGGAGATCGACGCAGCGGTGCCCAACACTGCAATTGACCTGAGCATCATGACGTACGGGGCCGGCTACCTGAGAATCAACAACGGCAGTCCGGCAGGCCGGTAGTTCACGGTCGGCCTGCAAACCAACGATACGGATGTGGTCTGGCGGCTGACGACGGCCCGGGGAAACGATGTCACGAACACCTTGTCCGTCGCGCCGCAGTCGGCCGCAACGCTGGTCACAACGGTATTGCCGGCAAACCCGATATCGGCGGCATCGCTATCATTCAACACGCGAACAGCAACCCTCTCGCTCGATCTACTGTGACCCCTGTCATCTTGAAACAGCTCAGGTGCCGGAGCGAACTTTCCGAACTTTCCAGACCAACGGTATTACCTGACTGTCATCAAGAAGCGCCGGCGCCAACGCCAACGCCAACGGGTTTCGGGTCGTCTTGGCCCGGGCAGACTCTCAGCACGAGCTTGGAAAGTTCGGAAAGTTCGCTCCGGCACCTACTCGCTGACCGCCTGGAACTCGTACATCGCTTCCACGATCGGTGGCAGGGCCTCGCCGTACCTGCCTATCCAGTCGTGGTAGATGCGGCGGATCCTCGCGCCCCGATACAGGCTGGCCAGGGCGCGGTCGACGACCAGGCGAAAGTCAGTGTCTCCGCGTTTCATCATCAACCCGTGTGGCTCGAACGAGAAAACATCCGAGCTGATTGCATACGATCCGGCGTCCTCTGAACGCAGCACTTGGCCGAGAATCATCGATCTGTCCGTTGCGTAGCCGTCAACCTTGCCGGTGTTCAGCAACTCCATGCCCTTTGCGTGCGTATCGATGATGCGTAACGTAAGCACGACTTCGTTGATCTCACCGAACTGTCGCAACGCCGCATGCGTCGTCGTCCCTTCGATCACGGCGATCGTCTTGTCCTCCAGCTCGTTGATCGATGCTATCGGTGACTTGTTGAGAGAGACTATGGCGCCGCCGGTAATGAACGTCATCAGCGAAAAATCCACGCGTTCGCGGCGAGACAGTGTAATCGTGGATGCCCCGCACTCGATGTCGACGGTGCCGCTTTCGACAGCGCTCAGCCGCTCTTCCGGCAGCACCAGCGGCACATAGCTTATCTCCATGTCCTCGAGGCCGGCGGCCTTTTTGACGGCCGCGGCGACAGTGCGGCAAAGCGCTATCGTGTAACCCGCAGGTTCGCCTTGTCTGTCGACAAACGACATCGGTGGCGCATCGGGCACGAAGCCGATTCTGAATTCGCCGGATTCAGCAATGCGCTTCAGGGTACCGGTCAGTTCCTGAGCTGCGCCGGCGGAACAAAGAAGACATATAGCTAACAGTACAACAGGCAGGCGTCGCATCTGAATATCCTTGCTGGTAGGTATCTCGAACTGGTATCGACGTAATGGATATTAGCAAGATTCGGCAACGGGCGAATATGTGCAGTCTTGTCTCGAGGCGAGTCGTCGGGAGACATCGTAGCGGTGCCGGGCAGGTCCTCTCGTCCCACTCAGAAGCGCCAGACAATGCCGAGCGAAGGCACCAGTGGCAGCCATTGGGTTTCTCGACTGGCGAGCGTGCCGTCCGGGTTCAGGGAATATTCCGTGCAACACGGGTTTGTGCGATTGTACAGATTGCTAATCTCGAGAAACGCGGTCAGGTCTCCCCGCCGGACGTCGAACACCCTGCTGACACGAGCGTCGAGCGTGTGAAATACCGAGTAACGCAATGCGTTGCGGCTGGTGGCTCCCAGAACCAGACTTTGCGTGCCGTCCGGGTTGGAGACCATTTGCGACAGCAATTCCGTCTTCGGCCAGCCGGTGCGCAATTCGCCGGCGGCGCTGAAGTCCCACTTTCCCCAACGCCAGCTCAGGCCGGCCTTGAGCGTCTGTGTCTGATCCCAGCTTCGCGGCACTTTACCCGCCGCGGTCGTGTCATCTACCTTCGACCATGCATAGCCGACCCACCATAGCAGGTCCTCATCCGCGGAGCCCCGGGTAAGCGTCAGCTCTGCGCCGAGCGCCTCCGCGCCCGTCGCATCCACCCGCACGCGGTCGAACTGTAGCTCCGGAACAAGCGTCAGCGAATTGAAGCTGTTTTCGAACCGGGGATTGACCGTGCGAAATAGCTTGCGGTACAGCGTCAGGTCGAGGCCGATCCCGCCTGCAAAACTGTGCTCCAGATTCAACACCGAGTGCTCCGCGCGCTGAGCCGGAAAAAAATCCGGCAGCCCGTCGCTCAGCTGCAGCTCGTTGATCTCCTGCGCCTGATAGAACTGACCCCAGCCGAAGCGAAGGGCCGTCTTGCCGTTCGTCTGATAGAGAAGGGCGGCTCTCGGGCTGTACTGCCTGTCCTCTTCGGCTGTGGTGTAGCTTTGCTGATCCCAACGCAGACCCAGATCTAGGGTCAGCTTCCTGTACGGTTGCCAGCGAAACTCGGTGTATGCAGCATACTGCGCGCCGGCCGGCGCCAAGTGAAAATCACGAACGGTTGCCGGCACATTGTCCAGAATCGAGTCGAAGGGCGCCTGCACCGTTTTCGCCGAGCTGAAACGATACTCGGCGTCCAGGTCCTTGATATCCACACCGAAGCGCAGCATCCAGCGCTCGGACGGCACCCAGCTCCAGTCCTGCCGAATCTCCAGGGCATGAAACTCCCGCAAATC
>JBHHWI010000098.1:0-10784 GCA_046756445.1 Woeseia sp. | reverse complement strand
ATTCGGGGGACAGTGCACTTAATCTATTGCCCGATTCCTGATCACATATAGATAAGTAAACTGTCCCCGGAACTTGCTAGGAATGTAGCTCGACCAGGTCGCCGTCAGAGACGAGATGGTCCGGACCGACCTGCTGACCGTCGAACACCTCGGCACCCCACATGCGCGCGAACTTCAGGTCCCGGGCAATGTCCTTGTGCACCAGGCCGGCGACATCGAGCACCGTGCCGCCACGATGGACCGTGAAGGGCTTGTCGGTCTCCGCCGGCTTGCCGGGCGTCTTGGTGTAGACCCGGACGATGTCGAGCGCGCGAAAAAGAAAAGGCCCCAGCTCGTCCAGGCCATCGCCGGTTTCAGCCGACACCGTCAGCGCGGGAAAACGCAAGCCGAGTAACTCCTCGAGGATCTCGACTTCCCCGGGGTCGGGATCGAGGTCACTCTTGTTGGCGACCAACACGGTGGGCAAGTCGAGACGAAACGGATCTTCGGCGTCAACCGGCTCCTCCGGTTCCACCCGGTCCAGGCCCGGCCACGCTGGTGTAAGGCAAGCCTTCTTTTCCGCCAGACGCTCGAGGATGGCGGGGATCTGCTCGAGGCATTCCGGGTCGCTGACGTCGATCACGAGCAGCACCCCGTCGGCGGGCTGCAGGGCATTGATCAGCCACGGCTCCATGAAGTCGCCCGACACCGGTGGCAGGTCCACGAGCTGAAAGTGGATGTCTTCATGAGGAAGCATGCCCGGCACCGGCAGATGCGTGGTGTACGGGTACGGCCCGATGTCACTGCGCGATCCGGTCAAGCGGGCGTGCAAACTGGATTTTCCGGCATTGGGCGGTCCCAGGAGGCAAAGCTGTGCGGCGCCTTCGGGACGCACGACATGGGAAGGGCCACTGCGGCGGCCGCCCTTCTTCGGGCCTGCGAGTTCCTCGGTGAGCTGCTTGATACGGGTCTTGATATCGGCCTGCACGTGCTCCGTGCCCTTGTGCTTGGGAATCGTCCGTAACATCTCCTTGAGGCAGTGCAGACGGTCCCTGGGCTCGCGCGCCTTGCGGTACGCTTCCTCGGCCTTCTTGTATTCGGGGGTGACATTGGTCGGCATACAAACGAATCATACCTGAGCGTGCAGTAGGAAATTCCGGGGACAGTTTACTTAACTGTACGGGTACATCGTCACATCCTCTGCAGTCGCCGGCCCGTAATGATTCGAGTCGCTAAAGCACTGTCCCGATAACTCCATAAACCGCCAAGTTTCACGCGTACGGCTCTGACAATGTCGTCGATACGCTGGGTCAACGATGAAGCTACCCGGCGGCGATACAGCAATAGCCGATCACGTAAAGCTTACCGAGTATTGTCTGAATCCTGGTCATCCACGCGGAAAACACAAAGCTCGCGTTTTTTCATCAGTGCTTGGAATTACCACTGACAATGCAGAATTATTGCGAACGGCGTTATTGCATGCCGCAGCAACCGGCGACGCGGAAGCGATCGGGTCGGATAAGTTCGGTGATCGCTATGTGATAGACTCGATGGTAACCGGACCGCGCGGTACCGCCACTGTCAGGAGTACCTGGATCGTGCGTTCCGGCGAAAGTAGGCCGCGACTGACCAGTTGTTTTGTAACGTAGATGCCCACCTGATGCACATCAAGCCGAGCCAATTTGACGTTGTCGCGCTGCTTGCGGACCTGCCGCAGCATGGTCTGGTACGCGGGCAGGTCGGTACCGTGGTCGACGTGCTCGACGGTGCATGCGAGGTCGAGTTCTCGGATGATAAAGGCAGGACCTATGCTGAACTGTCGCTCCGGCCGGCTCAGCTTCTCGTACTCCACCATCGCCCCCTGCGCGCCGCATAAGAATTCCGGGGACAGTTCACTTAATTGAAGATGGTCCTGCACTCCCATCGGAGCAGGTATTCCGGGGACAGTTCACTCAACCGGCCTTGATCCCGGCCGCATCGGCAGAGTCCTGATCACGAGAGACAAGTAAACTGTCCCCGGAAATAAGGGGGGAACGCATCCATGACAGACCATGAATTCGGCTTCGGCACCCGTTCCGTTCATGCCGGTGCCCGCCCTGACCCGGTCACCGGGTCGCGTGCGCTGCCCATTCATCAGACCACGAGCTTTGTTTTCGAGAGCACGGAGCACGCCGCGGCCTATTTCAACCTGCAGGAGTACGGCAATACCTACTCCCGCATCATGAACCCGACCGTGGCCGCGTTCGAGGAACGCATCGCCAACCTCGACGGCGGCGCAGGCGCCGTGGCCTTCGCCTCGGGCCTGGCCGCTCAGTCCGCCGCGCTCTTCACCCTGCTCCGGCCCAACGATCACGTGGTCGCCTCCGCCGCCCTCTACGGCGGCACCATCACGCAGCTCAAGCATTACCTCGGCAAGCTTTCGGTCGGCCTCAGCTTCGTCGACCCCGACCACCTCGATAACTGGCGATCGGCGATCACCGACGACACCAAGCTGCTGTTCGCCGAGACCATCGGCAACCCCGGCGGCAACGTCCTGGACATCGAGGCCGTCGCCGCACTCGCCCACGAACACGAGTGCCCCCTCATGATCGACAACACCTTCGCCACACCCTATTTATGCAGACCCATGGAGTGGGGCGCCGACATCGTCGTCTACTCGGCCACGAAGTTCTTAGGGGGACACGGCACCAGCATCGGCGGCGTGGTCGTGGACAAGGGGGACTTCAACTGGTCGAACGGCAGATTCCCGGTCATCGCCGATCCCTCACCCGCCTATCACGGCTTACCATTCCACGAGACCTTCGGCATCTACGGCTACCTCACCAAACTCCGCGCCGAGACCCTGAGAGACTTAGGGGGCGTGATGAGCCCGTTCAATGCCTTCCTGTTCGCCCAGGGCGTCGAGACGCTCCCCTTGAGAATGCGCCAGCACGTCAGCAACGCCGAACAAGTAGCCGCATTTCTCGAAGATCACCACGACGTCGGCAAGGTCAGCTACCCGGGACTCCCCGACGATACCTACCACGAGCTCGCCAGGAAATACCTGCCCGAAGGCGCAGGCGCCGTGTTCTGCTTCGAGCTGCCCGGCGGCAGAGAGCATGGACTCAAATTCATCGAGTCCCTGACGCTTTTCTCCCACCTCGCCAACGTCGGCGACGCCAAAAGCCTGGTCATCCACCCGGCATCGACCACCCACCGGCAACTGAACGACGACGAGCTTCAAGCGGCCGGCATCAGCCCCGGTACCATACGCGTCTCGATCGGCATCGAGGACGCGGACGACCTGATCTGGGACCTCGAACAGGGCCTGCATGCGCTCAAGGACCTCAAGTGAAAAAACACCAGAAACACAAAGAGCACAAGAAACAGCAGGACTACCCGCTCAAGCTCCCGGAAGCGCTCCGGGACGAGTACCAGGACACCGGCGTCATCAGAAATGCTCTGACCATGAAGCGCATCGCCATGGTCGGCCTCTCAGCCAACGAGCTCAGAGCCTCGAACTTCGTCGGCCGCTACCTGGCCTTTCACGGCTACGATGTCGTCCCGGTCAACCCGAAAGAGGACACCATCCTCAAAAGAAAGGCTTACCCCTCGCTCACCGACATCCCGAAAGAGCTCGAGATCGACATCGTCGACGTCTTCCGCCACCCGAGCGCCGTCCCACAAATTGCCGAGGCAGCAACAACAATAGGCGCCAAAGTCCTGTGGCTTCAGTTCGGCGTCATCAGCCTGGAAGGCGCAGAGATCGCAAAAGACGCCGGGCTCGACGTCGTCATGGACCGCTGCCTCAAGGTCGAGCACGCAAGACACCTCGGGAGAATGCACTGGCTGGGCCTCAACACCGGCCGGATCTCCGCCAGACGGGCATGATTCTTGTAAGTCGCCCAGTGATACCGGACGGGCCTCCTCGGCCTGCCGTCCCGCGATCGGGCAAATCCCGCTCGCAGCGACTGGTCAACGTATATCTTCAAGACGAGCTTGGCGGTCTGCATACATTGCCGCCAGTGCGTCAAACTCGCGACATTAGGATTACCGTCGAGCACCGGACTGGGCATAGCCGTGGCGAAGTCCGTGGAGTTTCTTCAGCCCGAGATCGCGAGTAATGCGTTCGTAGCGCCGAAGATGCTGAATATAGGTAAGGTGCGCTGGGATCAGCGAGCCGCCTTTCGCCAGGTCCTCGACTTCGTCGAGTAACTGGCGCTGCTCCTCCGACGTGATGGGCACAGTCCGAGCGCGACCGCCTTTGCACCAGCTCGACTTCAGTTTGATGAAATCGCCGTGTCGAGCATACCGCGGCTGGAATTTGATGGCTTCCTCGCGGCGCAGTCCGAATGCCGCCTGTAGTCGCAGGCTCAAACGGATGTTTGCGTCCTTGATCATGGCGACCTTTTCCATGTCGAGTTCCTGGGACTTCGAGTAGTTCGTCACATACTTGCGAGTGCCGATGTCATAGAAGCTGTTGTCCTTTGCGATCACGCTGTGTTTGCCAACTTTGCTTGCCCACCAGCGAAGTGCAGATAGGCGATTCTTAATTGTTCCGGTGCTGACGCCTTGTTCTTTCCAGAGCCGCACCAGGGCGAGGACGTGCTTCTGCTTGAGAGATCGTGCCCCCATACCTCGAAAGCCGAGATCGTGTAACTGATTCGCAATCTGACTAAGAATCCAGGCTCGAGCCGATTGAGTGCCGTAGCTGCCATCGCGGTTGTACTTGCAGAGTTGCTTCAACTGGTAGTTCAGGTTTCGCATGGTGCTTTGTTCTCACAGGTGAGTTTTGATGACCGCTTCGCAGCCTTTGGCTACGAAGTCCGAGCAAATCCCGGAATTGGTCTCGGGACACCAGTCCCTAACAGCCTGAAGCCGTTATCAGGTTCATCGTCTGTCTCTGTCGAGATCAGCCGATGACCACCAGTCAGCCCGAGGGCTGCAGCAATTCACGTGTAATGAGTACCTCCTTTGAGTTGTGGTTGACGAAACGCCCAGGGGCGCATGAGTTGCCGCTTTGTCCGCAGCGGCGAGCGGATCATGGGGAGTACGCTAACTGCGAACACGCCGTAGCGATACGAATAATCAATTCCGAAATTGGCGGGATTTCAGTGCCTAGAGAGCATCAGCGTGCGCGATCACTAGGCGAGAATGAGCGGATCTGCCTTTGTGGACGGCGCAGTTGTGCGGTCCGTGCACCGCGTCACTACAGCGCTTCGCACTGGTAGTGACGCGGCGATCGATCAACCTTCGGAGCAGCGTGCCTGTCGTTTACCGGGTAAACGTCAAGATAGCGAGGTCGATTTAGGCTGTTGTCTAGAGCGCAGACTCAGCGAATCGTTCGTAGCGCGCTTGGAGCCGATCGGTATCAGGGCGCTCCCGAACGCTGCGAGGCAAGATCAGTTTCGAGTCATCGATCTGTTGCAGCCCAGCCTTTAGCATCGGCCCGTCCTTTTCGCGCATGATCGCGGGCCGGACGACGATTCGATAGTCGGGTCGTATGCCGAAATAATCCCGGTCAAATGCGGCATGGTGGATCTTGCAAAGGGAGAGACCGTTGCTGACGATCGGCTCACCCGCTTCGTCACTGTCGGGCGTGATATGAGCGGCATCGAGCAGGTCGCTGTGTCGTAGGCGGCAGATGGAGCATTGCTCACGATAAGCACGAAGCACACGATCCCGAAAACTTCTTTGGTGCATTCGCTGGCGGACTTGCCGAGTAACATATTGTCGTCTGACCTTGTCATCCGTGTCATCCCGCTCATAACGCAGCTGCAGCGGATCGTCCGCGGCGACGGTGAATGTCAGTCTGTCGGGATCATCGCCGACGACAAAGACGGGGAAGATGGCCATGTATCGACCTGGCACTGTGCTGTAGAAGTAGATCAGCGGGATTCGTTCCTGCATTGCGTCTCGAGCCTTTCGATTCTCGTGAAAGTTCGGGTCGGTACCTCGGTAGCTATAGAGAAGGTAGTCCCCGCTGGAATCGAAAGAGTCCGCGTAGGGCCCGGCCGTCGTCGTTGTGATTGATAATGGGAAATACTGGATTTGGCGCGGTTTGAAAATTCCCTGGGGACCAACTAGATGCACGTAGGAATCTTGGTACGGAAAGCCGCGCTCCAGTAGGTCGCGAGTAAGCGTTTCGTGGCCCCACTGGGCTTGCTCTCTCAGCCACTCAAATGCAGCTGCTCGACAACTGGCGCTGCGTTCGTCTTCCACGTTTGCGAATAGTCCTCTTTAGACAGAGATGTACATGGAGGAAATATTGCCAGGTTTCCAGGGCCCGCGTAGCTGAGGCCGCACCAAGATTGACGAAATCGGGTTATTTGCGGCAACTGAGCATGTGCGCGCTAGACTGCCCCTTATTTTCACTAGCATTTAATATAGCCAGCAATCTGTGCTATATTTGCGTTTAGTGCAAATATAGAGTTTCCGTGGAAACGCCCTGATGAGAGCCGGAACCTTTCAAAACCAGCCCACAGGCTATCGAGCGTTCATTCCGGCACCATTGCCGCCAGATCCGCCGATAGCCATGGACGACGAGCTTCAAACGCTGTTGTCCGCGGCGGATCGTGCCTTGGGCCGATTGGATGGTTCGATTCAGACGTTGCCAGATTCGGATCTGTTCGTATTGATGTACGTTCGCAAAGAGGCGGTGCTGTCCAGCCAGATAGAGGGAACCCAGAGCTCACTCAACGACCTGCTCCGAGCCGAGGCCAGGATCTACGATCCGGACCGACCGGCGGACGTCCAGGAGGTATCGAACTACGTTGCGGCACTTAATTACGGGCTCGAGCGACTGGACGATCTTCCAATCTCCGTACGCCTGATCCGGGAAATACACGACCGCCTGTTACGGGGTGTTCGAGGCGCCCATCTTCAGCCAGGAGAACTCAGGAAATCACAGAACTGGATTGGGCCGGCCGGCGCAACCCTGAATGAGGCGACCTTTATTCCGCCGCCGCCACATGAAGTGCCGCAGGCATTGAGCGATCTGGAGCATTTCATGCACGCGAAGGACTCAATGCCGGCACTTATTCGGATCGGATTGACACATGCTCAGTTCGAGACCATTCATCCCTTCCTCGATGGCAATGGCCGTGTGGGGAGATTGCTAATCACGTTCATGCTTTGCGAGCAAGGGACGCTGCTATCCCCGGTCCTGTTTCTCTCGCACTACTTCAAAGCAAATCGGGCCGAATACTATGAGCACCTGCAGAATATTCGGCAGGATGGTGGTTGGGAGGCCTGGTTGAAGTTCTTTCTTCGGGGCGTTGCCGATGTGTCTCGAGAGGCCACAGAAACGGCTCGCGCAATCGTAAATCTTCGCGAAACGGATCGAGACAAGATCATCAACGAGCTGGGTAGAGTAGCGGGTAATGCACTCAAGGTTCACGAACTGCTATTTCGATTTCCGCTTGTGTCAGTGAACCCCATAGCAGACATGCTTGAAGTCAGCTTCACTTCTGCCAACAGGCTGATCGAACGCATGGTCGACGTCGGCATTCTTGTCGAGAGCACTGGCCATGCACGCAACCGAGTTTTCAATTACTCCGACTACATCAGTCTTTTTACAGACCAGGAACGACAGTAACCGCAATGCCGAATGAAAAAGAAAAAACTCTCGAATCCTGGATCTGGGACGCCGCCTGTTCTATCCGCGGTGCCAAGGACGCGCCCAAGTATAAGGACTACATTCTGCCGCTCATCTTCACTAAGCGACTATGTGACGTGTTCGACGATGAAATTGACCGCATTGCTGGGGAAGCGGCTTCTCGCAATAAGGCTTTTAGGCTCGCGAAGGCCGATCACAAGCTCGTGCGCTTCTATCTCCCGCTGGAGCCGGACGACGCCGACCAGCCTGTCTGGTCTGTAATTCGCAAGCTCGCTGACCAAATAGTGTTGATTTGCACCGAAAAGTGACCCGGGATTTGCAATGAAATTTCACCCGAGCGATCGACGGCAAATCCCCGAAGCCGAACATGATTCAGCAGTTGGCCCGGGTCAACCGGCCATGCAAATATCCGACGAAATCGGCTCAATGTTCGGTGCAAATCAACAGTCTGGAGCATCTTGAGGGCATGAATATGAAATACACACCCGCGATCGCCGGAACGATGCTCGCGATCGCTATCACGACGACCATGGATGCCACCGGCCTATTCGTATTCAGTGCGCTGCCACTCTTTCCGCTGACCGCATTGCTCTGGTATCTGCAGAAGTTCTCGCGGCCGGAGACAGGGCTTACCCGGGGTACGCCGCGAGGGTACGGATGGGCTGTCGCCTACCCGGTGATCGTCCTCGGTGCTGTCGGTGTCATCGCACTCGCTGCGGGGGTCGTCGATACGAGCGAGGCCGACTGGAACAAGACGATTATCAATATCGGCCTGATGAGCACCCTGGGCGTCGCGATGGCCCTGATCACGGAGGAGGGTTTTTTTCGGGGCTGGTTATGGGCTGCACTTAAGCGGGCCGGGCAATCGAAGGTGGCAATCCTGTTGTGGACAAGCATGGCGTTCACAGCCTGGCATATATCGGCGGTCGCACTCGATACCGGATTCGATGCCCCTGCTGCCGAGATTCCAATCTACCTGATAAACGCGACGCTGCTCGGGCTAATCTGGGGCATGCTGCGGATGATGTCCGGCTCAATTGTCGTGCCGAGCGTGTCGCATGCGGTGTGGAATGGCATCGATTATCCGCTGTTCGGATTCGGCGAAAAAATCGGGGCGCTGGGCATCCAGCAGACCCATATCTATGGTCCCGAAGTCGGAATTGTGGGGGTAGGCCTCAATCTGCTGTTTGCAGCGGCTCTGTATCGAACGATTGCTCGAGCGCCTTCGAGTTGAAAGGGACGTAATACGTGACGAGTTCCGACTGCGATTGCAGCCTGGCGACTGAGGAATTCCTGTAAATCCGGGGACAGTTCACCTAACAGATATCGATCCCGGAGTCATTCCGGTGCCGGCAGAGCGCCCGGGATTGACGCTTTCAGGGGGAATCACGACTCGGCGCGCAAGGCAGTCTTGTCGGCTCCCGATCTCGGAATCAATACACACTCGCTTTTGCCGTCGGTCGCACCTTTTTATCGCGACGTACTTCTTCGCGAACGGCTTCGGCAAGCGCCATTTCTTTCGTCGCCGCCTCGGGGCGTTCGTCCATGTCGATCGAGCCTTTGAATCTCGCCCCCTCGTCCATGATGATCCGGCCGCAGTAGATATTGCCCTGGACATTGCAACCCCTGGCGAGCGATACCGTGCCTTCGCTGTGGATGTCGCCTTCGAGCTGTCCGAGAACGATCACCGAGGCGGCGTGGATATCAGCCTTGACCCGGCCTTGCTCGCCGATCGTCAAATGCTTCTCGTGATGGGCAATGCTGCCCTCGATCCGACCTTCGATAATCAGATCTTCGTCCGCCGAGAACTCGCCCTTGAATACCAAGGTCGGACCGATCACGGACTTGTTACCGGATGCCGCGGGCACTGCCGAAATCGTTTTCCGCGCCCTGGCTGTCCCTGGCCTGTCGGTATCATCAGTCTTATTGAATATTGCCATTTGTTCCTCCGCATTCGTGCGCGATTGTTGCGACACGTGCCGCCGGCTGTTTCATTGCGGCCGGTCTGTCAAATGAATCGAACGTCATTGCATTTCATCATTCTCTTGTGAGATTTGCGGTGTCCGCGGTCACAAACCACTCTGTGGGCTGATTCGCCAGGAACACCGACCCGTACACCAACTTTCCATAAGACGCTCGTTTACTGTCATCCGAGCAGGCGGGAAGGGCGGCAAGCGCCACATCGGGAGAGCTTCAGGCGCGAGAGATGAGTGAACTGCCCCCGGAATTGAAACTGTTTCTTGATGAATTGCAGCGATTGATGGTCACGGGCTATCCCTGGAGCATCGGATACTGAGACCAGTTGTCCGGTGTGGCCGGCGATCTGGTTCAGGTCGGACGGACTCGAAATCCCATCAAAACTGACCGGAATGTGTGGTTGTCAATTGACAACCATCAGTTGGCTGTCTAGTCTTCCTGTTAAGCCGAGCGTCAATGTCGCGTGCACCCCATCCCAAGGCGGAAATCGAAGCGGCTCTGAAGTATGCGGAAGAACGTGGCTGGCGCGTCCATGTGGGTGGTTCGCATGCCTGGGGCAGGATGTACTGCCCGAACAATGACAGGAATTGCAGGTGCGGGGAATTTTGTATTGCGAGCATCTGGGGGACGCCACGCAATGCGGGCAACCATGCCAGGCAGATTCGGCGGGTGGTGGATCACTGTATCTGGATCAGGGACCGACGATGAGGTTCGCGTGAGCAAGTTATCTGAATGAAACACTATGACTTTACATTGAGGTTCGCGCTCGGGCGGCCTGACGCCGATCCGGAATCATGTCTCGAGAGACTGGCAAGCGAAGGCTGCGACGATGCGCTGATCGGCCTGGGTTCCGGAGGCCGAATTGCGCTCAATTTCACTCGCAGGGCATCGTCGGCGTCTGATGCTGTCTCGAGCGCAGTGTCTGACGTCAAGAGAGCCGTTCCCGATGCGAAACTGATCGAAGTCGGTCCGGACCTGGTGGGATTGACGGATATCGCCGAGCTGCTCGGGTTTACCCGCCAAAACATGCGCAAGCTCATGATAAGGAATGACACGGATTTTCCACTGCCTGTGCACGACGGGAAACCCGCGATATGGCATCTCTCGACGGTATTGGCGTGGCTAAAGGAAAAGAAACCCTATCCGATCGATGAGACATTGCTGGACGTTGCCCGGGTCAGTATGCAATGCAACCTCTTGAGAGACATGGCGCACCTCGATCCCGAAATCT
>JBHHWI010000097.1:0-11044 GCA_046756445.1 Woeseia sp. | reverse complement strand
CTCGAGCTTGCGCGCCTCGGCCCGATCCGCCTCGAGCCCGGGTTCTATCTGTACTTCGGCAGCGCCTTCGGTCCCGGGGGCGTGGCCGCGCGCATCAGGCATCACCTGCGCACGGCGCCACGGGCCCACTGGCACATCGACCATCTGCGGCAGGCGGCGGAGGTCCGCGGTGTCTGGTATACGTTCGATGCGGCCCGTCTGGAATGCACCTGGGCCAGCGCGGCTTCGGCGCTTCGCGGTGTCGCTCCTATCCTGCGGTTCGGATCGTCCGATTGTCGCTGCGACTCGCACCTGCTGATGGCACAAAGCCCCCCGACTCTCTCCGCCTTCCGGCGCCGGCTCAATGCCTTGCGCCCCGGCTGCGCGCGCATCCGGCAGTTGTAGCTCATCCATCGGCCGGGGAGAGGTGCACCAGGCGTGAAGAAGTTAAACGAGTTACCACGCGAACAACTGGAACGAGTGTTCACCGCCGCCCCTTTCGTGGCGGACCTCGGGATTCGGCTCGTGACGATCGATCGGGGCACCTGTGAGACGGAGCTCATTGTCGAGCCCCGGCACCTGCAGCAGAACGGCCTCGTACACGCCGGCGTTCAGGCCACCATGGCGGATCACACGGCCGGCGGGGCCGCTGCCACACTGATCGAACCGGGTAAAACCATTCTCACGGCGGAATTCAAGATCAACCTGCTTCGGGCTGCAAGAGGCGAGCGACTCATCTGCCGGTCCGAGGTCCTCAAATCGGGGTCGCGGCTCATCGTCGTGGAGTCAGAAGTGCGATGCGAAGATGCGGGCGCATCGAAGCTGGTGTCAAAGACGACCGTATCGATCGCTGTCGTCGAAGCTCGCTGAGCTCTTCGGCTGTCGGATCAATAACGAATCGGGCGCCACGAGCGTCCGGTCAGAGGCCCGGATGCCGGCAGGGTCGATGCGATCCGAACCAGGCATTCCACTGTTGCTTTAAACAGACAACTTCATTTGGGACACGTATCACACTTGGCCGTGAAGCCGGCTTGCTAGTATTCGATTCCTGTGTGTTTCTGTGCTCAGTAATGGCTGAAATACAACAGCTTGCTGTAGAGGAAAGCACACAATCACTGGCCGAAACGTGGATTATGCAAAGTTTGATGGCAGGGCGCTTGGGCTCCCTCGTCGTTGCGTACTTTCACAGGAGGGACGAGACCATGAAACGATTTAAGGTGTTAATAGTTACCGCGACCGCCGCACTGGCGTGTTCCGGTGCTGCTGTTGCCGGCCCGCAATGGACCTTTGCCGAAGTCGGTTTGGCTACAGGCGACGGAGATGAAGTTGACGACACGAAATTCATCGGCGTTGCAGGCAGCCTGGCTTTTGCCGACACCTGGCATGTGCGGGCCGACTGGGCGACCGGTGAAACGGAAAGAAATGGCGGCAGAGATGTCGACAACCTGGAACTGGGCGTTGGCCTGAACCGCAATTTGACCGAACGCACTGACCTGGTGATCGATCTGTTTTTCGGCAGTATCGACGAAGAGAATGCCGGTGGCGGGTCGGTTGACTCGGATTACCTGGGTTATAGCTTCGGCGTTCGCTCCATGTTCACCGATCAGTTCGAACTCAATGCCGCAATGATTTACGCAGATGTGGACTGCCCCGCGGGTTGCGGCGGGCCCACTGGATCGGCTGTAAACATCGGCGGGGAGATCGGCGGCCGTTACCTGTTCGACGAGGCCATTTCGGTCGGCGCTACCTTTAACTGGAACGGCGTGCAGGGCGACCTGTTGACCGTCAATGTCCGCTGGGCCTTCGGCGACATCCTCTGAGTGTCTGATACGCACCCGGGCGCCAGACGGCACGAATCGCGGATAGACGGGAACGCCCCACGATTCGGGTCCGGCCCGGTTATTTCGCCTGATCCCTCCTGAGCGACTCCAGGTAGAGGACCTGGTCGTCGTTCAGGAGGTTCTTCAGGCGGATCAACATCCTGACTTGCTGTTTCTTGACCTGGTTCTCTGCCACAAGCGCGTCGTTGACGTAATCGAGTACCTGGTCTGCATCGATGGGATCTTCATCCAGCGCGGCCAGCACTTTCTGGTAGGCCTCGCGAAGGTCCCATTCGTGTTCCGCGATATCGGCCTGCACCTCGACGACCGCCGTCTTGATGCTCGTGAACTGGTCCTTGGTCAGGTTCAGCTCGGCCTGATTCTTCAGAATGATGTTCGGTGGAAACAGTTTTCCCTTGAACGGGTCTTTCTTCCAGCCCACATCCTGTGCCATCACGACTCCGGCGCCCAACATCAGGCACGCGATGAGCGCGATTCCTTGTTTGACGGTTTTCATAACAGTAATCCTTCCTTCAGGTCATTCGTCTCGATCAGCACGGGCAGCTCGCCATAGATATCGAACTCGCGTTGCGGCAACAGGGTGTCGCTGGGCGCGAGCCATCGCGTGGAGCTCATGAGGTCTTCCTCGGTCAGATAAGCGCCAGTGATACCGTTGCCATTCGGTGATCGCACCAGCATGAGCGCGACCGCAATACCAGCCACCGCGGCAACGGCGGCGAAACGCCGATAGGCCGAACGCCGTGCGCGATAGCGACGTTCCGCGCCTGCCCACATCGTCTCGAACGCAGGTGCGTCCCGGCCCTGCACTGACTTCAGTGCGGGTTGCAGCCGTTCTTTGAGTTCGTTGTCATTCATCTTTCGGCTCTTTCGATCCTGCGCACTGTCGTTTCAATCGGTCTCTCGCAGGGCACCGAGCTTTCCCGCCAGCGCTTTCTTGGCGCGGTCGTAATGGACCCGTCCGGTGCCGACCGACACGCCCATGACCGCGGCTGCTTCCTCGATGGTCATGTCCCTGCAAAAGACCAGTTCGGTGATGTCGCGCTGCCTGGCCGGCAAAGCCTCCACTGCCCGCCAGACCCGGCGGCTCTCCCCGTCGTCCGCGTCGATATCATCCGGATGATCGTTTTCCGATCCGGCGGCGACCGTCCTGACCAGCCGCATGCGGATGGCGATCTGCCGAAGACGGCTGCGGGCCAGGTTTTGCACCACGCCGAAGAGAAAGGTCTTGAGCGACGATTTATTGTCAAATCGGGCCGCCCCGGAGAGTACCCGGACGTAGGCTTCCTGCATCACATCCTCCGCCAGCGGGCGGTCAAAGCCGCAGCGGGTAAGGGCCCAGCCGAATAGCTGGCCGTGTACGGCCTCCAGTGCCTGACGCGATACGTGTGGGTTGTTGTCGAGCGCATCGTCATCCTTCATAGCCCCTCCCGATTACTTGGTGACATCAGAGGATGGTGCATATGACAGGGAAATGGTTTACCGGACCCTGGAGCCGCCGGCCGCTATGGCGAGGGCGAACAGGAACGGCACGGCCCGCTCCGCGAAGTCGCCCGGCGTCTCCGGCAGCCAGGAGATCAGGACCGTAAGGCCGAAGCCGGTCAGCATCGCCGCAAGCGTCGCCCTTGCCGGGACAGAGCGGCCGATCAGCCGCATGATCAGTATGGGACCGAATGCCGCGCCCAGCGACGACCAGGCGAACAGCACTCGGGAGAATATGTCCGCGCGCCAGAGAAGCGCGAGAACGGTTGCCAGTACCAGCACTGCGAGGACCGTCGCGCGGCTCTTTGCAAGACCGCTTTGCTTGCTGCCGTCCGCCAGGTTCCAGTCGTAGGAGATCGCCGACGATGCGACCAGTAACTGGCTGTCCGCCGTCGACATGATCGCCGACAGCACGGCGGCGAGTATCACCCCTGCGACAACCGGCGGCAACAGATCGCCGGCCACCCTGAACATCACCTGCTCCGAATCGCCGAGATCGGCAAAAAGCACTCTCGCCGAGAGACCCAGCGTCAGCATGCCCGCATACACCAGCACCGCCCATGACAGCGCGATGATGCGCCCGTGCCGCAGACTCTTCTCGTCCTTCAAGGCCATGAATCGATTGACGACATGCGGCTGCCCCGGGTAGCCGACGCCGATGCCGAGGATGCCGAGCACGAAGAAGATGGCCATGACGAACGACAGCGACGCGGTCGGTGAGCCTGCACCGGCATTTGCGCTCAGACCAGCAACAAGCGCATCGACGCCGCCGACCGCGGTCAGCGCGGCGGCCGGCAGCACGATCGCCGCGCCGAACATCAACAGGCCCTGCACCGTATCGGTCACGCTCACGGCCCAGAATCCGCCCAGCAAGGTGTACGCCAGAACGATGCCGGCCCCGATCAGGATGCTGGCCTGTTTCGAAAGCCCGAAGGTCGACTCGAACGCCTTGCCCGCAGCCTCGAACTGCGAGGCCACGTAAAAGACGAAACAGAATACGATGATTACGGCAGCCGCCCGCAGAATGACGCGACGTGACTCGCCCAATCCAACCGGTGCGACAACGGCACTCAAGGTGACCGCGCCTTCAGCACCCGCCAGCTTCCGAAGCCTGGGCGCCACCCATGCCCAGTTCAGCAGGAAGCCGCCTACCGTCGCCGGGAAAAGCCACAGCGCCGGCAAGCCCCAGGCATAGGCGGCGCCACTCACGCCGAGCAAGGTCCACGCCGATGACGAGCTGGCCGACGCGCTGATGGCCGCTATCCATGGCCCGAGCCCCCTGCCGGCCAGAAAGAAATCGGCCAGGTCCCTGTTCCGCGCCCTGGCCCAGAGCCCGACGCCGATCAGAACGGCGTTATAGATAATCAATGTCGCCAGAACAGCCGCCGCGCCATCCATAGGGAAACCTTCGGGAAGTAAGACTCAGTCGACTCTTTCGAGCACGTATTTTCTCATCGCCAGGACATTGTCGTGCGGATGTATATGAACCCGCTGCGTATTGTGGTCATACAAAAACACGAATCGTCCGGTTGTACCCAGTAGCACCCGATCCTTTTGTGGAGATTCGTCCGTTAACGTCACCGTCACGACTTCACCGCCGCCGGCTCTGATTTGACGCGCTTTAGCGATCGCATAGGCGTCCAGGAAGACAACGACGAGAACCAATGCCACCAGATAATTGAGTGACCGGTACCTCCGAGTGCCGTACCACCGGGACCAGCGACCTGCGCCTTTCGCCTCCACTCTTCGGCTCATCGCGTTATCGAGGCTGACGAGCAGGATGGCTGCAAACACCAGGGCCCATGTAAACAGCTCTTTCAGCGAAGCCATCAGGAAGTCACCGATCTCCGCATAATAGAAAACGTTGATGTCGAAGCGCCGCAGAAAATCCCAGGAATAGAACATGCCGATGGCCGAAGCAAGAACGTAAATGCCCGATACAAATAACGCCGGATGCTCCCTGAGCACACGCTGAGGCCACGCAAGCGCTCGTTCCCCTGTCTCACCCGTCATTCGACATCCCCCCTCACTACTCGGATTATTCTCTATTGGTCAGCCGATTGTGACTGCGCAGGACATCGATGAGCTCTCCGTGATCGATGCCCTCGACGGTATGACCCCTGTCACCGGTGATGTCGCGGCCGGCCACCAGCGCGTTGACAATCGCTTCCTCCGTCGCCTCGACCGTGGCGAGAAAAAGTGGATCTATGTCCTCGTTCGCGAGCACACGAATCGACTGACCTCTTGCTGCCTGGTCGGCGTTTGTGTTCGCCGTCGAAAACGCGATAAAGATATCGCCGGAGGAATTGCTCGCATATGAACCGACGCGCGCCAGTCCCAGCGCCGCCCGTTTAGCAATGCGTTTTAGCTGGACCGGCAACAACGGCGCATCGGTCGCGACCACGATGATGATCGATCCTGCTCCATCGGGGACTTCACCACCCCTGACGGGCGCCTGATCGCCCCCCAGGTACTTGCCGACCGGCACGCCCGCGACCCGCAGCAGTTCCCGCCTGCCGTAATTCGCCTGCACGAGCACACCGAGCACATAGCTGCCGTCTGCCGTCTCGGCGATCCTCGATGAGGTCCCGATGCCGCACTTGAACCCGTGACAGATCATCCCGGTGCCGCCACCGACGCTGCCCTCGGCCACCGGGCCCCCGGCGGCCGATTCCAGCGCCCCGAAGACGTGTTCGGGCTTGACGTGGAATCCGTTGACGTCATTGAGATAGCCGTCCCAGGTCTCGGCGACCACCGGCACCGACCAGAAATAGCCGCTGGCGTCCGGCCCGCCCTGACCAACACGCCACTCGATCGTGGCCTGATGCACGGCGCCGACGCTGTGGGTGTTGGTCAGCATCACCGGCCCTTCGAGCAAGCCCGACTCCTCCACCCAGGTGGTCCCGGTCATCTCGCCGTTGCCGTTCAGGGTGAACCAGCCCGCGAACGCGGGCCGATTCAGCGAGTCGGGTCCGCGCGGAAGGATCGCCGTCACACCGGTGCGCGCGGCGCGATGGTCCGCAAGATCCTCGATGATCGTCACCTGCCCGACCGTCACGCCCGCTACATCCGTGATCGCATTGAGCGGGCCGGGAGCCCCGTCGAAAGGAATGCCCAGATCGCGGGCGCGTGGCGCCGGCTCGCCGGCGATGACCTGAGAAGCAAGCAGCCCGAGCATCAGTCCCGCGCACAGTGCAGACACCATGGAACCGCGATTAATCAAACGCCCCACTCCGATTCATTCAGTGCTGACGGGCATTTCGGATTCCGTTGGCGCCGCAGTTGTGCCGACGAACTTGTCTGCGACCATATAGAGGAGCGCGATCGCCATTACCGCAATGATAATGATGTCGAGCTTGCGGCCGGTTTGCCTGGTGATGGATTTTTCCCGATCGACATGTTTCTCGAGCACGATGCCTTCCGGCGTCAGCTCGAAGGCCCAGGCAAAGATCAGTATCAGCGGCAGACCGACAATAAGGACAACGACGATTATTCTGAGGACCCAGTGTGGCGCGCCGAAACTCTGAACGCCGAATTCGGCCACCTGGGCCAGTAACCAGCCGACGATCACGTAGGCAATACCCACGCGCACGACGTTCCTGCGGCTGAGTTCGGAGAAGAAAGTCATTTGTTGTTATGGCTCTCCTCGGGGAGGCTGCGCCCATGATACCCGGGAAAAGGCAAAAAATAGCGGTTCGGCCCCTTTTTCCGTACCTTTTTGCCTGTGGATGGTGAGAATCACTGGCAGTTCTGGATCGACCGCGGCGGGACGTTTACCGACGTCATCGCCTTGCGGCCCGACGGGGCGATCGAGACGGCCAAGCTGCTGTCGGAAAACCCCGAGCAGTACGAGGACGCGGCGGCAGAGGGGATACGCCAGGCGCTATACAGATGGTCCGAGGCCGCTGTCGCCGGCCTGTCAATCGAGGCCGTCAAGATGGGTACCACGGTCGCGACCAACGCGCTGCTCGAGCGCCAGGGCATGCCGACGGTACTGGTCGTCACCAGGGGATTTGGCGATGCGCTCGCGATCGGGTATCAGAACCGTCCCGACATCTTTGCGCTCAACATCATCAAGCCCGAGCCGCTTTATGCTCGTGTTGTTGAAGCACAGGAACGTGTCGACGCTGATGGTCAGGTTCTTTTGCCCCTGAATGAGGAATTACTTGCCACAGCGTTGGAGCAATGTCTTGCCGATGGCATCTCATCGATTGCGGTCTGTCTGGTGCATGGTTACCGGTTTCCTGCGCATGAAGCACGTATCGGAGAAATAGCCGGAGATCTTGGTTTTGCGCAGATCTCCGTCTCACATGATGTCGAACCGCTGATCAAGTTCGTCAGCCGCGCGGAGACCACGCTTGCCGATGCGTATCTGACGCCGGTCCTGAATGACTATATCGGTGGCCTGAGGAATGCCCTGGCGCGGATGGAGACGCCGCGTCGATTGCTGTTCATGCAGAGTAATGGCGGGCTGGCGCTGGCCGAGAACTTCCGCGGCAAGGACAGCATCCTGTCGGGACCGGCGGCCGGCGTGGTCGGCATGGTCGAGACCGCTACGGCGGCGGGGTTCGACAAGCTGATCGGCTTCGACATGGGCGGCACGTCGACCGACGTGTCCGCTTTCAGCGGTGAGTACGAGCGGACCAACGACTCCGAGGTTGCGGGTGTGCGGCTCCGCGCGCCGATGATGCGCATCCATACGATCGCCGCGGGCGGCGGATCGCACCTACGTTATGCCGATTCGCGTTATCAGGTCGGTCCGGACTCTGCCGGCGCCGTCCCGGGCCCCGTCTGCTACCGGCGCGGCGGACCGCTGGCGGTTACGGATGCGAACGTCTTGCTCGGGCGCATTCCGGTGGATTACTTCCCGAACGTCTTCGGGCCGGGAGCCGATATGCCGCTGGATCGGGATTCAGTGCGCTCGAAATTCGCGAAACTGGCGACCGAGATTTCGAAAGATAGCGGCATCGCGACGAATGTGGAATCCGTTGCCGCCGGCTTCCTGACGGTGGCCGTCGAGAACATGGCGAACGCGATTCGCAAGATCACGATCGAGCGCGGCGAAGACGTTCGCGATTTCACTCTGTGCTGTTTCGGCGGCGCAGCCGGCCAGCACGCCTGCCAGGTGGCGGACGTACTCGGGATCGGAACGATCTGGATTCACCCGATGGCCGGCGTATTGTCGGCCTATGGTATGGGCCTATCCAATATTCGAGTCGAGCAGCAGCAGTCGATCGACGTCGAGTTTTCCGACGATAACCTCGAGCAGATCGAGGGTCCGATCGCGAATCTGATCAACGCCTGCGACGAGATGCTTGCCGGGCAACAGGTACCGGAGTCAAACCGTCAGTTCGAGACATTTGTCGGTCTGCGTGTCGCCGGGTCCGACACGGTGCTGAACGTTGCGCTCGGGACATATAAAGAGATGACGGGCGCATTCAGGCGCAGCTATCGCAGTCGCTTCGGTGCGGGCGCCGGTTCGGACAGTCTCATCATTGCGACGATACGTGTCGAGGCCACCGGCTACGAGCAAGTCTTTCGGGATCCGGAGATCGCTGCAGTGCCGGATGCGTCTCCGGTTCGTCATACAGAGGTCTGGATCGACGATGGCTGGCGGCAAGTGCCGATTTACAGGCGCGGTGCGCTCGGATCGGGCATTGCGATCGATGGCCCGGCCATCATCGCCGAGGAGAACAGTACCACCGTGATCGATGAAGGATGGTCGGGCCGCGTGAATCGGTTGGGCCACCTCGTGCTTGCCAGGAAGGCGCAGGTGAGAACTGCGTCGGATGGTGTATTGGAAACCCGGCCGGATCCGGTCAGGCTGGAGGTATTCAACAATCTGTTCATGCACATCGCCGAGCAGATGGGCGTCGTTCTTCAGAACACGGCTATTTCGGTGAACATACGCGAACGCCTGGATTTCTCCTGCGCGCTGTTCGATCAAGAGGGCCTGCTGGTATCGAACGCACCGCACATGCCCGTTCATCTGGGTTCGATGGGCGAGAGCGTGCGAACCGTGATCGGCGCCAGGGGAAACGACCTCAGGCCCGGCGACTCGATCATGCTCAACTCGCCCTATGCCGGCGGCACACACCTTCCGGACGTCACCATTGTCACGCCCTACTTCGCAGAAGCCGATCACCCTTTGTTCTTTCTCGCATCGCGTGCACACCATGCGGACATCGGCGGCATCACGCCGGGATCGATGCCCGCGGGGAGCCGGCACATCGATGACGAGGGCGTGCTGATCGAGGACTTCGATCTGGTGCGCGGCGGTGAGTTCCGCATGACGGCGGTGCGCGAGCTGCTGCTGGGCGCGCAATATCCGGCGCGCGATCCGGACAAGAACATCGCCGACATGCAGGCGCAACTGGCGGCGAACCAGCAGGGCATCCGCCAGCTCGAGAAAGCAATCGATCGCTATGGCCTCGCCACCGTGCAGCGTTATCTCCGGTTCGTGCGCGAGAACGCGGCGGCCAGCGTGAGGAGGCTCCTCGGGTCGCTCAGGGACGGCAGCTTCGGTTACGAGCTGGATTCCGGCGAATACATAAGGGTCACCGTCAAGGTTGATCATGAGAATCGAATGGCGACCATCGATTTCACCGGCACCTCATTACAATCGGACAACAATTTCAATGCACCGAGCGCCGTCACCCGGGCCGCCGTGCTCTACGTCTTCCGCAGCCTGATCGAGGAGAACATACCGATGAACGAGGGCTGCCTCGAACCCTTGGATATCAAGATCCCCGAGGGCTGCCTGTTGAGCCCGGCTTACCCCGCCGCCGTGGTCGCCGGTAATGTCGAGACCTCGCAATGCGTGACCGACGCCCTCCTCGGCGCGCTCGGCGCGCTCGCGGCGTCGCAGGGGACCATGAACAACCTGAGCTTCGGTAACGCCAACTTCCAGTATTACGAGACCATCGCCGGCGGCGCCGGCGCCGGGCCGGGCTTTCACGGCGCCGACGCCGTACAGACGCACATGACCAACTCACGCCTGACCGATCCCGAGGTGCTCGAGCAGAGTTTTCCGGTGATCCTGGAGAGTTTCTCGATACGCCGAGACTCAGGCGGCCGGGGAGAATGGTATGGCGGAGACGGGACCATCAGAAAGATCCGCTTTCTCGAACCCGTCGAGACATCGATCCTCGCCAATCATCGTCGCATCGCGCCTTTCGGCATGGCAGGCGGCGAATGCGGCAAGACCGGCCACAACATCGTCGAACATGAGCCGAATGAGCGTGAAGAACTCGGCGCAACTGCAACCGTAAAGCTCGGCAAGGGCAGCCGCCTGATCATCGAAACGCCCGGCGGCGGCGGATTCGGATCAACGAGCGCCTAGACGAAACCGCAAGAGCCGGAATCCGATCCGGCAGATATTATCCGATAAGTTCCAGCTCGACCGACTGCTTTTACGCAAAGCAGTCGGTCGTCTGGCTGGAAATATCAGGTTCTGACAGACAGAGAACGGCCAGAATCGGACGGTCATTCCCCGCCAAGCTCACGATGGTAGGGAGAACGGAATGCCTCCACGAACAATCCTCTTTTCGAGGCGGCTTCTTCAGCTCGCGGACATTCGCATGTGACACCGACATACATGTAGTAGTCCCACCCGAAGTGCACAAAACGACCTTGTTCGTCTTCAAATCGCGCCCAATATCGCTCGCGCAGTACATCGCGCATCGCATTCAGTAAGTCTGTACCGTGGATTGGCTCCGCTGGATCAAATCCTAACTTGTTGCCCG
>JBHHWI010000096.1:0-11090 GCA_046756445.1 Woeseia sp. | reverse complement strand
GGGTGTCCCGAATTAGCCGGGGGAGTTACGCGAAGAAGTCATTGGCGAGTCAGCGTCGAAGCCTTCGACGCACCGAGCGAATCCGCTTCGAGAATCTCTGGATGGATTCCTCGCCCTTGATCTTGCCCTCCTGCTGCTTCTTCCTGACGGTCTCGAGCATCTTGTCGATCTTGTCGGTGTCGAGTTTTACTTTACTCATTGGTGTGATCCGGTTTTGTCAAGCATTTCAAAAAAGCTACTCATCCAGAAGCTCGGCCAGCGCTGACGAGGTGTCGATTTCCGCATCGGGCGCGGTGGCCTTGAGCGTTTCCAGCGCCTGACACAGGGCGTCGTTTTGCTCCTGGAGGTCACTATTGAGGTCACTCAACTGCTGTTGCATCAGTTCTTCCTCTTCCTCCAGTTCGGTGAGCACGGATTCCTGTACCGATTCTACTTCACTCAAGGCCCGTTCGGCCGCTTCCTGGCCGCGCTGCCCGAAGTAATGACCGAGCACCAGTCCCAGGACAGTCGTAAAGAGTCCACTCACGATGGTGGTGGACTCGAGGATGACATCGATGGCGTTCTTCGCCGCGGCCGCTTGCGCCTCGTCGGCAAGGATTCCGTAGCTTGCAGCCAGCGCGTCAAGCGGTTTACTGATCGAGGAAATCCAGATGTAGATGACCACCATGGTGATGAAAAAGTGCACGCTGATGAAAGGCGACAGGACACGTTTCCACCATCGTGACCAGCTTTCCTCGACGCTGACGTCGGTATCGACGCCGTTTTCTTCCCCGTTTCTGTTAGCCATATCAGTCGTCCTTTGTCATTTGCCGCTCGGGTTACATCATCAACTTGCCGGCGATCTGCAGCGCGTTCTGCGCGATGTCGATCGCCGCTTTCAGGAATCCCGCCGCCCGTTTCTTTCTCGCCACGGCCTGACGGGCCGCGCTCACGGCGGCGGCCAGATTGTCGATCTCGCGCTGCGTGAGGATGCCGTGAAAGTCCGTACCGGCCTTGGCGCGCAGGCGGCCCCGCCGCGCCACCCTGGCGGTCCGGTTGGCCCGTATCGCCTGCCGGGTCGCGGCGGACAGGCCGGGCGTCGCCAGCGCCGTGGTATGCGCATCGATGATGCCGGTGAGCTGCGCGATCTCGGCCGCACGCCGTTCCCGGGCTGCCTTCCTCGCGCCGGCATCGAGCCGGTCGGCCAGCAGTCCGAGGCGCTTCTTCTGTGCCTTGGTGGCTTTCCTGCCGCCGTCAGCCGCCTTCTTCAATTGCGCGAACAGCGCCATGGCGCTGGTGGCGACCGACTGAAGATCCTTTATCGATTGTGTCAGAGACATGTCATCTCGCTCCTCCCGGCAGTTCCGCGGCCAGTTTCAGCGCGTCCTCCAGTTGCTGCCTGATGCGCTGGTAGCGAGTCAGGGCGTCATCGACATTGCGGGCGATCTCTCGCAGGCGGGGATCATCGGCCGCCGCCAGGGTCGATTCGAATGCCCTGAGTTCGGTGGCCACCTGAGCGCTGGCGGCGAGGATCCGGGCGTGTGCGGGCTGGTTCAGATGCGCGAGAATCGTCTTCTGCAATTCGATCAGCCTGCCGGCGTCAGTGATCAGCCTCGCATAGGCACCGCGAACCCGCCGCACCGCGGCCTCGCGTTCGGCGATCGTTGCCGCGAGCAACGCCTGCTCCGCCTCGGCGAGTGCATACAGGTGATAGAGGGCGACTTCCTTCTGCGTGGCGGCCAGGTCGGGATGCGGGTTCACCCACGGCGATTTCATCGACTCCAGCAGTTTTGCCTTGGACAGGTTGACCGCCAGTGAATGACGCTCCTCGAGCGCCACGTTGCCGTTGTCTTTGAGATCATCCAGCGACCGGTAGACCTCGCCGCGATTGCTTGCCAGGGCATCGCGCATCCTGCCGATGACCTCGATCTCCTGAGACGACAGTTCACGAACCTCCCGCGACGAGCAACCGGCGAGGGCGGCGACGAGCACGCAGATCGCAACCAGTCCGGGCTTCATGATGCGCATCCTCATATCGCTCAGTCTGCGTCCAGCAACGCCGAGCTCCGGACGAACAGGCGCGCGACCTCCTCGCCGGACACCGTGACGTCGGTCATGATCCAGGCGTCCACCACGGCATGGGTCTCGCGCAGCACGGCGACCAGGTTCTTGAGGTTTCGGAGGTTGACCGGGATCTCGGCGCGCGCGGCGTTCCACTCCAGGAGCGCGACGGCAAGGCTGTCCGACAGATCATCGCCGAACAGGCCGCCTGCGCCCGCGGCCCGTTCGAGTTCGTCGGCGCGCCGCATGAGTTCCGCGGCTGCATCGGGATCCAGGTCGGCGATCGCGTTCGCCGATGCCCTTAAGCCCCCTGCCTGCTCGCCGGCGATGACCTGCAATACGTCGGCGCCGGACTGATCCGACGCCGGTACCCGCCGGGAGACGATTGCCACCATGTTGCTTGCGGCGCGCCGGGCCTCCTCGATCTGTGCCGAGAGCGTGACCAGGCCGTGGTCTTTGAACTGCCTCTGCCAGTCCGCGTCGTCGAAACCGCCGGACAGCTCGTCGATGCGCCGCTTGACGGTCCTCGCGACGATGGCTTGTCCCAGGTCCGAGCGGACCCGGTCGATCTCGGCGATCCATGCCTGCTCGAACACTGCGACGTTCTTGTCATATTCATTGATCGCATTGGTCATCGCCGCGGATGCGAGCTTCACCTCGGGAGAACTCACGCAGCCTGCCAGGAGCAGTGCGAGCAATGTCGTGACGGCCGTGACTCTGGACATGATCGGGTCCCTTGTTTTTGTTGTTGCCCGGTGGCCGGTCAGCGATCAGCTGGACGCACGGGGTGTTCCCCCCGGGGTTTCCGGATCGTCGTCGCCGAATACCGCTTTCGCCCCCTTTTTCGACTGCACGATCTGCAGCCTGCCGGTGTCTCCGGCGCCGGCCCTGTCATGGACCATAGAGGAATTCTAGACCATAACTATCAAAAGGCCAGGGCCGATGCGAGCCGATGGGAAGGAATTGCATCCTGCTGACGAGACACAGGCCAGCGACCTGACTGCGGACCGGTCGCCCGGGATTCCGACTTCCGCGCCCAGGCGGGGAACCATCTTGGCCTCGCGTCCACAGGGCATCGCCGCGCTCTCCTGAGCTATAGTCTCCCCTATGGCTCCCGACCCTCCTTCCGAGATCCGCTCAAAGCCGCTGTCCGGGCTGCACCTGCTGCTGACCTATACGTGCAACTACCAGTGCGACCATTGTTTTGTGTGGGGCGGGCCGTCGCAGAGCGGCACCATGACCCTCGAGACCATCGAGCACATCCTCGCTGAGGCCGAGGCGCTGGGCACCATCGAATGGATCTACTTCGAAGGCGGCGAAGCGTTTCTCTATTACCAGGTGCTGCGTAGCGGCATCCGTCTGGCGAAGGAGCGCGGCTTCAGGGTCGGCATTGTCAGCAACGCCTATTGGGCGACCGCGGACGCCGATGCCATGGCGTGGCTGAAGCCTGTAGCCGGTTCTATCGACGATCTCTCCATCAGCAGCGATGCCTATCACGGCAGCCTCGAAGGGGCGAGTCATCCCGAGATCGCCCGCCGGGTTGCGCGGCGGCTGGGCATCCCGGTCGAGTTCATCAGCGTCGCCCAGCCCGGGGCCGCCGACGTGCCCGGCGCGGCCGGTCAATTACCGGCCGGCGAATCGGCGGTGCTGTACCGGGGCCGCGCGGCCGACATGCTCGCATCACGGGTCGCGGCGAAGCCCTGGGAGGAATATACCGAATGCCCGTGGGAGGACTTGCGCGAACCCGAGCGCGTGCACGTGGACCCGTTCGGCACCCTGCACATCTGCCAGGGCATCTCCATCGGCAATCTGCTCGAGCGCCCGCTGGCAAAGATCATGGCCGAATACCATCCGGAGGATCACCCGATCATCGGCCCCCTGCTCGCCGGCGGCCCGGCAGAGATCGTTCGCCGCTACGGACTTGCCCACGAGGACGGCTACGCCGATCACTGCCACCTCTGCTACACCTCAAGGTGCGCGCTGAGAGAGCGCTTTGGCGACGTGCTGACGCCGGATCAGATGTACGGAACCGCCTGACGGAGCCGATTCGGCAGGAGTCGCTCGAGTTCGTCGTTGCCGTTGGCTTTGTTGACAGTTGATGGTGATCCCGGGCGGTTTCGTGCAGTGTTCGGGCCGGGTCCCCGGCAGCGGAGGTCGGCACCAATCGGCGTGATCAATAGTACGAAAATCCGCGAAAATCGCCGAAATTGCGCATAATTTCGCCGAAAATGTGCCAAAAGTGTCGGTTTCCCAAGCCGTGACTTCGTTCTGATTGGCAGTGTCTTGCGGCGGGCCGGGGAACGGCCTACAAGCGCTTCGATGCCTTCCCGTGTGATCTATTTATATAGATCGTCTTGTCTGAACAATATAGAATAATATATCTACCATTGAACGCTTCGCTCATCGTCGATATCTTAATACATATCACATGGGATGTTAGATATAGGTCTATAGATCAGGATTTTAACGCAATGGGATACACAACCGAACAAATAGCTGAGACGTTGAAGACCGCTCGTGAAATGAAGGGCTTGAGCCAGCGGGCGCTGAGCAAGCTGGCGGGCATGCCGCAGAGCCATATCTCGAAAATCGAGAACGGGGCGGTCGATCTGCGGCTTTCAAGCCTCGTCGAGTTTGCCCGTGCCCTTGATCTGGAAGTGACCCTTGTGCCGCGCAAAAACGTCCCGGCGGTGCAGTCGATTGTCCGCAGCAGCCAGCCCGGGGGGGCCGTGTCGCCTGCAACTTCTGCGGCCAAAGAGCTGAAGCGCTTGCAGCAAAACCTCGGCCTGATCGCGGACCGACATCCGGCCGTCAAAGAGGTTGCACAGCTTCAGCGCCGCGCGCGTGAACTTCAGCACTTTCAGCTTACCGCCAGGAAACACATCGAAACCATACGTGAGGCCAACGAGGTGGTGCAGGCCTACCAGGACAACGCGAAATGGCTCCACGCGATCCGCAAGACGGTCTCTGAGCTCCAGAGCCTGCGCGATAGCCTTGTCCATGCGCTTCCGGTCATGGAATACGTCAAGCCGGTCTACGGTTTAGGCGAAGACGATCATGGCTGATGTGTCCGTGCTCGAAGTCCTGCTCTACGGCAAGCCCGTCGGTACACTGACTCGTGTGTCGGGCGACCGGACATTGTTCGCTTTTAATGAGGCATATATCGCCGATAGGAACCGGCCGGTGTTGGGGCTTCGATTCAAGGACGATCTCGGTGAGCTCATCACTGATTTCAGGCCGTATCAGACCAGGGTCATGCCCTTCTTCTCGAATCTTCTGCCCGAGGGGCATTTGCGCAAGTACCTGGCCGAGCGCGCCGGCGTCAATCCGCAGCGTGAGTTCTTCCTGCTCTGGGTGCTCGGTATGGACCTGCCCGGTGCGATCACGATCAGGCCGGCAGATGATGAAGCATGGCCGCCCGGTACAGGTGATGATGATCGTCATGATCATGAGCGGCGCGCGAAGGCACTGCGTTTTTCCCTGGCCGGCGTCCAGCTCAAGTTTTCAGCGGTGAGTGAAGCAAGCGGTGGGCTCAGCATACCGGCCAGGGGCGTCGGCGGATCGTGGATCGTCAAACTGCCTTCCGAGAAATATGACGGCATCCCTGAAAACGAATATTCGATGATGACGCTCGCCCGGCTGATCGGCATGGACGTACCGGCGATAGAGCTTGTTGATATTGATTCGATCGGCAACCTGCCGGATGGCATCGGCGCACTGAAAGGACAGGCACTGGCGATCGAGCGTTTTGACCGTCTCGGGGATGGAGGCGCCGTCCACATGGAAGATTTCGCGCAGGTCTTCGGTCTTTATCCTGACGACAAGTACGACAAGGCCAGTTCGATGAATATCGCGCGCGTCATTGCCGCCGAAAGCAATGAAGCCGATATTGCCGAGTTTATCCGCCGCCTGACTTTCAATACCTTGATCGGTAACGGCGATATGCACCTTAAGAACTGGTCAATGATGTATCCCGACCGACGCACGGCTGTATTGGCGCCTGGCTATGATTTCGTCTCGACGATCCCTTATCTTCCGGACGAGGAAGCGGGACTCAAATACAGCCGCACGAAACGCTTCGATGAATTTTCCGAGGACGAGCTAGCCCATCTTGCTGCGCGTGCTCTGCTGCCCGAAATGCTCGTCCTTGATACTGCGCGTGAGACCGTTACGTTGTTTCGCGAGCACTGGGCGCGCGAAAAGGGAAACCTTCCTCTGTCGGCCGATGTTGTCAAAGCGGTGGAGAGACATCTCGAGCGCATTCCACTGGCCTGAGCCCGGTGCGTATCGGTCGTACCGGGGTAACAGGAGCCATTCGAAATAGAAAAGCACCCGGATTAACCGTACTGGCCACGGATTGCCGGCATAGCTGGTGTCAAAATGCGTAAACGCCTTACCCCGTATCAGTGCCCTTTGCTTGCTGCGGGTGTAAGGACCTCTGTGCCGGGAATATGCCTGAACCTGGCCGATGCGACCGCGTCCAGCCTGCGCAGTCGCCACTTCTCGAGCCAGGCAACGATCGAGTCCAACTGCTCCATGTCTTTTTCGGCCCTGTACAGTGGCATCTCGCAGATGCCGATACCGTTGGCGGCGGCGTGGACGTAGTTCTGGCTGTCACGCAGTTGCGCAACGACGGGTATCTCCAGGCTCCTCAGGAAGCGCATGAGCATGGAGTAGCTTCTCGTGTTCTGGCGCGTCCGGTTGGCGATGATCGCGAGATTACCCTTGCGCCTGTCGAGCTGAGCAAACAGCAAAAGATCGGCGATGAAGCTCGCAGCGGCATAGATATCGATCTCGGACGGAACGACCGGTATCAGTATGCTGTTCGCGTCATAGGTCTGGTCGAACAACTGATCCGTGCTCAGAGCGGCCGGCAGGTCGAGGATCAGATAAGTCGATCCGGGCCAGGCACGCAACCGAGATCGTTTATCGGGCCGCGCATAAAATGTCTCAGCGGCGACACCGTGGATCTTCGGTCGATGGTCTGGCCGCTTGTCCAGCCAGCGCATGCTGTAACCGCGGGGATCGCAGTCGACCAATGTCGGTGGCGGGCCGTGGGTTGCGAAATAGCTGGCGAGATTGGTTGCAAGCGTGGTCTTGCCGCAACCGCCTTTGGGATTCAGGATGACAATCTTGTGAGGACTGTCTCCGTGTGCGGTGATATCCATCGTACTGGCCGGGTGCCCCTCCCATTCAGTATCAAGTGAATGACGCGACAGCCCGCCTGTGCGGTATTCGAGTCCCTTCCACGCCCAAGCGGAGTAACGCGAATGCAAGGCATGGTACGCAAATATGCCGTCGATTCAACTGTCGCGGCATTGCGACGCTGAATCGAGGCATCAAAACGCGCAGAAGCCGACCAGGAACACTTCAGAAAAAGACCAGACAGCGGGTCTCGATACTCTCGCGCGGTGGTGCGTCCACCGGCGCAGTGGGGTCTTCGACGGAGGTGTGGATCGTGAAACGGGCGCGACCGTCGGTTTCCGAATCAAAGGTCTTGAACAGCAACGCCTCGTCCGTCTGCATCCCGGGGAAGTAGTACCAGCGCTGGCCGGGATGAAACAGCGCCACCTGTATCTCCCCGATACGCTCTTCGGCCCGGCGTTCGACGGACACCAGGTCGGCAGGCCTCACCGTCGCGGCATCACAGAGCGTCAGTGGATGATTCAGAACAGGCCCACCGATGGATCGCCACACGTTGACGATGGCGAAGCGTACCCCCAACAGTCTTTCCGCATCAATCGGCTCATCGGCAAAGTGATCCCGCAGCCGCTGGATGCCCGAGCGCGCGGTGTAATCGTTGTGAACGATGTCCGCCGCTTCACGAATCTTCTGTTCCTTTTGTCGCGCAAGAGAAGTCGAGCGGCGAGTGTCGTCAAAGATCTCGATCCGCGCAGCGCCCGATATCTCTGACAGCAGCGCTTTGACCTCCTCATGGTAAATGCCCTCGACCTGCGCATCATCGAAGAAGTCCTCGACGGCAGTCCCGGATGACACCAGCCTGAACCCCTCGACATCCAGACTGGAATCCGGCTTGTCGAGGCGGCCATCGTGAATACTCACCTCGTGCATCGTGAAGTTGCCCACGTGCTCGGTCTCGTCACCGCCACCCCTGGAGGGAATGTAGAGCAGAGGCTGATCGAGATCAGCCAGAAACTTGAGCTCTGCTCTTATCGGCGACGATGGCATCGTGAGCCGGATCAGGCACACCGCCCCCGACACGTCATCACGACGAGGGGCCCTCCGGCGGCGTCTTCGACTCGGATCCGTCACTGGCCTCGTAAGTGCGCCCGAACCCCGTCAGCGCCGCGATCAGCATGACCGCGGCCAGGAACCAGCCGTGCAGCACGAACGGCCAGACCTCGGTCGGTGGCACCACCTGCACGAAATCGTACTGCGATTCCAGCGTGCGGATCGTCTGATAGCCGATCAGCACTCCACCACCCCACGGGAAGATGTAACCGATCGCCGAGGTCACGGCATCCAGCAGGTTGGCCCGCCGGTACGGGTGCAGCCTGAAGCGCTTGCCCAGCCTCGAGATGACCGGCCCGGCGGCGATCTCGGCGGCCGTATTGATGGTGATGAAGGCATTGAGCGAGAACACGATGCCCCACATCGCCGTCTCGGCCCGCGCCACCGATTCCCTGGCGAACCGCTTGAGCCCGTCGATCAGCGCATCGAGCGCGCCGCCGAGCCGCATCAGGTGCCCGCCGGCCACGATCAGCAATATCAATATCGACAGCCCCAGGTAACCGGCGATGCCGTCCACCAGCGCGCCCCCCACCGTATCGGTGGCCGGGTCGAAGTAGAGGATGGCCTCCGCCGGCGCAAGTCCCAGCAGGAGTTCCACGAATACGGCCGTCACGATGCCCCAGGTCAGGGCGACGACGATGTGATTGCCCTTGAGGGCCAGGAAGATCACCAGCGCGAACGGCACCAAGAGCGCCAGGCCATCCGGTCTGGCTGTTTCTGCGAGCAGCTCGGCCGCCCGGCCACGATCGGCTTCCAGGGCATCGCCACCGAACAGGGTGAACAGCAATAGCGCCGGTACTGCTGCAGCCACCGCGTACTTGACCCGCGAGCGCACCACGCCCGGGATATCGGTCTCCTGGGTGGTCGCCGAGACCACCGTGGTGTCGGACACCGGCGCGAGGTTGTCGCCGAAAGCCGCACCGGAGAGGATCGCGGCGAACAGCCACACGGGATCGGCGCCCAGGATCAGCCCGGCCGGAAACATCAGAGTGCAAAACGCCACCGCCGTGCCGTAACCGGTACCCACCGCCGTGCCGAAGGTCGCAGCCAGCACGAAGGTCGCGCCGACAAAATACCCGCCCGTCGCGTTCGACTGACCCCCCAGCCACACCAGCCCGTCGACCAGCCCGCCGACCCGCAAGACCTGCGCAAACATCCCGGCCCAGAACCAGGCCACGATCGTCACGGTCGCCACCGGGTTCGCCATGCCCGCGAAGATGGCATTGGCATAGTCGGCCCAGCGGCTGCGGCACAACAGCATGCCCAGGGAAAGCCCGCCGATCATCCCCAGGATCAACCCGTACTCGCTCGGCGCGCCGGCCACCGATATCGAAATCGCCCAGACGACGAAGAACAGCAACGGCACCGCCGCACCCAGCCGCCCGCCGTAAAACTTCAAGGATTGTTCCATGGATCCCCCCGCCCGTTTGGCAATTTGACCCGCAATGTAACAGAACCGGGTCCCTGAGCATGAGTCTGCCGGCAGGGCGCGGCCGCGATCCATGGCCGTCTGCCTGACTGCCGGCATCGCCGCTGTGGCACAGAACCGCGGCACACAGTTGAATTCGGTCAAAGCCGGGCTCGAGGCCCCCATGGATAGCCGGGGCATCCCCGGCATGGATTCCTGCTTCCGAAAGAATGGCCTCACACAGATGCGTGCTGCGAACTTCTTCGGCATAACGCAGCCCAAGGTCAGTTACATCATGAACGGCATGGTCGATAAGGTCTCGTCTGATTACCTGGTCGGCCTCCTGGCCAGGACCGGTGGCGAATTTCGCTATTCGTTCAAGCAGCCGACCAGGCGGCAGGTCACGGAGCGCTTGTCGGCCTAGTGCCTGCAAGGCGTACTCGAGACCGCTTCGGGGCCGCTTCGACCCGGCCTGCATCAAATCTGTAAATAAGCCTTGACTTAATTAAGTAATACCTTATCATAGTTGGCCATGGACGCATTCACCGTGCTGGCCGACCCGACCCGACGGCAGATCATCGAGTCGCTCTGCAGGGGCGAGCGCGCCTTCGGCGAGATTGCCCAGCAGTTCGAGATGAGCCGGCCGGCCGTCTCCCAACATCTGAGAGTGCTGCGCGACGCGGACATCGTGACGGTGCGCGCCGAAGCACAGCGTCGCATCTACCGCCTGACCGATGACGGGCTCGACGAAGTCGACCAATGGCTGCAAAAGGTTCGCCATTACTGGTCGGGCCGACTGGACAAGCTGGAGCAGGCGCTCCGTGATGAGGAGGATTGAGCATGAGTCAGTATGGGGAGTTGATCGCGCCGGATACCGTGCAGTTCAAACGGCTGCTGCCCGGCAGCATTGATCGCGTATGGAGTTACCTGGTCGAAGGCGACAAACGCGGCAAGTGGCTCGCGGGGGGTGACACGGAAGAGCGCGTTGGCGGTCATGTGGACCTGCATTTCAACAACAGCAGTCTGTCGAGTCTGCCGGATGATCCGCCGCCGGAGAAATACAAGGACATGCCGGAGGAGGTCTCGTATACGGGCAAAGTCACTCGATGCGATCCGAAGACATTGCTGGCCCATACCTGGACAGGCGATGACGGCGAAGAGTCGGAAGTGACCTACGAGCTCGAACAGCGCGATGACGGCGTGTTGCTGACGCTGACCCATCGCCGGATCATCGGTCGCGACATGCTGACCGGCGCCTGCGGCGGCTGGCACACGCACCTCGACATCCTGGCGGACGTGCTCGCAGACAACGAACCACAACCGTTCTGGCGAACGCATACGGCACTCGAGGCCGAGTACGATTCGCGGCTTCCCTGAATTCGGGGGACAG
>JBHHWI010000095.1:0-11374 GCA_046756445.1 Woeseia sp. | reverse complement strand
CTGACGCCGCTCTGGACTGAGAGCCATAGCGGGCTATGGCTCGAGGGAAGAGCCAGTCAGGCGTAACGAGATCCGGCCACAGACCGGACAGCCGGTGATTTTTACAAAGTGTCACCATCAAGAACCATCGCCATTCGTATCAAAATCATGACCATCTCGGCAATCCCGGGCGGTCTCGTGCAATTTTCAGGCTAAGGGACGGACTCCGCGGGGTCCGTCCCCATGTCCGGTGTCTTTGTGGCGAGCCGCTGCCGCCAGTCGGCGGTGGCTGCGTTTGCTTCGGTAATTGCGAGGCGAATGCCGGCGAGTGGAGCGTCTCTGTTCAATTGCACCCTGCCGTTCGATACGAACAGGCCGAGTCTCTCGAACAAGGGTTCGAGGTCGGGAAATCCGGCCGTATCTGCGTAGCGACGATACAGCTCGGTGAAAACGGGATAATCCGTAAGGGAATCCATTGTTGCGAAAAGTTGTGGTCCGGACCAGACCCGGTCCGAGGGCAGGCAACATTCCCGGAGCCTGCCGAGAACGGCGTCGAGTGATTCGCGTCCACGGGACTGTTCTCGAAGCCTGACATCGGCCATCAGGGCGAGCGCGGCACCGCTCCAGTAGACCTTCATCAGACCGGTTCGGATACCCCCGGCCGCGGCCTCGTTAGGTGACAGCTCCGGTCGCGATCGCCGGCCTCGCTCCAGGCCTTCGTACAGTTTCTGCCAGGCAGTCGAATCGTCATAAGCGCCGGAGCGGGCGAGCAACACGTTCTGGTAGTACTGCGCGAATCCCTCCGCCACCCATTTTTGCCGATTGCGCAGGTAAGGCAGCATCAGATGGCTGAATTCGTGCGTCGCCGTCCAGTCCACGAGGAACTCCTCGATCGGCCGGCGCTGATCGATGAATAACTGAACGCTCTCGCCGCCATCCCGGATGACGCGTCCATACGGCACTGCCGATTGACTGCCGTTGGTGTCGCCGCCGACCGGCACGACCACGACCTGCGGTGACGGGTTCGGAAACCGACCATAGGCCAGGCTGACATCGGTCGCCGTGGCGCGGATCCAATTGACGATGGCCTCGGTGTCCATTCCGCCTTTGGCCTTCATCAGGGTCACGCGCAGCATGGCGCCGGGAACGCGGATTTCCCGGTAGTCGAAATTGCCGAATACAGCCGGCGCATCAGCGCTCTCCGGCGACCTGGCCAGCCTGTATTCCTGGCGATCGGGGCCGGCCAACTCCCAGGGCACGCTTACCTTCATGTTCTCCGGCAACCGAAACCTGACCCGGAGCTCAGTGCCGTCGTCGAGCTCCGGGCGCCATAACCAGAGGCTGGGCGAGACGATCACGTTGTCCGGCAGCAGATACCGGTTCGGTCGCTCCCGACGAGCGGCCCGCTCGAGATCGACCGTGTAGGTCATGCAATGAACATCGCCTGTCGGCAGCAACATTCGCCGTCTTCGCAGCCTTATCTTCTCGGCGCCGCCGCAGGCGCGAGCATCGATGAGCAGCTTCCCGGCGTGGCGCGACCTGGCACTGACCAGGTCCACGCCCGGACTGAAGCGGGCCTCCACCCGGAGCGTGCTCATGGCGTGATCAATGCTCACCGTATAGACATGTGCGCCGGCGGCTGCGGCTTCGGGCGCGGGCCCGGCCAGAAGGATCAGCGCCACAGGCAACACCGCCGGAGCCCCGTTCAGCCACCCTGACTGGCAGTCGTCTTTCATCGGTGCCTCATTATGCAGTAGCGGCGTGCCAGCGCTCAGCCTAATCCGCTAGAATGCGCCGCAGTAAACCCGTTTGTATTAAGATTAATCATCCCGGGACAGGTTCCGGGCCAAACTCAAGCAAGAATAAAGGAGAGTCCCTTGAGCAAGATTGCAAGGCGCCAGTTCATTCAACTGTCGGCCGTTGCGGCAGCCGGCTGCCTGGTCCGCCCGGGCTCCGAGGCACGCGCAGACGACCTGCCGAGGTTGGAAGAAAGCGATCCGATGGCACAGGCGATGAAATACACGCACGATGCGAGCACCGTTGATCCTGCCTCCCGGGTCAATCCCGCGCCGGACCAGATATGCGCGAATTGTGCGCTCATTCAGGGCGACGAAGGGGCACAGTGGCGGCCCTGCCAGATATTCCCCGGCAAGCTCGTCAACAATAAAGGCTGGTGTTCGGTCTGGGCGCCGAAATCCTGATCCGATCGTTAGCGCTGCCGCTAGATCCGTGCCCGCAGACCGGTGTGTCTACGCGCGGGTGCGAGCGGATCGCCGCAACCTGGTCATCCGTCCGCCGGCGGTGCCGCAGTGCGAGTCTGCCTGATGGCCCGGCCCCATATACAGCATTTCTACGATGAGGTGACCGGCTCGCTGTCGTATGTCGTCAGCGATCCTGATACCAGGGGTGCCGCAGCGATTGACCCGGTTCTCGGGTTTTCCGCTGTGTCCGGGAGAATCGACGAGGCGCCTGCCCGTGCGATAGTGGAGCACATCCGGACAAACGAGCTGTCACTCGAATGGATTCTGGAAACTCATGCGCATGCGGATCATCTGACCGCGGCGCAAGTTCTGAAATCCGAACTCGGCGGGCAGGTCGGAATCGGCTCGGGAATCCGCGCCGTGCAACAACACTTCGCAGAAGTGTTCAATTTGCCGGCATCGTTCGAAGCGGACGGCAGTGAGTTCGACCGGCTGTTCGCCGGCGGCGACACGTTCGCGATCGGCGGTCTCGAATGCCGGGTGCTCGATACGCCGGGCCACACAAATGACAGCGTCTCGTATCTGGTCGAAGATGCGGTATTCGTGGGCGACAGCCTGTTCATGTGCGACTACGGTACGGCACGGTGTGACTTTCCGGGCGGGGATGCGGGACAGTTGTACGATTCGATACAGACGCTTCTTTCGCTTCCCGGCGACACCCGCCTGTTCATGTGCCACGACTACCGCCCGGAGGGGCGGGAACTGCGTTTCGAATGCACGGTCGCGGAACAGAAACGAGACAACGTGCATGTCGGCAACGACGCTGCGAAAGACGAATTCATCCGGATGCGCGAACGAAGAGACGCAACGCTTGACCTGCCGGATCTGATTCTGCCATCCATACAGGTCAACATTCGCGCCGGGCGTCTGCCGGATCCGGAAGCCAATCAGGTCTCTTATATAAAGATTCCTGTGGATACAATCTGATCCATGTTCGAAAAGATGAGCGCAATGCCGCCCGACGCGATCCTCACGCTGATCGGGGAGCACAGGAACGATCCTCGCGAGTTCAAGATCGACCTCGGCGTGGGCGTCTACCGGGACGCGAACGGGCAGACGCCGATATTCAGTGCAGTCAAGAAAGCAGAGCGGCATCTCGTCGATACACAGCCGACCAAGGCTTATCTGGGATCGGGCGGCAACCCCGAATTCAACGCGGCGATACAGGCGCTCACGTTCGGCGATGCATCCCTCGCCGACGAGCGCATCACGACCCTGCAGACACCGGGCGGCTCCGGGTCCCTGAGGGTCGCGGCGGGACTGGCCCTGCGGGCGAAGCCGGGCGTCCCGGTCTGGGCGAGCGACCCGACCTGGGCGAATCATTCTCCATTGCTGGGCGGTGCAGGCCTGGAGCTGAAGTCCTACCCGTACTATGACACACGGAACAAGAACATCCGGTTCGATGCGATGCTCGAGACACTCGAAAAAGTGCCTGCCGGCGAGATCGTCCTGCTGCACGGCTGCTGTCACAACCCGACCGGCATGGACCTGACCAGGGATCAATGGCGGGCCGTGGTCGGCCTCGTCGCCGAACGAGAATTACTGCCTTACATCGACATTGCCTATCAGGGCTTTGCAGACGGTCTCGAAGAAGACGCCTTCGGAGTGCGATTGATGTACCAGCGTGTCCCCGAAATGATTGTGTCGAGTTCCTGCTCGAAGAACTTCGGGCTGTATCGTGACCGGGTCGGCTGTCTGTCTGTCGTCGGCCGTGACGCCACGGCCAGCGCAATCCTCAGGAGTCAGGCTCTGAATATCGTCAGAACGCTGTACTCGATGCCGCCCGATCATGGCGGCGTGGTCGTCAGCCATGTCCTCAACGATGAGAGACTTCGCGACGAGTGGCTTGTGGAACTCGACGGAATGCGCAGGCGGTTGAAAGAAGTCCGTACCTTGCTCGCCGGTGCGCTGAGGGACAAGACGCCCGGGCACGACTTCTCGCACATCGAGCGGGCCAACGGGATGTTTTGCTTTCTCGGGATCTCTCCCGACCAGGTCGATCGGATCAAGAGCGAGTTTGCCGTCTATATGGTGAACTCGAGCCGCATCAACGTCGCCGGCATCACGAAGGACAACGTCGAGCACCTCGCTAGTTCGATTGCCGCCGTCCTTTGACGAATGCGAGCACGCGAACGCCGATAGCCGATAAAACCAGCACGGCAGCAACCAGATACGTCGGGTTGCCGGGGTTCCCGACCACCCTGGACGGTCCAGTCTTTCCGATCGCTCGTCATCAGAAATACACCCTGCTCGTGGTGTCGATGCGGAGCCTGGCCGTTGCGCCGGCGTTCAACTCGAGGACGTAGGATACCGGTTCCGTCGAACTGATCGAATTCAGCGAAAGCGGCTCCGTAGTGGTCTCGATATTGCTGATCGTGCCGTCTTCGCGAATGAACAGGATGTCCAGAGATATATAAGTATCTTTCATCCACATCGAATGCATGTCAGGGGACGGGTATGTGAACAGCATGCCGGTGAACGCCGGCAGATGCCGCACGTGCATCAGGCCACGGATCTGTTGTTCCCGGCTCGTTGCGAGATAGACGTCGAAACGGTAACAGGCGTCCTGCTGCGCTTCGATAATGATCGTGCTCCTGTCGAACGCATCCGCGAGCTCATCGTCGGCCACTGCCGCGCCCGGCCAGGTGATTGCGAACGCGGCCAGGACCCGGATTGTCGAAAATCTATGCAATGTCAGCGGTTTTCCACGGTCGATATGGGGGTCATCATTGTCAGGAGGCGTCGCATCATGAGCCGAATATGCCGGCCACCGGTTGGCCTGCCAGCGCATCATAACTACAATGTCACGCCTTTTCGGCCTTCGGAGCCCTGAATGAGCGTAATAGAACAATTCCAACAGCTCGAGGCGCATGCCAGCAGCCTGGTCATCGGCCAGGCCCACCTGATCAACCGGATGCTGATCGCTCTGTTGTGCGATGGGCACCTGCTCGTGGAAGGCGCGCCGGGACTGGCCAAGACCCGCGCCATCAAGGTCCTCGCCGAAAGCATCGAAGGCGATTTTCACCGGCTGCAGTTCACACCCGACCTCCTGCCCGCCGACCTCACCGGTACGGAGATATACCGGCCCCAGGACGGCAGCTTCGAATTCCGCAAAGGCCCGCTTTTTCACAACCTGATTCTCGCCGACGAAATCAATCGCGCGCCGGCAAAGGTGCAGTCCGCCCTGCTCGAAGCAATGGAAGAGAGACAGATCACGGTCGGGGAGAAAAGTTACACGCTATCTGACCTGTTCATGGTGATGGCGACGCAAAACCCGATTGAGCAGGAAGGCACCTATCCTCTCCCGGAAGCCCAGCTCGACCGCTTTCTGCTGCATGTCCAGGTGGGGTATCCGACGATTCTCGACGAACGCCGCATACTCGTCCTGAATCGTGATGAGGCGAAGGCAGGCGAGCGCGACGCGTTCGCGCCGCCGGAGCTGCTCGCCGAGTCCTCGGTCATGGAGGCACGCCAGGCGATCCTGCGCCTGCACCTGGCCTCCGAGCTCGAGCAGTACATCGTCAATATCGTCGTCTCCACGCGCGATCCGGGGGCCGTCGACGACTCCCTTGAAGGACAGGTCCAGTATGGGGCAAGCCCCAGGGCCTGCATGGGCATCGACCGTTGCGCGCGCGCGCATGCGTGGCTCGCCGGGCGTGACTACGTCGGACCGGAGGACATTCAGAATGTCGCGCCGGACGTGCTGAGGCACCGTCTGGTGTTGAGCTTCGAGGCCGAGGCGGACGGCGTCAGTCCGGATTCCGTCATCGACAGGGTCCTGGACGGCGTCGGAGTGCCATAAAATCCGATCATGGTGCGCCACGACAAACTCCAGGCGGATGCATCGCCGGTCAGCGTCAGCCAGGCCGGGCTGATTCGACTGAACGGACCGGCGCGCGTCATCGCACTGGATGTCCTCAGGGTGAGTTCCCTGCAAACCGGCGCCTATGTCTCGCATTTTCGTGGTCGCGGCATGGAGTTTGACGAGTCGCGTCCCTACCAGCCCGGCGACGACCCACGCAATATCGACTGGCGTGTCACCGCCCGCAGCAGCGAGGCGTATACCAAGCTGTTTCGCGAGGAACGCGAACGACCGGTGCTCGTGGTTGTCGATCTCAGAAGGACAATGCACTTTGCAACACAGGGCTCGTTCAAGTCGGTACTGGCGAGCCGCGCCGCGGGCCTGGTCTCGTGGGCGGCACACCATCGCGGAGACAGGCTCGGCGGGCTGATATTCGGCGACACCACGCACCGGGAGCTCAAGCCGAGGCTCGGCCGGCAGGCCGCCCTGCGATACCTGCATGAGCTCGTCAATCATCCCGATTGGGCCACGGACGGCGATGCGCCGGCCGATGATCCGGAGCAGCCGCTGACCCGCGCAATGGCGGCGCTTCGGCGCGTGGCCAGGCCGGGAAGCCTGGCCGTGGTCATCAGTGACTTCGTCGGTTTTTCGCGTGCCGCAGAGGCCTACCTCGCCGGCGTAGCGAGGCATAATGAGGTGCTGGCGGTTTTTGTAAGCGATCCCCTGGAACACGTGTTGCCGCCGCCGGGCCGCTACCGGCTGGTAAGCAGGGATGCAGAGATGGCGATCGACACGTTCGCCCGCGCGGCGCGCAGGGACTACGAGCACGCATTCGAGCATCGCCGACACGCGCTCGAGGATTTTTGTCAGCGCTACGGCATCCACCTGCTGGCGATGTCGACCGAAGACGACCCGGTCGTTTGCATGCAGACCGCGCTGGGCAAGAGGGCCACCAGATGAATCCCGAAGACATTCCGCTTCGAGACCTGCACCTGCCGGAGATGATCGGCTGGTGGCCGCTCGCGCCGGGATGGTGGGTGCTCTCTATTCTGCTGTTGATCGGGCTCGTGCTGCTGGCTCGGCGCGCGCTGCGCAGCTATCGACAGAATGCCGCGAGACGCGCGGCGCTTGCCCGGCTGAAGGTTCTGCAGGCGGAATTTGCGCTGAGTCGCGATGCGGCATCGCTGGGCGTACAGCTTTCCGCGCTGCTGCGTCGGGTGATGCTCGCTTACGCACCGCGCGATGAGGTCGCCGGACTGACCGGGCCGGACTGGCTCGCGTGGCTCGACCGGGGCCTGCCCGAGGCAGTTTTTACCCGTGGCCCGGGACGTCACATCGCCAGTCTCCCCTATCGCAAGCCCGGCGGGGACACGAGTAAAACAGACATAGACGGGCTGATCAGGGCGGTCCGTCTGCGGCTCGAGATCCCGCTACCGGAGGCAGCCTGATGTGGTCCCTCGCCTGGCCCTGGATGCTGCTCGCCTTACCGTTGCCGCTCGTGATCGCAGCCGTGCTGCCACCCGTGACGGAAACCTCCGAAGCCGGTCTCAAGGTGCCCAGCCTCGCGAGTTTTACGGTACTTACGGACCGTTCAGAGGCGGAGCAGCTCCTGAACTGGAGGGTCTGGATTGCCATCGTTGCCTGGGTCCTGCTGGTTTTTGCGGCGGCGAGGCCGGAGCGCATCGGCGACGAGCTCGACGTGCCGGTATCGGGACGCAACCTGATGCTTGCGGTCGATCTGTCGGGAAGCATGGACGCCAAGGACTTCGAGCTCGGCAATCGTCGCGTCGACAGGCTGACGGCAACCAAGGCGGTCGCGGGCGACTTCATCGAGCGCCGCAAAGGTGACCGGATCGGCCTGATCCTGTTCGGCGAAAGAGCATACTTGCAGGTGCCGCTCACGCTGGACCGCGAGACCGTCAATATTCTCCTGATGGAGGCGTTTATCGGACTCGCCGGCGAGAAGACGGCGATCGGCGATGCTATCACGCTCGCGGTGAAACGCATCCATGACCAGGGTGCGGTCGCCGACGACCAGGTATTGATCCTGCTGACCGACGGCGCAAATACCGCCGGTGAGATAGACCCGGTAAAAGCGGCCGAGCTTGCGCAACAAATCGGACTTCGTGTTTACACGATCGGCATCGGCGCCGAACAAATGATGATCTCGTCGATCACCGGCGGCATGCGACGCGTCAATCCGTCGGCGGACCTCGACGAGGGGACCCTGACCCGGATCGCCGAGCTGACCGGCGGCCGGTACTTCCGCGCCAAGGACACGGCGGCGCTGCAGGATATCTACCGCATCCTGGACGACATGGAGCCCGTCGCCGAACCCGAGGCCGGCTTCAGGCCGGTCAAGTCTCTTTTCTACTGGCCGTTGGCCGGCGCCCTGGTGCTGACGGTCCTGCTGTGTGTCATGAGTCTCATGCAGGGACTCGAGGTTTCACGGCTGGCGAAGGTGCGGGTCCGTGCCGGCTGATTTTCACTGGCTCCGGCCCGAGTGGCTCTGGGCGCTGCCTGCCGTCGCAGCGCTTGCGCTTGCCCTGGCGAGGCGCGAGGTGGCGCCGGGGAGCTGGCAACGGATCGTAGACCCGGCGCTGGCGCCGTACGTGTTGTCGCGCTCGGCGTCCAGGCGATACCGGTACCGCTGGTGGCTGATGGCGCTCGGCGGCATCATCGCCGTCGTCGCGCTGGCAGGTCCGAGCTGGAACCGTGTCGAGCAGCCGGTATTTCGCTCCGAACAGGCGATGGTGATCGCACTCGATCTGTCCCGGTCGATGGATGCGCAGGACCTGAAGCCGAGCCGGCTGACCCGTGCGCGGCTCAAGGTCCTGGATATTCTGGAGCGCCGCAGGAGCGGCCAGACCGCGCTGGTGGTCTACAGCTCGAACGCGTTCACGGTGACGCCGTTGACGACCGACTCGGACACGGTCGCGGCGCTGGTCAACAGCCTCAGCACCGACATCATGCCGAGCCGCGGCAGTTATCCGGTCGCGGCGATCAACAAGGGGCGCCAGTTGCTCGAGCAGGCCGGCGTCGGGTACGGCGAAGTGCTGCTGATCACGGACGGCGGAACGTCACCGGCCGCCGAGCGCGCGGCCGCCGACCTCTACGATGCCGGATATACCTTGTCCGTCATGGGCGTCGGCACGCTGGAGGGCGCGCCGATACCCATGGCGGGCGGCGGCTTCGTTACCAACCGCTCAGGAAAGATGGCGGTACCGAGGCTCGAGTCGAGAGAGCTCAAGCGCCTGGCGGCGGCCGGACACGGCCGGTACGCGACCCTGTCGGCCGACGACAGGGATCTGGACGCGCTGCTTTCGGGCGTCATCGATGCATCCTCCGAATCGGGCGAGTCCCTTGCGACGGATCAGTGGCAGGAGGAGGGACCGTGGCTCCTGATACTCCTGTTGCCACTGGCCGCCCTTGCCTTCCGGCGCGGCTGGGTGCTCGCGATCGCGTTGATGCTGTTGCCGGTCGCCGAACCGGCGCGCGCCTTCGGCTGGGACGACCTGTGGCTGACCAGAGACCAGCAGGCACAGCGGGAACTCGCCGAAGGCAATGCCGCCGACGCCGCGGAGCTGTTCGAGGACCCGGCCTGGAAGGCGGTCGCGGACTATCGCGCGGCCGATTACGCGGCCAGTGCCGACGGATTCGCCGGACAGGATGACACCGAGAGTCTCTACAACCTCGGCAACGCGCTTGCGAGGCTCGGCGAGTTCGAATCCGCAATCGACGCCTACGAACAGGCGCTCGACATCGATCCCGGCAACGAAGACGCGCAGTACAACCGCGACCTTTTGAAGAAGCTGATGGACCAGCAGCAATCCTCGGAGAGCGGTCAGGGCCAGAACCGGGACTCGTCATCGCAGTCCGGAGGTGGCGGGCAGCAGTCGGAGGGCGAGGGGAAACGGGACCAGCAGGGTGCCGAAGGCGCGCAGGGAGACGCGGACAGCGAATCGCAGGCCGGCGATTCGGGCCGCGGTGAGGAACAGACCAATCAGGACGACCTCGAGGCGGTTCAGGCCGAACTCAATCGGGCGGCGCAGGAGGCCGCGCAACAAAGCGAGGGGCAGGAAACACAGGGCATGACCCAGGCGGAGGTCCTTGCCGAACGCCGCGCACGGGAACAGCAACAGGCCATGGAACAATGGCTGCGACGCATTCCAAATGACCCCGGTGGCCTGTTACGGCGCAAGTTCCGCTACCAGTATCAGAGAATGGGCAGGGACCAGGATGGCAACAACCTCTGGCCGGACGACGAGGTGCAGCCGTGGTAGGCAAAACGCTGAAGCTGCTCGCTGCCGCTGCGCTGCTGCCGGTATTTCAGGCACAGGCGGCCGTGACGGCCAGCGTCGACCGGGCCGACGTCGAGATCAACGAGTCGTTCACACTGAAGGTCACCGTAGACACGGAAATCGATACCAAGCCGGATGCCTCTGCACTGGAAGGAGATTTCTATGTGGGGCAAACGAGCGAGCTCACCAATACCACGATCGTCAATGGTCAGATCAGCCGCAGCCGGACCTGGACGTACGTCCTCATGCCGAAGCGGACGGGCGATCTGGTCATTCCTCCGGTCACGGTCGGCAAGGAACAGAGCGTCCCGCTGTACATCACCGTTCTGCCGCAGTCGAATGCCTTACCCGGCGAAGCGGACATCTTCGTGTCGGCCGAAGTCGATCACACCGAGTCCTATGTGCAGGCGCAGGTGCTATACACGGTCAAGGTGTACCGCTCGGTCGCCACGCGCCAGCCGCGTCTGAGCGAACCGAGTCTCAGTGGAATCGACGTGCTGATCGAACTCGCCGGTGAAGAGCACAGTTATGATTCGCTGCTGAACGGCAAGAACTACAACGTCGTTGAGAGAGTCTATGCACTGTTCCCGCAGGAGAGCGGTGAACTTGCGATAGCCCCGGCCCGGTTCGAGGCGCGCGTGCTCAGAGGCGGCCGCATCACCGGACGCAAGGTGTTCGAGTCCGAGCCCATTACGGTGGCCGTCAATCCGATTCCCGAGCCGCCTCCGGAGTTTCCCGACGCGGCATGGCTGCCGGCCAGGTCACTCGAACTGAGCGAACAGTGGTCGCGCGATCCCGATCGCCTGTCCGCCGGCGAGCCGATCACGCGGCAAGTGACCATAACAGCGCTGGGCCAACTCTCCACGCAGCTGCCGATTATCGACCCGGCGGTCGCGCAAGGCGTCAAGATCTACCCGGACAAGCCCGAGCTTCGCGTATCTGCGGAGCCCGAAGGCATAAGGGCCGTACGCACGGACCAGTACGCCATGATCGGCGTGCGGGCAGGCATGGTCGAACTGCCGGAACTGAAT
>JBHHWI010000094.1:0-11772 GCA_046756445.1 Woeseia sp. | reverse complement strand
GTCCGCTGGAGCGGGCGATGGGAATCGAACCCACGTCATCAGCTTGGGAAGCTGAGGTAATAGCCATTATACGACGCCCGCGCTGCCGCGGATCCCGGTGATTCTACAATGTGACGCGCCGTCGCGTCAGGTGGATATCGGCTTCAGGCTACCGTCAGTACAACGCATTATCTGAGACGATTCGAGGTCGACCCGGTTACGGCCGGCACGTTTCGACCTGTAGAGCGCACGGTCTGCACGCACAATGACGTCGGTAAGGCAGGTATCCCTCGCCGAAATCGTCGCAACGCCGAAACTTGCGGTCATCACGAGCAGCTCGCCCTCGACCTCCAGTGGCGTCCGTTCGAGGCGCAGGCACAGATCCTCTGCGATTCGAATGCACTCGGTGATCCCCGTGCCCGGCAGCACCAGGGCAAACTCCTCGCCCCCCATCCGTGACAGGATGTCTTCCGCACGTCTATTTTCCCTGAGGACATCGGCAAAGTGGCAAAGGGCCTTGTCGCCGGCGGCATGGCCGTACTCGTCATTGATGAACTTGAAGCGATCGATGTCGGTCATGATGACCGACACCGGACGGTCCGTTCGCCGGGCCATCGCAAAAGCAAGACTTGCCTGCTCGCCGAAGCCGCGCCGGTTGAACAGGCCGGTCAACTGGTCGCGGACGGCGATTTCTTTCATCTGCCCGGACAGGTCGGACGCCAGCATGAATATCACGAACACCGCGACTCCCGTGTAGCCCGCCGGCAAGGACAGAACGTTGATGTTTACGTACAGGTCTCTGTAGACGGCGCTTCCGGCCGCGCCTTGCAGTACGGCGGCATATGCCGCCACGAGTTGCGATAGCCCGAACAGGGTAATGGCAACGGCGGCAGCGCGCTCGGCAGGCCGCGGCGTCCGACGATGTCTCATGATCATGATAGCCGAGAGAAACAGCGTGAGTGCAGCCGCCAGCGGTAACAGCGCAGTGCGCAGACCGACGTGCTGCTCAATGACCGTAAACCAGACGATGGCGGCGTAGATCAACGTGGCGTATGGCCACAGATTCTGAGGCAGGATCTGACAATCGGTGCGCTGACAATGACCCCGAAGTCCAAGGGTGATGACTGCCATCCCGAGTACGTTGACCGTGAGCCAGTAGGTCTCGAAGCTCGGGAACAGATCGCCTGACAGGATGACCAGCCACTGCACCGTTGCCGCAAGAAACGCCAGCGACCAGTTCAGCGTATACGGTTTTTTCCCCTGCGTTTTCCATGCAAGCAGGAAGACGATCGACAACATCGCGCTGTTCAGCGTCATCGCGACAAGGATCTGGGAAACGGCAGAGGTCAAAGCAGGCTTCTTATCCGCATTAAGACGGTCACATTGTGGCCTGTGGTGCAAGCGATAACCTTGACGCGGCGCACGGATTCCGAGTTCGGCCTCCCTCGGCCTGCATCCGATTTGCCGGCCGCTCAGTATTCTCGAGGTCCGATTCGTTAGAATGCGGTGCGACATGGGGAACGATTTGCCTGCCCGAAAACAAGCGAAAAGACGCACAATACGCAGCTTCGTGCGGCGTACCGGCCGTCTGACGCCGGCCCAGGAGCGCGCACTGCGGGAGTTATGGCCCGCCTACGGCATAGACTACTCTGACTCGCCTTTGGATCTCGGCGCCCTTTTCGGTCGATCGGTGCCGACAACACTTGAAATCGGTTTCGGCAACGGCGAGGCGCTCGTCGAACAGGCTGCGGCGAATCCCTCAATGAATTTCATCGGCATCGAAGTACACGAGCCCGGCGTGGGCCATTGTCTGCTGCATGCCCGGGCCGCCGGAATATCCAACCTGCGACTGATTCGTCACGACGCTGTCGACGTCATGCGACAACAGCTTCCCGATGCGTCATTAAAAAGAATCAACTTGTATTTTCCCGACCCGTGGCCGAAAAAGCGCCATCACAAACGGCGGATTCTGCAGCCCGGCTTCCTGGAGCTTGCGTCCCGAAAAATCGAAGCCGGCGGCAGTTTGCACATTGCAACAGACTGGGAGAGCTATGCCGAGCATATCGATCTCCTCATCGCAGCCGATACCGCCTTCCGGCTCTGCGAAAGAAGGGTACACGAGGGGGACGATCCCCTCGAACGGCCGACCACGAAGTTCGAGCGACGCGGTATCCGCGAAGGGCACGCAATCTGGGACTGGCGGCTGATCCGAATTTAGTGAGCAGAATCAACCGACTACTCGATTACATTCCAGCCGAATCTGAATTCGATGCGCAGTTGCATTGCGCGAAACTGGTGATAACCTGTAAATTAGCCATCTAGAGAGGAACGAACAGGATCGAGGTAAAGGCAACGCAGGGGCAAGACAATGGCTGTCGTATACCCGGTTATCGGGCACTGGTACCGTAGCGCCAATGGTAATATCTTCGAGGTTGTGGCCGTGGATGAAAAAGACGCCACTGTCGAGCTTCAGTTTTTCGACGGCACCATCGACGAAGTCGACCTCGAAGCCTGGCCGAATCTCCTGATCGAGACAGTGGGCGCGCCGGAGGACTGGTCCGGATCGGTAGACATGGATCCCGAGGACTACGTCGGCAAGGACGACGGCGAACTGCCCCTGGGATGGCACGACCCTCTGGAGATGCTCGAAAAGGCCGACTAGACAACCGCCGTTCAGGGCGGTTTCCTGCTTCCCTTTCAGTCCGCGGACGTAATGTCATAGATTGCGCGATGAGACGAGCGGATGATGTTCGTGCCGTCTCGTGTCAGAAAGCCGTGCGGCTTCCGGTTCAGCGGATGGCCCAGGTGCATGCGGTAATTCGGATATGCGTACACGTCGCTACCCTTGCGCACGATGAACCCCTTCAATGGCCGGCCGCAGTCGCCGATGCGGCATTCGCGGCAGCCGGGATCGTCGAGCTCGACGAGGCAGCCGACGGCTATTTCCTTCTCAGTCACATCCGGGTTTCGCTTGTTGCCGGCTCTTCCTCTACACGCGCGTTCCAGGGCGCAACCTTGAAGAGCAGCAACATGCCGGGTATAGCCAGTGCCGTGCAAAGCAGAAAGAAATTTGTCCAGCCAATTCGTTCGACAATGATGCCGGTCACCGCATTTGCCAGCGTTCTGGGTACTGCGGTCAGTGCCGTAAACAGAGCGAATTGTGTTGCCGCAAATGCAGGATTCGTCGAGCGTGCAATGAATGCGACGAGCGCAGCCGAGCCCAGTCCGACGCCCATGTATTCGAGCGCCACCGCCGTACCTAGCATCCATGGACTTTCACCGATTACCGAGAGCGCCGCGAAACCAAGTATGGTGAATACCTGGACCGCCCCAAACAACCAGAGCGCCCGATTGATGCCAAGTTTGACCATGATGAGGCCACCCGACAAACCACCCACGCTGACCGCAATCAGTGACGCGTATTTCGCTATGAGCCCGATCTGAGTCAAGCTGAAACCAACGTCAACGAAGAACGGCGTTTGCAGTGCCGTGGCCATATTGTCACCGAGCTTGTACAAGAACAGGAATGCCAATACGAGCCCTGCGGATTTGATTCCCTCCCGCTGAATGAACTCCCGAAACGGCTCAATGACAGCCTCGCGCATCGTTTTCGGCGGGCTCGGGTCGGCAATGGCTTCCTGGATCACGAGCGTCAGCACCAGGCCCACGCCCATGAATAACGCGACCACCACAAAGACGGTATGCCACGGCAAATGATCAGCGAGAATCAATGCGAGAGACCCGGGAACCAGTCCGGCCAAGCGGTAGGTCTGCACGTGAATCGCGTTGCCTAAGCCTAACTCGATGTCGGGCAGCAATTCGCGGCGGTACGCGTCCAGCACGATATCCTGACTGGCGCTGAATAACGCTACGGCCGCGGCCAGATAAGCGACTGTCCATATTGACAGATCCGGTTTGATGTACCCCATCGATGCGATCGTGACCAGCAGCGCCAACTGCGTGACGAGCATCCACCCGCGTCGACGCCCCAGGAACGGCAGCGTGTAGCGGTCCATGACAGGCGACCACAGAAATTTCCAGGTGTACGGAAAACCCACCAGCGCGAAGAATCCAATCTCCGCCAGCCCGACCCCTTCGACGCGCAACCACGCCGGTACCAATTGGATGAGGACATAGAGTGGCAAACCGGACGTAAAACCGGTGAAGACGCAAATCAGCATGCGCCCGTTCAGGATGGCTTTCCTGAAGGACTGTTTTTGCATCAGTCGGCGAGCGTCCAGTCGTAATCCATGATCAGCGGTGCGTGATCTGAAAAGCGCTCGTCCTTATAGATTTCCGTTCTAAGCACGCGATCTTTGAGCCCGGGCGTAATGACATGGTAGTCGAGCCGCCACCCCACATTGTTGTCCCAGGCGCGGCCCCGGTTCGACCACCACGTGTATTGATCGGGCGCGGGATTGACCGCCCGAAACGCGTCTACGTAGTCCACCGGGCCGAACAGCTCGTCCATCCACTGCCGCTCTTCCGGGAGGAACCCGGAGTTCTTCTGGTTTGCCTTCCAGTTCTTCAGATCGATCTCTTTGTGGGCGATATTCCAGTCGCCGCACAGGATGTATTCGGATTCCCGGCCTCGCAGCGCCTCGAGGTGCGGGGTGAAGGCGTCGAGGAAGCGAAACTTGGCGGCCTGTCGCTCCTCCCCCGAAGATCCTGACGGCAGGTACACCGATACGATGCTCAGATCCCCGAGCCGGACTTCGAGATATCGGCCCTCGTCGTCGAACTCCTTTTCACCGAAACCGCGAATGACATCATCCGGTTCCCTGTGGCTATAGATCGCTACTCCGCTGTAGCCCTTTTTGACAGCGTCTTCGTAAAAGCAGTGATAGCCATCGGGTGAATAACAGTCGTCAATCAGTTGATGGATTTGCGCCTTGGTTTCCTGAATGCAGACGACATCAGCCGACTGTTTGTGCATCCACTCGAAGAATCCTTTTCTCGCGGCGGAGCGGATGCCGTTCGCATTCAGGCTGATCACACGAAACACGTTTTCTCCCGGATCTCCACAAAACCACACTGCTGTATGTCATACTGCCGTGCCCGATTTGGCGAACAATCATACAGAATGCGTGCTTACAAGAGAGAGTTTCTCGAGCTGTCACTGGAGCTCGGTGTTCTGCGTTTTGGCGAATTCACGCTCAAGTCGGGTCGGGTGAGCCCGTATTTTTTCGATGCCGGTCTGTTCAACACCGGATACGCCGCTGCGAAACTCGGTCGTTATTACGCATCGGCGATTGCGGACTCGGATCTGACATTCGACATGCTGTTCGGGCCGGCGTACAAGGGTATCCCGCTTGCCGTTCTGGCCGCCTCCGCACTCGCAGAACATCACGATCTCGACGTGCCTTATGCCTTCAACCGAAAGGAAGCAAAGAGCCATGGCGAAGCAGGCAGCACCGTCGGTGCAGCGCTGGCCGGACGCGTCCTTATCGTCGATGACGTTATCACCGCGGGCACCGCGGTACGTGAGGCACAGCAGCTCATCACATCTGCGGGCGCCGACATCGCCGGACTGGTCATTTCCCTGGACCGGCAGGAGATCGGCAGGGACTCCCGCTCGGCCGTTCAGGAGGTGGAGCAGACTCTGCGGATACCGGTAATCAACATCGTCCAGCTCGAGGACCTGGTCGATATGATCGAGGAATCAACGGAGTACAATGAGTATCTTGAACCAATTCTCAATTACCGGCAAAGATACGGCGCTAACTCATAACTTGTTGTTTTTAAATATAAATTCACCTTGTTTACAGCCTCCGGAATAGTGACCAAGCTCGAGAAAACGCGAACCAGTCCCTCTCCGGGGGGTTGCGTTTTGTGCGATATTTCGGCTATGCGATCGTTAATCGTTGCAATGGTATCGATCTTGCTTGTGCCGCTGGCCTCGGCGGCCGCCGAGCGGCAGAAACTGTACCGTTGGGTGGACGCCGACGGCGTGGTGCATTACGGCGATTCCGTTCCCGCCGAGTATGCGGACTCCGAGAAGCGCGTGCTCAATGAGCACGGTGTCACGGTCGGCGTGCTGCACGGCAAGAAGACCGCGGAGGAGATCGCCGAGGAGAACCGGCTCGCCGAAGTCCAGCGGCAGGCGGAATTACAGCGCCGGGCCGACGAAGCGCTCCTCGCCACCTATCTCTCGGTTGACGAGATCATCATGCACCGCGACCGCCGGGTGGAACTCTTCAAGGCGCAGTCCCGGGTTACGGAGCTCTACCTTCGGAACATGATGCGCCGCATGACCGAATTGCGTGAAGAGGCTATGAAGTACCGGCCCTACAGCGAGGATCCGGACGCCGAGATGATCGACCCCGATCTGGCCGAGGACATTCTGGTCACGAAATCGACGATTAAGAAGCACCAGACCAATCTGCAGCGGTTCCGGGAAGCAGAGCAGAACATCGTTGCCCGCTTCGACGGCGACATCAACCGCTTCAAGACGCTGAAGAACCCGAACTAGCCGGTCCCCGAGTGGCCGAACCCGCCGTCGCCGCGGGCGCTGTCCCGAAATTCCTCGACCACCTCGAACCGGACCTGCTCTACGGACACGAATACCATCTGGGCCACACGCTCGCCCGGACTGATTTCATATGGCTCGCTGCCCCGGTTCCAGCATGAGATAAATACCTGTCCCTGATAGTCGGAGTCGATCAGTCCGGTCAGGTTGCCGAGCACCAGTCCGTGCTTGTGCCCCAGCCCCGAGCGAGGCAGAAGCACCGCCGCCAGCCCGCTGTCTCCAATATGAATCGCCAGTCCGGTCGGAACCAGCTCGGTCTCCCCGGGCTTTACGGATAACGGCTCGTCGATACATGCGCGCATGTCGAGCCCGGCCGATCCGTCGGTCGCATAGTGCGGCAGGGGAATCGTGTCCCCCAGGCGGGAATCCAGAATCTTAAGCTCGATTGCCCGCAATGAACTCGGCCGCTTTCGTTTTTGCCTCGAAGCGCTTCGCAATCAAAAGGATCAACTGGCTTGCGAGCTTTGTTTTGGCGGTCATGGGAAAGGATCGCTCACCACCATGCCAGAACACCTCGACCGCATTGTCTTCGCGGTCGAAGCCACGATCGGCGCCGACTCTGTTCGCGACGATCATGTCGAGACCCTTGTTGTCGAGTTTGCCGAGCGCGTAGTCCCGCACTTGCTCGGTCTCCGCCGCAAATCCGACCGTGAACGGCCCGCTTGCCAGCTTCGCCACCGATGCGAGCGTATCGGGTGACTCGATCATGTCGATCCGCATGTGCGCTTTGGTTTTCTTGATCTTGTTTGCCGCGGGCTTCTCGGGCCGGTAATCGGATACGGCAGCGGCACCGATGAATATGTCCACGCCCCGGACGTGCTCGTGGGTCGCGGCAAACATCTGCTGGGCCGTTTCCACGTGGATGCATTCGATGCCTTCCGGTTCGGCCAGACTTACCGGGCCGCTGATCAGGACGACCTCGGCGCCTGCGTCTCTCGCGGCACGGGCCAGCGCATATCCCATCCTGCCGGAGCTGCGGTTGCTGATGTAGCGGACCGGGTCGATCGCCTCGCGAGTGGGGCCGGCGGTGACCAGGACCGTCTTGCCCCGGAGCACTTGACTCACGCCACCCGCGATCGATACCGGCGGCGATGGCTGCACCGCGGCGGCGATGTCATCCGGTTCCATCATCCGCCCCACGCCGGTTTCCCCGCAGGCCTGATCGCCGTCCTCCGGGCCGAGCAGCCTGACGCCACGCGCCTCCAGCAGCTCCCGGTTCGCCTGCACCGCCGCGTTCGACCACATGACGTGATTCATGGCCGGTGCGAGAACGATGGGGGCACGGCTCGCCAGACACAGGGTCGTGAGCAGGTCGGGCGCGGCACCTGCCGCAAGGCGTGACATAAATTCCGCAGTGGCCGGCGCAATCAGGACCAGATCGGCCCACCGCGCCAGCTCGATATGCCCCATGGCCGCTTCGGCTTGCGCGTCCCAGAGATTGTGGCGCACGACCAGGCCCGAGACCGCTTGCAGCGTGGTCTCGGTTACGAAGTGCTTCGCCGAGTCGGTCATTACGACCTGCACGGTCGCGCCGCGCTCGGTAAGCCTGCGCACGAGTTCCGGCGTCTTGTAGGCGGCGATGCCGCCGGTCACGCCGAGGATGATGTTCTGCTCTGCCATCGGTTCAGCTTAGCCCTTCCGGGACCGTCATTACCAGTGAATAGGCCCCGGCTGCGCCAAAATGCAACTTGCCGTTACTGTCTTGGACAGCCAATCTTGTGCCGAAGTTTTGGATTTCCAGGGGACAGGGAGTGTCCGTGGCAGATTTCGCGGGACGACAGGATGCCGAACTGCTGGCGGTGTTTTTCCGCAGCGGCGGCGACGACTCGGCCAATGAGATCTCCGCCCGCCTGCTCGCACGCTTCGGCGGCCTGCGCGGGGTGCTTCAGGCATGCGATCGGGAGCTTCTGGCGGAACCGGGCATCGGCGCCGCGCGGCTCGCCATGCTCAGGGCGATTCGCGAGCTCGCCAAGCGGTATTTCGAGGCGAGCCTGCCTTCGGGTCAGGCGATCCGCAGCCCGGCCGATACCGAAGCCTTTCTGACCGCGAGGCTCAGGGACCTGCCGCACGAGCTGTTCTGCTGCCTGTACCTCGACAACCGGCACCGGATCATATGCTTCGAGGAGTTGTTTCGCGGCACCATCGACGGCACCAGCGTCTATCCGCGCGAGGTCGTCAAGCAGTCCCTGTCGGTGAATGCCGCCGCTATCATCCTCGCGCACAACCACCCGTCCGGCGTCACCGAGCCGAGCCAGGCCGATGAGCGGATTACCAGGAGGATCAAGGCCGCCCTGGACCTGGTCGACATACGCCTCCTGGATCATCTCATCATCGGTGACGGAGGCAGTACGTCGCTCGCCAGCCGGGGCTTGATTTAGCCCGGCCCCTGCTGGTATAAAGTCCCGCTCTTTGTCCGCAGGACGCGGGCAACAGTCATAAAATCAGAGACTTATCATGTCCAAGGTTTGCCAGGTCACCGGGAAGCGACCGCAGAGCGGTAACAACGTTTCCCACGCCCACAACAAGACCCGTCGCCGGTTCCTGCCGAACCTGCAGTACAAGCGTTTCTGGCTGGAGTCGGAGAAGCGCTACGTGCGCTTGCGGGTATCGCACAAGGGCCTGCGCATTATCGACAAGCACGGCATCGAGAAGGTTCTTGCGGATCTTCGTGCCAAGGGTCAGCGCATCTGAGCGCTCGAGAGGCCTAGTGTCCTGTCCCGCAATTAACTTATCGAACTCGGCACGTCTTGTCGCGGCTGGCGTCGTTGTGGCTCCTCGCAATAGCGGTGCTATTACTCGTCGCCACGTCTTGCCAGCCACGAAAATTCGTGGCCGACTTAGTCAATTTATTTGCGGGACAGGACACTAGCTCATGCGTGAGAAAATCAGGTTGGTATCCAGTGCCGGGACCGGTCACTTCTATACGACCACCAAGAACAAGCGGCTGCATCCCGACAAGATGCAGGTCAGGAAATACGACCCGAAGGCACGCAAGCACGTGCTGTACAAGGAAGCCAAGATCAAGTAGAAAAAATGGGGTCAGAGCCCTTTTTGAAAAAGGGCTCTGACCCCTTTTTTAGATCAAGTGAATTCCGGCGCCAGCTGATACGAACGTAATCGCGCCGCAAATTCTTCCAGCACCTTGATGCCACTGGCCTCGGCGTCGGCACACCATTGTTTGAGTTGCGCGATCAGCTTCTCGTTGCTGACATTGGCGCCGCTCCAGAGCTCTTTGAGTTTCTCACGAAAGTCGTGCACGGTTTCCAGCGCCTTGTTGTTTGACAGCAGCTCGCTCAAGCGCTCTTTTGCGCGCTCGTCCAGCAGCATCGGCTGACGGACCAGCAGGGCTTTCGCCTTGCGAAACGCCCGATCGCCGGCGGCAATTGCTTTTTCCGTCCTGAACACCGGCAGTGTTACCTGTTTGGTGTAATCGCGTAGCACGTGCATGCGATTGATGATGATGGCGCGGACATTCTCGAGATCGACCTGCCTGGCGGGTTCTCCCTGCAGCACCGGCTGCGGCGCGACCTTGTTGACTTTCGCCAGACCGAGCGCCTGAAACAGACGGATGTAAAGCCAGCCGATGTCGAACTCCCAGCGCCTCACGGAGAACTTCGCCGAGGTCGGAAAGGCGTGATGGTTGTTGTGCAGTTCCTCGCCGCCGATGACAATGCCCCAGGGCACGAGGTTGGTCGAGGCGTCGTCGCACTCGAAGTTTCTGTAACCGGCGTAATGGCCGAGACCGTTGATCACGCCTGCGGCGAACACCGGCATCGATACCATCTGGATGGCGATGATGATGATGCCGGGAACGCCGAAAAGGAACAGGTCCGCAAGCACCATCAGCAAGATTCCGCCATACGGGAACCGCAGATAGACTTTGCTCTCCAGCCAGTCGTCCGGCGTGCCGCGGCCGAACTTCTCCAGCGTCTGTGGATTGTCCTTCTCGGCGCGATAGAGTTCCGCACCTTCCAGCAACACCTTTCTTATGCCGTAGATGACCGGGCTATGCGGATCATCGGGGGTCTCGCAATAAGCGTGGTGTTTGCGATGGATCGCGACCCACTCCCTGGTCAGCATCCCGGACGTGCACCAGATCCAGAACCGGAAGAAGTGCCGGAGCGCAGGATGCAAATTCAGTGCCCTGTGGGCCTGATCGCGGTGAAGATAAAGTGTTACCGACATCATCGTGATCTGGATCATGATGAATGTCGTCAGAACATATTGCCAAAGAGAGAGATTGAGCAGGCCGTACAGATATTCCATTCGTAAGTTCGCAGATTCGGACGATGCCGGGCACTATAGCCAATGCACCGATCATCTCCAAGAACAAATCACGCAGTTTTGAATATGTATCGCTTATAAGGCAACGGCGAGCGGTATCCGCGGCGCCGACAAGGCACTATAGTGTGCAGCGCGTCACGTTTGTGAGCCGATATGCCCGAGTTGCCCGAAGTCGAAACCAGCCGCCGTGGCATCGCACCCTGGATCGAGGACCAGCGCGTGAGCGGGGTCGTCGTGCGCCAGCACCGCCTGCGCTGGCCGGTCGCCCGCGAGCTGGAGAAGATGCTGCCCGGGCAGAAGGTCCGGTCACTGGGCCGACGCGCCAAGTACCTGCTCATCGGCACGGACGCCGGCACGGCAATGCTCCATCTCGGCATGTCCGGCAGCGTACGAATTATCGACGCGGGCACGCCTGCCGGCGCGCACGATCACGTGGATATCGAACTGGCGAGCGGCAAGGCGCTTCGCTTCAGAGACCCGCGCCGGTTCGGCTCACTGCTGTGGGCTGATGATCCAGATCAGCACCGATTGTTGCGAAACCTCGGGCCGGAACCCCTTGAGGAGGCGTTTGGAGGAAAGTATCTGCGGAAAGCGGCCCGGGGACGTCGCGTAAGTATCAAGCAGTTTCTGATGAACGCCCGGGTCGTGGTCGGGATCGGGAATATATACGCGAACGAATCACTCTTCGTTGCCCGCGTTCATCCGCAGCGGCAGGCGGGCCGGATCGCGCTGCGGCGCATGGAGTTGCTGGCCGAAGCGGTCAAGACAGTTCTCAGGCGCGCCATCGAGTCCGGCGGCACTACGCTGCGTGATTTCCACGGCGGCGACGGTGAGCCGGGATATTTTCGGCAGCAGCTCGAAGTGTACGGGCGCGACGGCGCACCCTGCCTGCGTTGCAGGCGGCCGATCTCGGTGATCGTCCTCGGGCAGCGGGCCACTTATTACTGCAAGAACTGCCAAAGATGATGATGGGGACAGTT
>JBHHWI010000093.1:0-12114 GCA_046756445.1 Woeseia sp. | reverse complement strand
ACTGGCAATCACGGCAATGTCCGGCGAGTTCATCCGTGATGTCAACCTGAATGACATAAAAGACCTGATCGCGTTTACGCCTGGCATCACCGGTAATAGCAAAGACAGTTTCCTCGACTTTGTCAGCGTTCGCGGCATTCGTACGATCGATTTCGGCAACGGGGGTGATCCGTCTGTCAGTTTGTACAAGAACGGCCTCTACCAGGGCCGGACCGGATCCGGGGTTTCCAGTCTTTTCGATATTGAACGTTCCGAGGTCCTTCGTGGACCACAGGGTTTCCTGTTCGGCAGAAATTCCGTCAGCGGTGCGATGAACGTCATCACCGCCAAGGCGGACGTTAAGGAATCCGGGGGATCTGCCGAGCTCGACGTCGGGGAGCGTGGCGTCCTTGTTTTCGAAGGCGCCGTCAATTTCCCGACCAGCGATACCTTCGCACTGCGCCTTGCAGGGTATCACTCCGAAGAGGACGGCTATGTCAGGAACCTGGCGGGTGGCCCCGACCTGATCGCACACGACAAGCAAGCGTTCCGGCTCTCCGGCCGCTATCAAACGGACAAGGTAACTGCCGACATCATGATGGAGTATGAGGATCGCGACCAGACCGGTACCGTTTACCGCGCAACAGGACGAGGCAATGCATTTAATTTCCACCAGACCCGCATCAACGGGGGCGTGCCGATCGAGGTGTCGCCGGACGGGCGGGTCGTCAACAACGACAACTCCCTCGGCAGTATTGACCAGGCCGAGATATTGTCTGTGGGCCTGCAGATCGACTACGATGTGGGCTGGGGAACATTTACGTCGATAACGGGATTCAAGGACCATGAGTACGACTACATCGAAGATTTCGACGGTTCGCCGCTCATCCTGTTCAACTATGGTCAGGACCAGGAGGGCGACTACTTCGAGCAGGAATTTCGCGTAACGTCGGCTTCGGACGGTCCACTGAGCTGGTATGCGGGCGTGTCCTATTACAAGGAGAACATCGATACCATATTCCTGGGTCAGCAGGAAGAAGATGCCTACTGCCTGGGCTACTGGTATTACACATGCCAGGGTCTATTCGACTATTACAACTACCTCGATTATTACAATGGGAACACGTACTACGCGGACTACGTTCTGAGCTACTACTTTGGCGGTGCTACCTGGACGCCGTCAGCAGACGGATTGATGAATGACAGGAATCAAATCATCGGCAAGTACAGCGGCTATTCCGCATACGTCGATCTCAGTTATCAGTTCAACGATGCTTTTGACATCAGTCTGGGCGTTCGCTACTCCTTTGACGAGAAAGATTTTTCGCAGGAAGTCCTGGAGGATCCAGGCAATACACAAATTACGTATCGTGTGCAGTCGGGCTTTTCGACACCTGGCGGTCCGTTGCGTGACAAGCAGGACTGGGACGAAGTCACCTGGCGCGTCGTGGCCAACTGGCACCCGAACGACAACAGCCTGATATTCGGCAGTATCACGACCGGCTACAAGCCGGGCGGTTTCGGCAGCTTCAACATCGAGGGGCCCACGTGCGCCGGAGCTCCCTGGGGCCTTTGCGGCGGGATACCGGGGGTCGATCGACCAGGCGATTTCGGCCCGGAAACGGTCACGTCGTATGAATTCGGTTACAAAGGAACGGTATTCGATGGCCGCACGCAAATCTCGGCCAACGCTTTCGTCTACGATTACGAGGACATGCAGGCAATCTTCGGCGTCGGTCCCATCGTTATTGTCGACAATATCGGGCAGGTCGACGGTACGGGTGTCGAAGCTGACGTGAACACAGCGCTGACCGACGACGTCAGTCTGCGGGTCGGCCTGTCATGGTTCGACTCCGAAGCGACAAATGTTCAGGCGTTCTGCCAAAATGGCGAGATACTCACAGGCGATCCGAATGCCTGTGAGGGTAACTCCATCCCGTGGGCGCCCGAATGGACGGCATTTGTCGTTCTGAATACGAGCTTCCCGACCGGCAACGGCGAATTCTTCGGCAACCTGGCCTGGACCTGGGAGGATGACTACCGCGGCGACTGGCCCGACCCGAGTGTTATTTTCCAGAGAATCCAGGCCGTAAATCAGACTGACATAGTCGTCGGATACCGACGTGACAACTGGCGTATCAGTGCGTATGTCGAAAATGTTTTCGATGGTATTTGGTATGACGGCAATTATTCGAACGACGACCCGGACCCGGTATACATTTACTCCGAACATGCCTTTGGTCCGTCACGGCCACGGACTGCCGGCGTGCGATTCGCATACGAGTTCTAAACCGGGAAATCGAGTAGTCGGGTGAGTCCGCAACCCAAAGCGGCCATTCAGAATTTCTGGATTAATCTTTGAATATTGACGACTTGGACAATCGTGTAATCGATTAGCCGCAGGTGAGTTGGTATCTTTTCCCTTTCAGGAAATAAATTCAAATCTCCCACCAGTTCACAATACGATGTCATGGATGATTCGCGATTTTGGATCGCCTCCCGGTCGCGCGGCTGACCAGGAACGTCAGGCTGAAGCCGACGATCATTGCCGGGATGATCTCGACCAGATCGTGAGTGTGCGGTTTCACGTAGGTGATCCATAGCATGTCTGTGGTGAAGCCGCCGACCATGCCGGCCAACGCGCCCTGCCTCGTGATGCCCTTGTAGAACAGGGCGCAGATGACCGGCGGTCCGAACGCGGCAGCCAGGCCCGACATCGCGAACACCACGAACCAGAAGATGACTTTGGTCTCGGCAAGCGCAAACACAATGGCACCGATGCCGATCGCGATGGTGACGAACATGCCGAAGCTGGCGAGCTGGGCATCGCGCCAGCGGACATTGAAGGTCTTTTGCATCAAATCGCGGACGACGGCAGAGGAAGCGAGGATCAGCAGCGAATCGACGGTAGACATGACGGCGGCGAGGACCATTACCAGGAAGACACCGGTGACCAGCGGCGGCAGTAACTCGCGCGCCATGGTCGGCATCACCGTTTCCGCGTCCGTCAATTCCGGAAACAGCACGCGTCCGGCCATGCCGGTCAGGACCGCGCCGGTATCAAAAAGGACGATGCAGATCGTCGAGATCCATGCAGCGCTCTTTACCTCGTCTGCCGATTTGATGGCCATGTAACGGGTCAACAGTTGCGGTGCGGCCATGAACGCGAACCCCAGCGACACGAAACCGACCATAGCGATCAGGCCTGTAAGCCCGAACCCCAGGCCGCCTGTCAGGTCGAGCAGGGCCGGGTCCGTCTGCCGCACGAGCTGCCAGAAATCGCCTTCGATCGCGTAGATGCCGACGATCGGCAGGCTGATGAGCGCGAGCAGCATCAAAACGCCCTGCAACACATCGCTGTAAGCCACTGCCTTGAATCCGCCGTAGGCGGTGTAGGCCATCGTGATCGCGCCGCCCAGCAGCACGCCGCTCGAGTATTCCATGGGCAGAAAGCTCGAGAATATCTTTCCTGTGGCCATCATCTGGGCGGACACATAGGCGGCGACCATCGCGAGGATGATGAAAGCGCCGCTGATGCGCAGCCGATGCGCCCTGTCACCGAGTGCGTCTTCCAGAAAATCCGGCACCGTGATCGACCGGTAGCCGTCGCTGCGGGTTTTCAGGCGGCTTGCGATCAGGCGCCAGCCGAGCCAGATGCCCAGCGTCTCACCGATGACGATCCAGATCGCATGCAGACCGAAGAGGTATCCCATGCCGCTGAGCCCGAGCAGCAGCCAGCTGCTCTCGCCGGTCGCATTGGCGCTGAAGCCGGCAACCCAGAAGGGCAGGCGACGGTCCGCCAGGTAGTAGCCTTCCAGCGTCCCGGCCGCAGAGCGGCTCCAGATCGCGATGCCGACGAGCAGCATCAGATAGATGACAAGAACGACTGCGATGATTGCGGATTCGGACAACGCCCCGGCCTCCTTCGGATCAGGCTACCAGACCCGGGATGCGCCGTATCCCTGAAAAATCCAAATGAGGACACCCACAATTCGGGAATCGCATTTCTTGAAGTTTCACGCAGATTCTCGTGGGCCGATTGGTGGGTGTCCCGAATTCGCCCGCTTAAGTCCGGTGCGGTACCGGATGCCCGCGCGGCCGCAGGATAATTGCGACCTGTGCACGGGCGAACCGGCAGGGCTTTTGCTTACGATGGGACATGCCGTCGCGACCCGTCACCGCGCTTTTGCTGTCCGCCGCCATGGCGGGCCTTTCCGCGTGTGGCGGCGGATCGGGTAACGCCGGCGCGCCGCCGGTCGTGAACCCGCCGCCGGGGCCGATACAGTTCCACTGCAGCAAAGACAGCACCTGTCCCGAAGTCATGGTCGCCGGCGATCCGTTCGCCTCGGTCAACACGGTGCCGGATGCGTTTCGTGGCTACGGTGACCCCAGCCTCGAATACGATGCAAGCACCGGTACACTGTGGATGGCCTACAGCTGGCTCAACGTGCAGATCAGCAACCCGGGTCCGCCGCCGGTGTTCGATCTCGGCGTCAGGACGCATCTCGCGCGCAGCGACGATGGCGGCACTACCTTCAGCTTCGTGCGCTTCGTCAACGAGATGCAGATGGAGGCGCACCCCGATACCGGCGTCATGGGCTGGAGCACCCACGAGGTGCCGAGCCTGGTGCGGCAGCCGACCGGCAACTGGCAGCTGCTCTGGTTCAAGTATTTCAATCCCTTCGGCACCGTGGCGGGCGTGGACGAACGCCAGGAGTTTCTCTACTGGCGAACGATCGCCAATACGCCGGCGGGACTCGGCGACGTCAGTGAAGTCTGGGTAACCGGGCCGGCAACCTCGCCTTCCTGGGGTGCGCCGATCGATCTGAGCAACATTCCGCAGCTCGCGGACTGTATCGCGCAGACCGAGCCGGGCCTGTTCGCGATCGCGAACGATACTTATCTCGCGACCTCCTGCCTGGTCGGCGATGCCGGCGGCCGGCGGCCGGATCTCGAGCGGCTGGTGCTCTTGAGACAGACGGCGAACGGCTATGCCTATGTCGGTGACATACTCACGCCGCGGGATGCGGCGGACCTCGGCGTCGATGTCATCCAGCAGGCGGACATCTCGGTGGCCCGCGACGGTAGCATCATACTCATTGTGACGCCGATCATCCTGGGCGCCGATCCCTCGCACCAGGGGTGCACGGTGTTCGAGTTCGCCGACTTCGCGAGCGCGACACTCAGGCGCGACGCTAGCGGCACGGCCATCCCGCGTGCCGTGATCACGGCGGATGGCAACGGCCTGGGGCCGGGACTGTGCAGCTACGACGCCAACAGCGATACTGGCGTCCTGCTGGTCATCACCACGGTCACGCAAAACGGCACCGACATCGAGTTCTCGCTGCGCGCGACCGGAGTGCATCCATAAGGAAAATAAGAACCGCCTGACCAGTCGTTTCGACAACGCCGGATTTGAGGACACCCACAAAATGCCGGTGCCGTTTCTGTACGGCTTTGGCGGATATGTGCCAATCAGTTTACGGGTATCCCGAAATTCAGGTGCCTGGGACAGTTGAAGTGACTGTGCCCTTGATTACTGTTGCTCTTACGACCCGACTTGCTCGAGTATCTCCGGATATTCGTGTGCGACACGCAAAAGGGTTATGGCCGCGCCACGCGGTGACCGTCTGCCTTGTTCCCAATCCTGAACGGCATCCACGGATACGTTTAGTAACTGCGCGAACTCTTTTTGGGTGAGATTTGCGGCTTGCCGTGCGGAGATAGCGAGCAGTTGTTCGGGCGTATAGACCCGGCCCTTTTTATTTGCTCGCATCTGCTTGACTGCTTTGATGAGCTCAGCGCCCTCGGGGCTCATTTCCTTTCTCCTGGTCACGATCCATCACCTCTTTGATCAATTTGAGCTCGTGCGCCGGAATCGTCGAACGGTTACTTTTGGCATATAAGGTCAATAGCCAGATTTCACCTTTGTCCAGCCTGTTGTAGTAGATCACGCGTGTGCCGCCACGTTTTCCCTGTCCCTTCCGAGCCCATCGCACCTTCCGGATGCCGCCGGATCCCCGCACGACCGAGCCGGCTTGCGGATTCCGCGCAATGAATGCGGCGAATGCCTCTCGCTCGTCATCGGTCAGAATCTTTTCGACCTTGGCCGTGTAAACGGGCGTTTCGACGACCGTGTACACTCAGGGATGGTACGGCAATGCCGTACTTACTGTCAATGTGGGGACAGGGAAATCTCGTGCGAATAAGCGGCGCATTGTCATGCGTTCTGATACGAAACAGGCAACGTACTCCGCAGCTACAGATTGAATGTAAGGCCGCCGAGTGAGAGTTCCTCGGCCAAAAGTCAGCGGTAGGCGTGCTATTAGCGCTTGATTCGTGGCCGTCTTGGCGGGCGGGATTTCGCTACGCGGGATCTGCGCGAGGCTTCTGGACCGCTCGAAGCGCCGGGGTCAAGGTCAAAGCAAGGATTTGAGGACACCCACAATTTCGTGATCCCTTTTGTGCAGGATTCAAGCAATTTCTAAAGGGCCAAATTGTGGGTGTCCCGAAATCGGCCTCTCGCTCAGTGTCATGTGTCGGGCTCTTGCCAGCTCAGCGTGAAGCGGGCACCGCCGAGCGCCTCGGATGCCTCAGCGATGACGGTGCCGCCGTGCAGGGCGGCGATGCGGGCTACGATGGCGAGGCCGAGGCCGTGCCCGCCGGTGTTCCGGTTGCGGCTGTCGTCGATTCGCGTGAATGCCTTGAATATGGATTGGCGTTCCGAGTCCGGTATCCCCCTGCCGTCGTCTTCGATATCGATCCGATACTGCCCGTCGCGGTGGCCGACCGTGCACCTCACCTTGTCCGTCGCATAGCGAGAGGCATTGGCAAGCAGATTACTCAGCGCAAGGCCCATCAGCCGCGGGTCCATGCAGACGAATTCGCTCGCATCGTCGGTAACGATCGCGATGTCCTTGTCAGGCTGACGGCACTTATCGATCGTCCGTGTCAGCCACGGGCCCAGCGGCACCTGCTGCCAGTTCATGCGCAGTTCGGGGTGATCCAGCCGGGCATAGTCGAGCATCCTCGCGATGAGCTCGTCGATCTCCTGGACGTCGTCGGTAAGTTCATCGAGCCGATCCCGCACGCTCTCCTTGTCCTTGTCGCCCATCACGGCCAGCGCAAAACGTATGCGTGCCAGCGGCGTGCGCATCTCGTGTGACAGGGCCGCGATCAGCTCTTTCTGACTCCGGATGAGTCCGCTCAGGCGAGAGGACATCTCGTCTAGGTTGGTCGCCAGGCCGGTCAGCTGGGTGGCGTCGTCCGCCGTCGACAACGGCTCCCGGTAATCGGCCGCGAACCGCTGCGCCGCGCCCGTGATCAGATTAAGGTCCTTCAGCAACGGACGCAGCCACAGGCCGACGATGACGAAAATGGACAGGTAAAAGAGCGGCGGCAGCAGGCGAAGGAGCTTGTTGTCCCGTTGTTGCTCGACCGGACCGAGCCGTATCAATCCGTTCAGGGACGGCGCCTCGTACAGATAAGAAGTATTGCCGGCGGCGTCGACCAACGTAGTCGTTTCGGTGGGCGATTCCGCTGCCGCTGCGATCTCATCGACTTGCAGCAACTGGATCTTCACCCCGATCTGCTCGCTCAGCCGCTGGGTCACCGCATCCCGTTGGTCTGCCGGCACTGCTGCGAGCTCGCGCTCGATCAGATCGAGGCTCGTGGCGAGCCAACGATCCTGCTGTGGTGCCAGCGCCGACTGAAGGTATCCGAAGCCGATATCGAGAACGATAGCAGTGATCAAGAGCCCCGCCGCGAGGAACAGGTATGAGCGAAACAGCAGCTGACGGTGCTGACCGAGGAACAGGCGCTTCACACCGGCTCGCCCCATGCGTCGGGCACCAGCAGATAACCCTTGCCCCAGACGGTCTTGATGCGCGTCGGTGTTGCGGCATTGTCGGCGAGCTTGTGGCGTAACTTCGAGATGCGTCCGTCGATGGAACGGTCGACACCGTCGTACTCGATGCCGCGCAGGTGCCGAAAAATCTCCTCGCGGCTCAGTATCCTGCCGGCGTGGCGGGCAAGCATGCACAGCAGCTCGAATTCCTGGGTCGTGAGCCGGATCTTGCATCCATCGAGCCAGACTTCCTGTGCGGCCTCGCTGATGCGAAGCCCGCCGAGCACGATCTCGCCTAACGGTTTTGCCTGTTCCGCGTCTTTTTCCACGCGGCGCAACAGGGCTCGCGTCCGGGCCAGCAGCACCATCGGGTCAACTGGTTTGGCGACGTAGTCGTCTGCGCCGGCTTCGAGCCCAATAACCTGGTCGATGTCCGAGTCGCGCGCCGTGAATATCAGGATCGGCCCGTCGAATATCTCGCGCAGCTCGCGACATACGGTCAGCCCGTCGGTCCCCGGCAACATGAGGTCGAGCAGAATGATGCGCGGCTGCTGGTCTTTGAAACGGGCAATCGCGCGGTCGCCGCGGGACTCGATCGCGACCGTCAAACCGTTTTGCCGAAAGTACTCGGCCGTGAGATCGGCGAGCCGCCGGTCGTCCTCCACGAGCAGTATGTCAACGGCATCGCTACTCAAAGTATGTCCCATACGTGGCGCGTGCGCCGCCTGCGCCTGCGATCATCGGTATCCATGCGCAGCACCTCGACGGTAACGACGGCAAGCCGCGACTGACTGTCATCGTTCGTCATCCAGTAGCTGAAGCTCTCTTGTACCGTACGCTGATCGCTCAGCTCGCCGGTTCGCATCTCGGTCCAGCACCGCAGCGGTGCCTGCCCGAAATCGTTGAAGAGGCAATAATACCCGCTCTGTTCACTCCGCCAGAAGACGAGGAAGGCCAGATCGCAAAGCGGCGTCCGCTTGTCGGTGATGCACAGGACCGGTTTCACCGAGAGCTGCATCTCGGATTTCAGAAAAGTGTCCGGCTCCGCATCCGACACCGCCGGATAAACGGCCAGCAGGACGGGAATCAACCACCGCACGGCATCAGAACCTGTAACCGAAGCCCGCGAAATAGCCGAACACCGTGCGATCGGCCACGATCGGGCTTGCCGATGCGTCATCATTGAGGCGTTCGAACTCGCCGACCAGCGCAAACGCCCAACGACGGTTGATCTGGTAGTTCAACAGCAGCCGGGCGTGCGTGTTGACACCCGAGCCGGCCCGATAGGGCGGCAATGCGACGGTGGACTCGGCCGGACTGACGCCCCAGTAGTAGTTGTTCAGGCGCTCGCTCTTGTAACTCAGGCCGAAGGACGGCTCGACATACCAGCGCTGCCTGCGCCAGGGATAGCCGTAATCGAAGTGGAGCTCATACCCCTCGTGTTTCCCGCTGACGTCGTGGAATGCCGTCAGTTGCATCTCGCCCCAGCGGCCGTCGGTCAGTAATTCGAGCCCGAGCTCCACTGCGTAGTCGCGGTCGGGAATCGTGAGTTCCACGGCTTCGGCAAGTGGCTGCCCGGCGAGATCCACTGTGACGAACCGGGTATCGGTCCTGCCGAAGAACACGCGGTCGCTGTTGGCACGGCCGATCAGGCTCACTGTCATGAAGTCGTTGTCGACAAGCGTCAGTCCGACGTCGCCGTTATCGAAAAAGAACCGGTCTCCGAACCACGCGATATCGATATCCACCAGGATCGGAATGTCGTCGGACTGCACCAGCGGATTGGTGCGCAGACCATAGCCGAGCCCGATGCCGAATTGCCACCGCGAGGCTTGTGCCTGTCCCTGCGCCGACGTGGTCGGGCCCGCCGGCGGCGGCGTGCCGGGCGGTGTCGATTCGGCAATGCACGGCGGACTCGCGAGGAGCATGAGGAGCGCAACGGCAATAGGTGTTTTCATAGTGGAATCGCCTCCGACAGACTCCCGGCCATACCAGCTAGTGTGTCAGGTGCAATACATGGGCCGTTAGTAAAGGTGTATGGAATTTGTCAGGAAATGTAAAGCGGCAGGAATACAAATTTCGACAATCTGAGGCAACAATCTGTACAGATTGCGGTGCTTGCAGGACATAGACTGTCCCTGTCATCAGAACGGGAGAATGTCTCATGAACCGCTGGTTGTCAGGATCCCTGCTCGCATGCTCGTGTCTGATACTGGCTGCCTGCGGCAGCGGCACGCCGGTCAATACCGAGCCCGTCCCGCCAATCGAGGGCCTCTTGCGCAAGGTAACCGATCCTGCCGACCTGGAGGCATCGATCAAGTCCGGCTTTACGGTCATGCGCAGTCCCGAGGAGATCGCGCTGTCCGGGGCGGCCGACGGCAACTTCACGGGCACCTACACACAGGAGAAGAACGTCGATGAGTTCGACGCGGTCCGGTATGACGGCACGCATCTCTACGTCGCGCCGAGACGTTACCTGCATTGCTGCTACATCCTGGCGGCCGACGGTGCGATCGGCACCCCCAACGATCCCGTGCGCTCAATCCGTATTCTTGCGACAGACCCCGCTAACGGCGCCGCAGAACTGCAAGGCAGCATTCCGCTGGAGGACGGCGTGTCGGTGCAGGGCATGTACTTGTCGAACGAGCGCATGTTTGCCCTGACGGGCACGTCTGTCTACGGCAGTTACGGGGGTTTCTGGGCGGATATCGCGATATGGGCGCCGGAGCAGCTGGGCTATCGTATTTACGACGTCGCAGACCCCGCTTCACCGCGACTCGAGATCGATGCCACGATCGACGGCGTATTCGTCGAAAGCCGCCGCATCGGGGACACAGTATACATAGTAAGCCGCTATGCCCCCTGGATCGACGGGCTCGAATACAATGTCACGACGCCCGGGCAGCAGGCGCACAACCAGGCCCTGCTCGCCGGCGTACCGCTCGATGAACTGTTGCCGAAGATCACCGTCAACGGCGTCATGAGCACACTGGTTGCGCCGGAGCGCTGCTACATCACCAACGCAGCCGACGTGGCCGGCTACCCGGTCATCACCAGCATCACCGCCGTGCCCGTCAACGACCCGACGGCGTTCACCACGACCTGTTATAACGATGACGCGTACGGCGCATATGTTTCGCAAAACGCACTCTATTTCACGCAGATTCAGTCACAGGCGAGTCTCGGTCAGACCCTGACGCGGATTCACAAGTTTGCCCTGTCCGGCACCACCGTTTCCTACCGGGGATCGGCCGAGATCGAGGGCCAGGTCTGGCGCGGCGGCCAGGCGGACTTTCGCATGAGCGAGCATAACGGTGATCTTCGCCTGCTCGCATCGCAGTTCGACTGGACCAACCCCGATTTCGTCGACCACAAGCTCTACGTTCTGCGCGAGTCTGCCCTGCGGCCGGCGCTTGACGTGGTATCGGAATTACCGAACGACAGGCGGCCCGAGGAAATCGGCAAGCCGAACGAGGCGCTGTACGGCGTGCGATTCCTGGGCGATCGCGTCTATGCCGTTACCTTCGAACAGATAGACCCCCTGTACGCGATCGATCTGAGCGATCCCGCCGATCCCTTTATCGCCGGCGAGCTGACCATCACCGGTTTTTCGGACTTCCTTCATCCGGTTAACGACGACCTGCTGCTCGGTCTCGGCACCGGCGGCAACGGCGGGATCAAACTGGAGATGTTCGACGTGTCGAACATCACGCAACCGCTGTCGCGTGGCAGCGCACTGCTGGGCGGCCGCGGCTCATACAGCGAGGCAAGGTATGATCGCCACGCGTTTACCTATCAGGCAGACATAAACGGTGTCGACCGCTTTACGATCCCGGCGGAAATCTACGCCAGTGACGGCAGCTTCCGGCATGTGGAATCGGGGCTATTCCTGTTCGAGATCCGGGACAAGAACCGGCCGGCCCTCGCATCATTGAATTCAGCCGGTTCGATCGTCCCACCGCGCGACGCGATAACTACCCCGCACGTCAGTCGCAGCCGCGCCTTTATTCACAACGACACGGTGTACTACATCCGCGACGAGACCGTCTGGGCAGCCTTCTGGCATTCACCGACCGTGGTCAACGGACCGTTCTGATCCAAGAGCTGACCTAACGTCAAACAGGCGGTCAGTATTGGCGCATCGCGTGGGGAAACTCACCTGCCTGATAGCAACGGCGTCAGCCCGGCGCAGAACGCAACAACCTGCGAATGGCCGGGAAACAGAATGAGGACACCCACAAATTCGTGACGGCATTTCTGCAGGATTCATGCAGATTCATATGGGTCAA
>JBHHWI010000092.1:0-12274 GCA_046756445.1 Woeseia sp. | reverse complement strand
AGTAAACTGTCCCCGGAATATCAGGTCTGACCGCAGCGCTCCATCAGGGCGAGCTTCACCCTGGGTGACACGAACTCGGAGACGTCGCCGCCCATGCAGCAGATCTCCCGGACGAGGCTCGAGGAAATGAAAGTGTAGGTTTCGGTCGGAGTCAGGAAAACGGTCTCGACGTCCTCGATCAGATGACGGTTCATGTTGGCCAGCTGAAACTCGTACTCGAAGTCCGAAATAGCACGAAGCCCTCTGATGATGGCCTGAAGGTCGTTGTCCCTGGCGAAATTGACGGTGAGCCCCTCGTAGCCCACTACTTCGACGCTGTCGAACTCCGCGAGTGCCGCCTGCGAGAGCCCGACGCGTTCCTCGAGCGAGAACATGGGTTCCTTGTCCGGATTTGCGGCGATTGCGACCACGACCCTGTCGAACAGCAGGGTCGCGCGGCGTACCAGGTCCTCATGTCCGAGCGTGATCGGATCGAATGTGCCCGGATACATCGCGGAGACAGCCATTGCGTCGCTCCTTCAGGATTTCGTGTTCACGAGAGAATAGCTCACTTTCCCGGCGATTTTCTCGTGCGTCGTAACCCAGCCTTCCGGCAGCGCCGGTCGGGCGCGATCCCTGCGCTGTTCGAGATAAAGAATCGCGTTGTCGTTGAGCCAGCCATTCCGGTCCAGTGACCTGCATAGTCCGGACAGCAGGTCTTCTTCGTACGGTGGATCGAGAAACACGATGTCGAACGGTTCGGCGTCAGCCTCACGCAAATACTCCAGCGCATCGCGCAAGTACACCTCGAAGTTTGCAGCCTCCAGGTCCGAAAGAGTCTTTCGCAACGCCTCGACCACGTGGGCAGAGTCGTCGACAAAGACGACGCGTGCGGCGCCGCGTGACAACGCCTCGATGCCGAGGGCGCCCGTGCCAGCGAAAAGGTCGAGGCAGCGCGCACCGGCTATCACCGGAGACAGCCAGTTGAAAAGCGTCTCGCGGGTCCTTTCGGAGGTCGGCCTTAAGCCCGGTTCATCGATTATCCTCAACAGACGACTGCGCCATTTTCCCGCTACAATACGCAGCCGTCCCGGGAATGATCGATCGTGGCCTGTGCGTTTGGCTCTTGCCATGTCTCCCTCGCGCCAAGCCCGGAAGCATTAACAAAAATTGACCATGCATCAAGCACAGAACCCATCCGATTCCGGCAAGCGCAGTGGATTTGTCGAGCGGCTGCGCGCCCGGCTCAACAAGGGCGGCTCGTGGCTGACCCGCGACCTCGCCAGTCTCGCTCCCGGCGGTAGGATCGACGATGACCTGCTCGACGAACTCGAGACACGGCTCGTCATGGCGGACGTCGGCGTCGAGACCGCACAGAGAATCATCGGCGGGCTGCAGAATCGTCTCGCCCGCAAGGAATTGAAGAGCGTCGACGCACTGTTGGAGGGCTTGCGTCGCTCGACCACGAAAATCCTGGAATCGGTGCAGCAGCCGCTCGTCGTTCCCGAGAGCGACAGTCCGTTTGTTATCCTGATGGTCGGCGTCAACGGCTCCGGCAAGACTACGACGATCGGCAAGCTGGCGAAGAGGTTCCGGGATGAGGGACATACGGTCATGCTGGCAGCGGGTGACACGTTTCGGGCCGCTGCCGTCGAACAACTGCAGGCCTGGGGCAGGCACAACCATGTGCCCGTCATTGCGCAGCAAACGGGCGCCGACCCGGCGGCCGTGGTCTTCGACGCCTATGAGGCGGCACGGTCCCGAAAAATCGATGTGCTGCTCGCGGATACCGCCGGGCGCTTGCAGAATCAGAGAGGCCTTATGGATGAGCTCGCAAAGGTAAAGCGGGTATTGACGAGACACGACGCATCCGCGCCGCAGGAGACAATGCTCGTACTCGACGCCAGCCAGGGCCAGAACGCCCTGGTGCAGGCGCAGAAGTTCCATGACGCACTGGGCCTGACGGGAATAACCGTGACCAAGCTGGACGGGAGCGCCAGGGGCGGTATTCTGCTGTCGGTTGCCGACAAGCTCGGCGTCGCCGTTCGCTTCATCGGCATCGGCGAATCAGCCGAGGACATGCAGCCGTTCCAGGCCGGCGAATACGTCGACGCCCTGCTACAAGGTCAGCCGAGCGCATGATTCGGATCGAGAACGTCTCAAAGAGATTTCCCGGAGGCCAGGAGGCCCTGAAAAAGCTGTCGGTGTCGGTCGAGCGGGGTGAAATGGTCTTCATAACCGGCCACTCGGGCGCCGGCAAGAGCACACTCTTACGCCTGATTGCCCTGATCGACAGGCCAACGAATGGAAATGTCATCGTCGATGGGCAAAACACGGCTCGCGTCCCGATACGAAAAATACCGGCTTACCGGCGGCAGATGGGCATGGTGTTTCAGGACCACAAGTTACTTTACGACCGCCCGGTGTTCGATAACGTTGCGCTGCCGCTGATCATATCCGGTGTGGGTCACCGTGATGCCGGCAGGCGCGTACGTGCGGCCCTCGATCAGGTCGATCTCCTCAACAAGGAGAAGCAGCTTCCCGAAACTCTTTCGGCAGGGGAGCAGCAACGGGTCGGGATCGCACGCGCCATCGTCAGCCGGCCGAAGCTTCTGATCGCGGACGAGCCGACCGGCAACCTCGATCCGGACCTGTCTCTCGAGGTCATGCGAATCTTTCGGCGCTTTAACGAGGTCGGTGTGACCCTGATGATCGCGAGCCACGACCTCGCCCTGATCGACCAGCTTGGCTGCCGACGGATTCCGCTCGTGAACGGCGAATTGAAGACCGAGGCAGAAATCGACGATGTCGCGGATTATTTCGGGCGCGCCGAGCCGCACTCACGCGAGGACCGATGGCTGTAAACAGGATCAGCGAGCCGATTCCCTCGGGCAAGTCCGCGGGACCCGTATCCACCTGGTTTCTGCGCCATGTGAGCACCGCCGTGGGCGCGCTGGGCCGTCTGGTCCGTCAGCCTTTTGCCAGCCTGCTGACGCTGCTCGTCATCGCCGTAACTCTCGCGCTGCCCGCTTCATTGCATCTCATTATCAAGAATGCGCAATCGATCAGCAACAACTGGGAGAACGCGCTCGACTTCTCACTGTACCTGAAAAACGACGTGACCCTGGAGGCTGCGACCCGCCTGACGGCCCTGATCGAACAGCGCGCCGACGTTGCCAGGGTAACCCTGGTCACGTCTGAAGACGCTTTCGAGGAATTCAAATCCGCTTCGGGATTCGGCGCGGCACTCGATCATCTGCAAACGAATCCCCTGCCTCACACGCTGATCGTCAGGCCGAGCGGCGCGAGTACCGAACAATCGATGGACCTGTTGCATGAGGAACTCGGCAATCTTCCGGAGTCCGAACTGGTCCAGATCGACACGGACTGGGTGCAGCGTTTTCACGCGATACTCGACATCATGCGGCGTGCAATTACAGTTGGCGCCGTGTTGCTCGGTGTCGCGATCGTCGTGATCATCGGCAACACGATTCGCCTGGACATTCAAAACCGGCGCGAAGAGATCGAAGTCACGAAGCTCATCGGGGCCAGCAACGCATTTGTCAGACGGCCGTTCCTGTACTCCGGTCTGTGGTACGGCCTCGGCGGCGGATTGCTTGCGCTGGCCCTCGTCAGCTACGGGCTGTATGCGCTGGAACGACCGGTTGGACGCCTGGCCGGGCTCTATAACAGCGCCTACACCGTCCTCGACCTCGATCTCGGCGAGAGTCTTACGATCATCGGAATCGGTGTGCTCCTGGGTCTGGCCGGCTCGTGGCTCGCTGCCGCGCGCCATATGCGAAGAATCGAGCCGAGATAGGCTGCTGAACATAATCCGATCGCGGAATTCCTGCATACCTGATTGATAACAAAGGAGTTTATCCGCATCTGCTCGCGGAACTCCGGGGTGCTGTTAGCACTCTAAGCACTTGAGTGCTAAAATCTTGCGAGAAGAGGAGGTATTGAAATCAAATGTCTGGCGCCCTTGCAACCACGAATCATGACCTGGCTCTCGCCGGTCCCCTCGGCAGCCTCGACGCCTATATCCAGGCGGTCGGCGCGATACCGGTTCTGTCCCGGGAAGACGAACAGGCGCTGTCCCGCCGTTTCCGTGACGAGGATGATCTCGAAGCCGCGCGTGAACTCGTCATGGCGCATCTTCGTTTTGTCGTCCATATCGCCAAGGGATACACGGGCTATGGGCTGCCGCTGAATGACCTGATTCAGGAAGGCAACGTCGGGCTCATGAAGGCCGTCAAGCGATTTGATCCCGACTTCGGTGTCCGGCTCGTGTCGTTCGCCGTTCACTGGATCAGGGCGGAAATCCATGAGTTTGTATTGCGCAACTGGCGCATCGTCAAGGTGGCGACCACCAAGGCCCAGCGCAAGCTGTTCTTCAACCTGCGCAAAGCCAAGAAGAGCCTTGCCTGGTTATCGCATGACGAAACGCAGGCCGTCGCCAGGGACCTCGGCGTCAGCCCTACCGAAGTGACCGAAATGGAGCGCAGGCTCACGAGCCGTGATGCAGTGTTCGATCCGGTGCCGGATGCCAACGACGACCACACGTTCACGCCGGCCGCCTACCTTCCGAGCCCCGATGCCGATCCGGCCGAGCTTGTCGAAAAGACTGACTGGCATGAGGATGCAACGACTCGAATGAAGGACGCGCTGACGATACTCGACGAACGCAGCCGGCACATTCTGGAGAGCCGTTGGCTTTCGGAGGAAAAGCAGACGCTACATCAGCTGGCTGACCATTATGGCGTCTCGGCCGAGCGAATCCGGCAGATAGAAAGCAATGCGATCAAGAAGCTTCAGCGAGAGATGGCAGCCTGACAATGCAACTGAACACAAGCCTCCGATCAGCGATGATCGGGGGTTTTTTTTGCTTCGCGGCCGGTGGAATCCCGAGACAGGTTCCGCATAAACGCCTGTATTGAGACCGGCGTGCGCCGGGAGTTATTCTCGGCAGCGATTGAACAGGCTAGTCCATTAGGCGATGATACGCGCCCTTGTCAGGCGTCCGCTAATAAGAACGAAATTCGGAACAAAAGCCATTGGATACAGCGACAGACATATTTGTCAACGGGATCAGCGGTGTATTCCTCGGCATGGCGGTGCTGTACCTGGCCATGAAGATTATCGCCCTGGTTGCCGTCGAGCGATCCGAATCTGAAGGCCAGGACTAGTATGGCCGTGTTCGAGCACATGGGTATTCTTGCCGTCACTCCCGCAATGGCGGTGATGTGGATGATCGGCCTGAGTCTGATATATCTGGCGATCAGTAAAAAGTACGAACCTCTGCTCCTGCTGCCCATCGGTTTCGGCATACTGGTTGCCAACCTCCCCCTGACCGACCTCATGGAGCCCGGGGAAGGATTGATCTGGCGCTTCTATCACTACGGCATAGAGTGGGAAGTCATTCCGCCGCTGATTTTTCTCGGCCTGGGTGCGCTGACGGACTTCGGCCCGCTGCTGTCTCAGCCCCGCCTGATATTCCTGGGAGCGGCAGCGCAGGCCGGCGTCTATATTACGTTTTTTGCCGCTACGTCGGTTGGTTTTACGCTCGAGGAAGCGGCATCGATCGGCATTATTGGCGGCGCGGACGGACCGACGACGATCTTTCTCACCGCTAAACTCGCACCGCAACTACTCGGCGCCTGTGCCGTTGCCGCTTATTCGTATATGGCCCTGGTGCCGATCATCCAGCCGCCCGTGATGCGTTTGCTGACAACTGAAAACGAACGCAGAATTCGCATGACCAAGAGCCGCAAGGTCGGTACCCGCGAGAAATTGTTCTTCCCGATTGCCGCGAGTGTGGTAGTTATCTTGCTCGTACCTGCAGCCGCCCCCTTAATCGCGATGTTCATGCTCGGTAATCTGTTTCGGGAATCGAAGGTCGTCGAACGCTTGACCGATGCCGCACAGAATTCGCTGATGAATATCGTCACGATTTTCCTGGGTCTAAGCGTAGGGGCAACCATGAGCGCCGAGTCCTTTCTCCGCAAGGAGGTTATTTTCATTTTCTTGCTCGGCCTGTTCGCGTTCATGATAGGAACGGCAACAGGCGTTATTCTGGCAAAGCTCATAAACCTCTTTACATCCGACAAGATCAACCCGCTCGTCGGCGGTGCGGGCGTATCCGCCGTACCGATGGCGGCGCGCGTCGTACAAAGATTGGGAGCGGAGGCTGACAAGAAGAATAATCTTCTGATGTTCGCGATGGGCCCGAACATCGCCGGTGTTATCGGGACGGTTATCGCGGCAGGGATCTTTCTGACATTACTCGGGTAACCTATAAAGGGATCTGACATGGCACAAGAAGTTCTGGCTGCGATGGCAGGCACCATCTGGAAGGTGTCTGTGGAGGTCGGTGATGCCATCGAGGAAGACGATCAGATTATCGTCGTCGAGGCCCTGAAAATGGAGATTCCCATTTACGCCCCCTGCGACGGTACGATATCCGAAATCAGGGTCAAGGAAGGCGATGCTGTCGAAGAAGATGATGTGCTCGCCGTAATTGACTGAACACGACAATATGACGTGTCCGAGCCGAAAAAATGTTTGAGCTAAACGAAGATCAGCGCCTGGTACAGGATACCGCCCGGCGTTTCGCCGAGGAAGACATCGCGCCAACCCTCGAGGAAGAGGAATCAAAACACGAATTTCGCGCCGATCGGGTCGCGCGCATGGGCGAACTGGGGTTCTTTTCCTGCGTGCTGCCCGATGAGCTCGGCGGCAACGGAATGGGGTTCCTGGAATCCGTCCTGATGGCTGAGCAGATTGCCCGTGTATCAGCTTCCTGGCGGGTGCAGTTCAATATGCAGAACCTGGGACCTGCGCTCACCATTGCCAGGTACGGGAGCGAGTCGCAGAAAGAGAAGTACATTCCCGGATGGATCTCGGGCGAAAAACTGGGATTCTTCGCCATGACCGAGCCTGACTCGGGCTCGGATGTAGCGAGTATGAAGACCTATGCTGTCGACGCCGGCGATCATTGGGAATTGCATGGCAGCAAAATATGGATATCGAATGCGCATGTCGGCGATGCCGGTCTGCTTTACGCGTACACAGACCGGGAAGCGAGGCACAAGGGCATCTCGGCTTTCGTCATCGAGCCCAAGAACCTTGAGGGCTGCACCGCCAGGGCGATTGACACCAAGCTCGGGCTGCATTGTTCACCGACCGGCGAATTCGTTTTTGACGGCGCGAAAATTCCCAAAGACGCCTTGCTCGGCAAGAAGGGCGACGGCTTCAAGATCTGTATGTGGCAGCTCAATAACACGCGAATCAACTGCGCTGCGGGCGCGCTGGGCGTAGCCGGCGGCGCTCTGGAGCTGGCGGTCAACTACGCGAACGACCGCACCCAGTTCGGCAAGCCGATCTCGAAGCATCAGATGATTCAGTCCCAGATTGCCGACATGGCTGTTGAGCACGAGGCAGCGAAGCTACTCGTCTACCGGGCTGCGTGGCTCAAGGATCAGGACCGGCCCAATCAGTACGAGACGTCCATCGCAAAACTTGCCGCCTCCGAAGCCGCGGTCCATGCCGCCAACGAGTGTATGAAGATATTCGGCTCCTACGGCTACTCGACCGAGTACCCCGCGGAGCGCTTCTATCGCGATGCAAAATCGCTTCAGATCGTCGAGGGAACTTCGAACGTGCAGAAACTGATCATATCCGGTGTGGCCTGTGGACATACCACCAATCGTTGATCGGAGTACATACGAATGAGACCGTATTTCGAGCACATGGACGAATTCGGCAAAGCGCTCAAGACCGGGCGCGTCAAGCGCGCCGCCGAAAGCCTGGTCGCTTTGCAGGAGGCCGAGGCCGCAATCGAGGCGGCAAAAAATAAAGTGGAGGAAGCAGGATTCCCAACCGAGAAGATCAATGCACGCGGCTGGATGACGGTCTGGCAGCGAATCGAGTATCTCGTCGATGAGGGCAGCTGGAGACCCTTGCACAGTTTATACAACCCGCTCGACAACGCCGAGGGCACGACCAACGTCGTCGATGGCCTCGCAAGGATCGAGGGTCGCTGGGCCGTCGTCATCGGATTCGACAACAAGGTCATGGCGGGGGCATGGTTGCCCGGGCAGTCTGAAAACATCCTGCGTGTAACGGATCTGGCCTGGCGCTTGAATATTCCGCTGGTCTGGCTGGTCAATTGCAGCGGCGCGAAACTTCCCGAGCAGGAAAAGTTCTACGCCAACCGGCGTGGCGCCGGCACACCGTTCTTCCGGCATGCCGAACTCGAGCAGGCCGGCGTCCCGGTGCTGGCGGGAATCTACGGTACCAATCCGGCCGGCGGCGGGTATCAAAGCATCAGCCCCACGATCTTGCTCGCCCACAAGGACGCGAACATGGCGGTCGGCGGCGTTGGAATTGTCTCCGGAATGGCGCCTCGCGGCGGATTCGACGTGGAAATGCTCGAAGAGATAATTGCCAGAACCCGGGAATTTGCCGGCCGGCCACCGGGCAATGCCCAGACGCATTACGACCATACCGGGTTTTTCTCTCACGTCTATGAAGAAGAGACCGGGGTACTGGACGGCATCAAGGAGTACATGGCGGGCATGCCGGCCTACGCGCCGGAGTTTTTCCGGGTCGCCGAACCGGCCGCTCCGAAGTTCGCGGCAGAGGATATCTACAGCCTGCTGCCCTTCAACCAGAAGGAAGTGTACGACTTCGACGAGGTTCTCGCCCGGCTCGTTGACGGCGGCGAACACATGGAATTTCGCCCGGACTACGGACCGGAGATGTACACCGGTCTGTGCAAGATCGACGGCATGCTCATTGGTATTATCGGCAACCGGCAGGGCTTTCTCGGCAAGGGTTATCCTGAATACGCCGACTACCCGGGCATAGGCGGCAAGCTGTATCGCCAGGGCCTTATCAAAATGAATGAATTCGTCACGCTATGCGGCCGCGACCGGGTGCCGATGATCTGGTTTCAGGACACCACCGGCATCGATGTCGGCGATGCGGCCGAGCGGGCCGAGCTACTCGGGCTCGGGCAGTCGCTGATTTACTCTATCCAGCAAACGGAAGTGCCGCTGATGCTCGTTGTATTGAGAAAAGGCAGCGCTGCCGCCCATTACGTGCTTGGTGGTCCCAACGCCAACCGGCACAACGCGTTTACACTCGGTACGGCGACAACCGACATCGCAGTAATGCACGGTGAGACTGCTGCCGTGGCAACCTATGCGCGGCGTGCGGTCAAGGAGAAGGACGCCGGCCGGCCGCTGGAACCCATCGTCGAGAAGATGAATGAGCTGGCGCAACGCTATCGCGACACGTCAGGCCCTCTTTATTGTGCTCACCATGGATTCGTCGACGAAATCGTCAAGCTGAGTGAGCTGCGGTCTTATCTCCAGGCCTTCGCGGGCGCCGCCTATCAGAATCCGAGGTCTATTTGCCCGCGCCACCAGATGATCCTGCCGCGCGTCATCAAGCGGTGACAGGCACCATGGTAATCTCGACGCGGCGGTTGGCCTGCTTGCCCGAATCCGTGGAATTGTCCGCCACCGGTCTCAGTTCACCCATGCCTACCGTCATCAGTCGCTGATTCATAATATTCTGTGTGCGCAAGTATTCTGCGACTGAAAGTGCGCGGCGTTCCGATAATCCCTGGTTATATTGGGTGCTTCCATCGCTGTCGGTGTGACCCGCGACTTCCACCACGGTTTGATCGAACTCGATCAGGACTTTCGATACCGAATTCAATACGTCAAAGAACGCCGGGCTCAGATCCGAGCTGTTCGTCGCAAAGGTTACATTTCCTGGCATATTCAAAGTGATGTTGTCGCCGATTCTCGTGACGCTGACGCCAGTGCCTTCGAGCTCTGCACGGAGTTTGGCTTCCTGTCGATCCATGTAGTAACCGATTGCGCCGCCAGCCAGGGCGCCGATACCGGCGCCAATCAGCGCGCGCTTGCGGCGCTCGACCGAGTCGTCTCCCGAGACCAGGCCGACAACCGCGCCAGATGCGGCGCCGATAATCGCCCCCTTCGTGGCGTTGCTGGTCTTGGAATCCCGCGTAAATGGGTCAAGAACAGTACAGCCCCCGAGCACTGCCGTGAGGGCCGCTATAACAATGATGAGTCTCAGCGATTTGGTGTCCATGTGAATTCCCGATCCTGCTGTTCAAAGCAATCCAATACGGAAGAGGGCAACAACTTTACCGTGTCCCGGGAAGACGACGGCGCATGCACGTCACATTTTTTGCCACGGAATCATTCCCGGGTATTTCGCGGCCGGTATTCCAAAGAGGGTAGAATGGCGGCCCGTCATAGGGTAGAGCGTACATGTCGGATACTGAACACTGGCTCACAGAATACGATAACAATCACAGGCAAACGCAAAATGCAGTTTTGCACTGGATTGCCGTGCCACTGGTCATATTTGGCATAGTCGGTTTCCTGTGGTCATTGCCGATTCCCGAAGCTTTCCCGAACATATCTCCGCTCCTGAACTGGGGCACTGCGTTCTTGATGGCGGCAACGGTCTATTACTTCATTATTTCGATCTCGCTGGCGATCGGAATGTTGCCCCTGGTCGTCGGGATCGCGGTACTGATCACGGCGCTGGGCACCGTCGTCAACTCCCTTCTCTGGTCTTCCATCGCGATATTCACCCTCGGCACCGCCGGGCTGTATCTCGGCAAGGGCTCGCGGCGCGATATTCATCGGGTGGCTCGCGATATGCAGCTGATCATGATTGCCCCTGTGTGGCTCCTCGGTCGTCTTTACCGCCGCATGGGCATTCGTTACTGACGCCTGCGACGCCGTTCACCGATTTCGAGAAGCTTTGGCCGAATTGAACTCAAGCAGCGCGCTGCCGGACAATCGAAGCGTGTGGCGAATCGCTGCGCCGATGATTCTTTCGAACATATCCGTGCCGCTGCTCGGAATGGTCGATACCGGCGTAACCGGCCATCTCGAGGACGCCTCCTACCTTGGCGCAGTCGCAGTCGGGGCGACGATATTCGCCTTTCTGTACATGGGCGTGAACTTCCTGCGGATGGGCACGACCGGTATCGCCGCGCAGCGCTACGGCGCCAACGACTTCGACGGAATCCGTGTTGCGCTGGGACAGGCCCTGATCGTAGCCCTGGCAATCGCGACTGCTCTGATTCTGCTTCGGGCGCCGATCGGCGCCCTGGCCCTGTCACTTATCGGTCCCGATGCGAGAGTAGCCGGTTTCGCCGAACAGTATTTCTCTATACGCATCTGGAGCGCGCCGGCGACGCTGGCGAGCTATGCCCTGATTGGATGGTTTCTCGGCCTGCAGAATGCCCGCGTCCCGTTGATCATCGTGCTCGTAACCAACAGTACGAACATCGTTCTCGACCTTGTGCTCGTCATTGTCGTCGGAATGAGGGTCGACGGCGTGGCTCTCGCTTCCGTCATTGCGGAATATGCAGGTATTGCGGTCGGCCTTGCCTTTGTCTGCAGGGAACTGGGCCGGCACAAGGGGCACTGGAGCGTTTCGAAACTGACGACGCTTCGCGAATACACTGCCTACTTTTCCGTCAGCGGCAACCTTTTCGTCCGGACGATGGCGCTCGCTTTCACCATTGCATTCATCACGGCTCAAGGCGCCCGGCTCGGCGGATTGATACTTGCCGCGAACGCCGTTCTCATGAACCTTCAGCATCTGCTTTCGTTTGCGCTGGACGGTTTTGCGCATGCCGCGGAGGCTCTCGTAGGCAAGGCCGTCGGCGAAAGGAACAGGGAGGCCTTGAATCGTTCCGTGGCGCTGGCCCTCAGGTGGTCGCTCATCGTCGCTGCCGGTTTCAGCGTTTTTTTCGCGATCGCCGGCAAATGGATTATTGCGATGCTGACCGACCTCCCGGACATACGAGTGACATCAGCCCGCTACCTGCCGTGGTTGATTCTTTCGCCGCTGGTCGCCGTGTGGTCCTATCTTTATGACGGCGTATTCGTCGGCGCGACTTTGGCGAAGGAGATGCGGGACATCATGCTGATCTCGGCGTTCGTCGTGTTCGTGCCCGCCTGGTATGCGCTGCAGTCCTACGGCAACGACGGCTTGTGGCTTGCGTTTATGTGCTTCCTGGCAAGCCGTGGCATCGGTATGCATGTCTTTTACCGTCGACGACTCGTTGCTGGCCCGAAGAATGCATGAGAGTGTGGGAATGTGGGTGCGAGATCGTTGTGACTGACACAGCCCTGGACCGCGAGCCATAGCAGGCTATGGCTCGAGGGAAGGGCCAGTCAGGCGCAACGAGGCCCGGCCACAGACCGGACTCTCATGCATTCTTCGGGCCTAG
>JBHHWI010000091.1:0-12382 GCA_046756445.1 Woeseia sp. | reverse complement strand
CTAGTTCCGTAACAGCAACCTGCAGGGCGGGTTGCATCGCTCACAAAGTTTCGTCGATTTGTTGTTCCCGGGGCGCATTTGCCCGGTAAGCCGATGGGTGCGCTCGGCATGATATACAACCGGGTAAAGGATCGACTGTAGAAAATCCAGGATGCTCAGGTCGCAGGCCGCAGGGCTCGTTTCCTGCTCCATGCCAGCATTCGAATTCCCCAGGCTGCAAACCCGGCCCAGTAGTACGCATAGTCGATCATCTGGATGTCCTCATAGTAATAAAGTTCGAACCAATAGGTACTCCAAACAACGCCCCACAGAAAGTATATCCCGCCCTTGTGCAGTATCGTCCATTGCCGTGTACTCAGCTTACTGCGGCCAAACCTAAACGACGTCAGGGTCATCGCGATGAGAATCACGTAACCGGGTATTTGCTCGGCCAGGTCAAAATAGCTGTAGACCTCTTCGAGGTAGTAGTCCCAATATCCGATAACCATCCACAAGATGAAGGCCAATTGCCACGCCATGCCAGCAGCAAAACACAGACCAATGATGCGGCGATTTCGAAGCAGCCAGCGACTCGCCCCCCCGGGAAAGACGACGACGAGCGACGAAGCCGCGAACGCAATGAATAACCACGGAACAGCCAGCCGGACCGAGAACTGAATCATCGAAGAGACACCCGAAGGGCTGGCCAGATCGACGGTTGTCATCATCAGTCCAGCGGCAACACACATCGGGATCACAATAAGCGCGAACAGCCTCCAGCCATTAAGAAGTTTGCTGTTCAGTATGGACGATTGCTGTGCTGGTATAGACATATCCTACCGGCTGACTCCAACTGTATGGGAACCATGATTCCTGCAGCGTCCATGCGTGTAGGCGTGGAGTCTGCGCGCGAGTCGCACCCGTATGATTCGCCAATGAGCCCGCGAACGGCAGCCGGCACCGATTCCAACGTTCACAGGATTCAACAGGCCATCAAGTGGACAGTATACACGCTGCTGATCATCAACTTCGTGTTCTAGATTTTTGAAGATTGGAACAGGGCCGTCCATACACTCCACGCCGGATCGACCATTCTCGACTGGACCAGCGAGTTTGCCACAAGCATCGACGAGTCCGCCTGGTTTCTTCTGCTATTCATGTTCGAGCTGGAGACCTACGTTGTCGAGGACGAAGACTGGAAGGGTTGGGTATCACATACAGTGCGAGGGGTCCGTCTGTGCTGCTACGTGCTGATCGCCCACACGGTGTACGCGTTCGCCATCACCGCCGTCAACTTGCAGCCTACTGTTGCTGTAGAGAATGTGGCGAGCCTGTGCGACATGATCAACGCCGACGTTTCATACGTGTACAACCTCGAGTACACGGAGGTAAATGAACAAACGTGCGGCGAATTATCCAATGATTATCAGTTCTATTGGTTGGCGGATGACCCGATCGTCAGCGACATGGCAGGGCTGAACCTAGAAAGAGGCCTTGCATGGGTCGATCTTGTCGAGGTGGTTGTCTGGCTGCTGATTCTGCTTGCGATCGAGGTCGTTGTGCGCCTGCAGGACCGGGGCGTAACCGGCGGTGCATTGATGTCCACGGCAAACACACTCAAGATTTTCCTGTATCTGTCGCTGATAGCATTGGGCATTTATTGGGCTACGCTGTCACACTGGTTGTACTTTTGGGATGAGCTGGTCTGGATTGGCGGCTTCGCAGCCATCGAAATGAATGTCAGCGAATGGCGTGATGAGCTGCTTGGCAAACAAAAAACAAGATGATTAGAGGTGTGGAAAGATGATCAAAGGACACTGCGAATGCGGGCGCATTCGGTACGAGGTTGATGGAGACATAGAGAACTTCAGTCACTGCCATTGTTCGCAATGCCGCCGGCTGCATGGCGCCGCTTATGCCACCTTCGCCGGTGTTTCCCGGGGCAAGTTTCGTTATGTCGCCGGTGAGACTGACATAAAGGTGTACGCGTCATCGGAAATCAACGATCGGGTCTTCTGCGCCGAATGCGGCTCGAGTATCCTGGTCGATCCCAGGCAAGAACCTGAGGCCCTGTACATCAGCATGAGCACGGTCGAGGGCGACCCGCCGCGCCCGCCGGGATATCATGCGTATGTGGGCTCGAAGGCACCGTGGCACGAAATTACCGACCAGCTCGAGCAATATGATACGGAGCCACCCGAATGATAATCAGACTTGCGACATCGCTTACCGCCGTAGCAATGATAGTGTCCGGCCTGTATCTGATGGTTTTCGGGAACGCCTGGGGCCCGCGTGCTTTTGAGCTGCTTCCCGACACGGAATTCGGATTCTGGGTGGAGCTCATCGTACCGTTCCTGCCCATGGTGTTCATTGGACTCGGCGCAGCCCTGTTCGTCTCGCGTCACCAGGGCCGCAAGGCTTCCCAGGATCAACCCTCGCGCAGCTTGTCCAGATAAGCACAGATCAACTTCTTCTGCAGTTCGGCCGGCAACGACTCGGGATGCAGCAGACCCAATTGGCCGATTCCGGCCGAATACGCCCAGACAGCCATTGCCTCGAAGCCGACATCCAGTTTCCGGCTGATTTCGCCGGCTTGCTGAGCGTCTTCCAGTAACCGCGTGATTCTCGCCAGCCAGCCGTCGATCAGCTCGGCATTCATCGCAGCGAACGACGCCTGCAAGGCCGCCTTGTACAGGAAGGTCAGCCAGACCATCCAGGAATCCCTGGAGGACTCATTGATGATCGCGTCATCACACAACAGATGCTCCAGCGCTTTCAGGCCGGAATACTGGCTGGTGTATTCGTTGACCCGCTTGGTTTGCAGCGAGGTCGAGTGACGAACGGCATGCATCAGCAGTTCGTCCTTGGAGTCGAAATAGTGGAACAATGAACCGTACGACAGGCCGGTTTCGGCGGCCACTGCCCGCATGGTCACGCCCTCGAGACCATGCCGCGCGATCAGGCTCATGGCCGCTTCCGCAAATTTCACACGCTGAATGTCATGATCGACGATCTTCGGCATGGGCCTGTTCCTTCACTTCGGGTCTTGACGCATCTTCATCCTGACAACTACAATTATATCGATCAGTCGATATAAATAAAGGCATAAATGCTGCGATCAGAAAACGAGATGAAGGCAATCAGGCAGAAACAGGAGCACGCCAGGTCCTATTATGCCGCCACGGCAAATGAAACCGCCGATTACCCGGCGCTGAAAGGCAGCAAGTCGGCGGATGTCTGCGTGGTTGGCGCCGGCTTTACCGGCGTTGCCACCGCACTGACACTGGCCGAACGCGGTTATTCCGTGGCGCTCATCGAGGCCAACCGGGTCGGCTGGGGCGCTTCCGGCAGGAACGGCGGGCAGCTGATCAACGGCATCAGCGGACTCGCCAGGATCCGCGAGAAACACGGTGAAGGCATCGCCGATATGCTGTGGGACCTCAGGTGGCGGGGCAATGACATCATCCATGAGCGGGTCGAGAAGTACGCCATCGAGTGCGACCTGAAAAACGGCTTTATAGAAACTGCATTAAAGCCGCGTCACATGGCATACGTGGAAGAATATGCCGCGGACAGAGACCACCACAATTTTCCCTACAAATATGAAGTCTGGGACAGGGAAAAGACTCGCGCCATGTTGGGTACGGATGCCTATGTTGGCGGCTTCGTCTGTTACCGTGACGGCCACCTGCATCCGCTGAACCTCTGCATCGGCGAGACAAGCGCCGCGCGCGGACTCGGCGTGCAGATATTCGAGCAGTCGCCGGCCACCGGCATCGAGCACGGCGACCGCCCTAAAGTAAAAACCGCGACCGGCTACGTGGAAGCCGACGCCGTGGTGCTGGCCGGCAACGCATACAGCCGGCTCGAACCAAGGCACCTGTCAAATCTGGTTTTCCCGGCCGGCAGCTACATCATCGCAACGGAGCCCCTGTCCGGCGACGTCGCCAATGACATCAATCCACTGGATCTCGCCGTCTGCGACCTGAACGAGGTCGTGGATTATTACCGCCTGTCAGCCGACAAGCGTCTGCTCTACGGAGGCAGATGCAATTACTCCGGCCGTGAGCCCGCCAGCATCAAGGCGTACATCCTGCCCCGGATGCTGAAGATCTACCCGCAGCTAGAAGGTGTGCGGATCGACTACGAGTGGGGCGGGCTGATGGGTATCGTGCTGAATCGCATCCCGGTCGTGGGCCGCATCAACAAGAATGTCTATTACTGCCACGGCTATTCCGGCCACGGCGTGGCCGCGACTCATATCATGGGCGAGGTAGTAGCCGATGCGGTTGCCGGCACGATGGAAAAGTTCGACTTGTTCGCCAACATGAAACACTTTCGCATGCCGGGTTCGCAATGGGTGGGCAACCAGATAATTGCCCTGGGCATGCTGTACTACCGCATGAAAGACTTGCTGTGACATGCGGCGGGAGCGATAACGTGCGAATACTAATTTACCCTGACCAGGTCGTTAACGGCGCGGTGCGCCTCCTCTATCGCTGACTCGGTCATTGCATTTGACGCTGCGTCGGTTGCGGCAATGCTGATGTTGCCAAATCGCCGACTGCCCTTCTCCCAGTGTCGTTTTTCTTCCGGCCACTCGCCTGGCTCGAAAGCGACGCGATCGGTAACCGGGTCGTATCCGTATGCATAGCCATGCGGCCAGCGGTTCACCGTTATCGCCGCGATGTCCCGGCCCGGGTCAAATCCGCCATCGCCGAGTATCCTGCCAAGCTGATCCCGAACATTGCGCTCAAAGGTCTCGAACGGTGTGGCCAGCAAGTCGCGCTTGCCGGCGGCGAACTGTTCTCGCGCACTCAGTCCAGGCCGGCCCGGCACCCGGCACAGGTGCAGGACCATCGGTTCCTCAGGTCGTTTTGGACAATGGTAGTCGCCGAGACTGACCGGATAATCGAGCATAACGCGGTGATGGTAACTTCCGGGACAGCTCGCATGGTGCAGCCCCAGATTGGCAAAACTGGTCCAGTCGCGAATCAGGACATTGGTATACACGAGTGGCGCGCGCAGCGAATTTGACAGCGATTCGCGCTGAGCTTGCGGCATTTCGGGACAGAGTCTGGGAATGATCGAGTGGTAGCAGGCCATGACGACCTGGCCCGCGGTAACTCTCCTTGCCTCGCCTTCCCGTACGTACGTTACTCGCACGGGGTTTCTGATCTTGTCGTCGATATGCCGGACACGCACCGCCGTGCTGTTGAGCCGAATGCGGACGGCAGACTGCGGATCGTCCAGCTTCCGGTAGTCGAAGCGCGCCGTAACGATATCTTCCATATCATCGCCCGGCGCTGACGCGGGGATCATGTATCGCACGAGCAATCGAGCAACCGACGCATTGCCATCCGGGAAATGGAAGATATTCGGTTCAGTCCGTTCACGGTAGTATGCGGATATGCCCGGATCCAGATCCCCAAACCCCGGATACGCGCTGCTCCAGGCCGTTCTGGCGGGCAGCGCGTCGATACCGACGGCCCAGACGCTACGCGGCAGAGACTCCACAACTTTCAGGGCCTCCTCGCCGATGCCGGCCCGGTCCCTGAGGTACGTCCGGTAGTCGGTGTGCACGAGATAATCGATCCGCTCGTCGCGAGCCAGATCGCCCAGGTAGTGACGATCGTCGGCAAACAGGCGGGCCAGGTCGGCTTTGCCCACCTCTGAGAGCGGAATGTGCTTGAGGATATTCGGATCGGTGACGTCGCCAATCGCCAGGTGATCGGATCCGAAAGATTCCCTGTTGAAGAAAATGCCACCTGATAATCCCAACGAAGCATACAGATCGCGGTCGAAGGCCGTATGGAAACGTTGCGTATCGATGCCAATCTCCCGAATGAGTCGCTTGGCCACGTCAGGGTAACCGCCGGGCGCCTCCAGAAGCATTGTTCCGCCATAGCCAATGATCATCCGGCCATCAATCTCGAACTCATTGCGTTTGGCGTGGCCGCCGAAATCGTCGTGATTGTCCAGAATCAGAATCCGGGCAGCATTCCCCATGGCCCGCCGGTAGAAGTACGCGGCAGAAAGGCCGCTGATTCCGCCTCCGACAACGACCAGATCGTACTCTTCGCCGGTATCCTCGCCATCCCAACTTGCGCCGTTACGCAATCCGTGTGCGACCTCGAATGAGCCGGCGTGCGAGCCCCGCATGCCTGACAGTCGCGGCGGATAGTAGCCCGCATAATCCTGCTCGCCGATGTCAATTGCGTTCGAGGCCGATGGCAACAACGAAGCGCCGATTGCGACGCTGACCCCGTTCAGGAAGTCGCGGCGCGAGATATCCGCGTCCATGCCCAGCCGTCTGTCTCTGGTTTTCGTTGGGCCGCTAGTCAATTTCTATCCAGGTGGTCTTGAGCTCGGTGTAATCGTCGAATGCATGCATCGACTTGTCGCGTCCGTTGCCGCTTTGCTTGAACCCGCCGAACGGCACGGTAATGTCGCCGCCGAAATAGTTATTTATGCCCATTGTACCGACCCGTACCGCAGCGGCGACCTTGTGCGCCGTATTGATATTGTTGCTCCAAACGGCTCCGGCCAGGCCATAGATCGAGTCATTCGCTATCGTTACCGCCTCCTCGGCATCGCTGAAACCGATAACCGACAGCACGGGCCCGAAGATTTCCTCCTGCGCGATGCGCATGCTGTTGTCGACGCCGTCGAATATGGTCGGTTCGTAATAGCACCCGCCCGTATCCGCCATGACCTGGCTGCCGCCGGCTATCAGCGACGCTCCTTCCCGCCGGCCGATGTCAACGTAATTGGCGATGATCTTGAGCTGTGCCGCGTCGATTATCGGGCCCATTGCCGTCGCCGGGTCCAGGGGATCACCCGGCATCCAGTTTCGACTTTTCGCAACCACCATCTCGATAAATCGCTCCCGAATGCTCTCTTCGACGATCAGTCGGGTACCGGCGGTACAGGTCTGACCGCCGTTATAAAACACCGCGACGGCGGCAAATGCGGCTGCCTTTTCCAGATTCGAATCCGCGAACACGATGTTGGGGCTCTTGCCGCCCAGCTCCAGGAAGGTGCGTTTCAGGTTGGACTCACCCGAATATTGCATGAGTTGCTTGCCGACTTCCGTAGAGCCAGTGAAAGTCAGGCCGTCGATATCATGGTGCAAGGCGAGGTGCCGACCGAGACTGCCGCCCGGACCCGGCAATACTTGCAGCACTCCATCGGGCAACCCGGCTTCGCTGGCAAGGCCCGCAATACGCAACGCGGACAGCGGCGTATTGGAGGCCGGTTTGAGGATCACCGAGTTCCCGGTGGCCAGAGACGGGGCCAGCTTCCAGGCAGTAGTCGAAAGCGGAAAATTCCACGGCACGATGGCCGCAACCACGCCCAGCGGTAATCGCTGCACAAGCGCCAGGCTGTCGGCTGGAGTGGGAGAAATCTCATCGTACACCTTGTCGATGGCCTCGCCGCTCCAGCGGATCGTACGCACGGCGGACGGCACATCAACGGCAGTTGTGTCGGCAATCGGCTTGCCGACATCCAGCGATTCGAGCAGTGCGATTTCATCGGCATGGTTCTCGATCAGGTCTGCCCAGCGCACCAGCACCGTTTTCCGATCGGCAGGCGCCATTGCGGACCAGACCCCGCTTTCAAATGTCGCACGTGCGACGGCAACGGCGTGATCGGCGTCTTCAATTCCGCAGTTCGCGACGTCGGTCAGCTTATTGCCGTTCGCCGGATTCATGGTCTCACGCGTCTCGCCAGTCAGGGCATCCCGATACTGACCATTGATGAATGCACGGCCCTCGATCTCGAGGTCCGCCGCCAGTGATCGCCAATCCTGCTCCCTCTTATCCAGCATGGCCAACACCTCCGATCCGATGCTACTCAGCCTATTATCGTATACACCCTGGGCGCCGTCTCCACGATTTATCTCCTGCTCTCTCGAGTCGTACAATTGTCAACACTGGCGTGCATGCTGGACTACCGCGCCTATACGCTCCACAGACGCCCGTAATTCCGTGCGATAAAGTCGCCCGGTTGACCGGTAAAAGCAGGAAAGCCCATCGCCTATGGACCATTACGACGCAATCGTCATTGGTGCAGGTCATAACGGTCTGACCAACGCCGCGTTTCTCGCCAAAGCGGTAAGCAATGCGGCGAGATCACATGCACAACCTGGTCACCGATTCTCAAGGCCAATCTGGCGCTCGCGGATATTGAGTACACCGATGGTCGCCCGCCGTCGCAGTTGTGGGCGCGCATCAATTATCAACGTGAGTTGAAATGGCACTCTACCTGGGCTGAATGCCATGTTCAGTCAAAGCCCATCCACAATCGCGAGCATCGGTCCACTACTCCGCCCACACGCTATTAGCGTTCGCAATGCCCCAACCTTACGAATGAGCATCTCGATAAATCGGCCGGGCCGCCGGCAGCCAGGCGGGCTGTTGCAAACAGCAATTCCTTAATATGACCGAAACCGGCACTAAGCTGCTGCATCATCGCACCGTATTCGACGGCTGGCGCGCTATCTCCATATCGTTGTACATGGCACTGGTCGGTTATGGCGTGCTCGTCGGGATACCGGTTATCAGCACCGCCTGGGTCAATCTGCTCGGCTTTTCCGAGGTCGAGGTCGGGCGGGTTGCGGGAGCGGACCTTGGCGGGCTGGCTCTCGGTGCGGTATTGACGGCGCTCGTCATTGCAAGGGTCAACCGGCATCACCTGGTCCTCGGCTCTGTCGCGCTCGCCGTCGGGGCGAACGCGCTGTGCACAGTGATGCTCAATTATGAGCAGGTTCTATGGTTGAGGCTCATTGCCGGTACCGGTAGTGGTATCTATACGGCGGTTGCGGTTGCCACGCTTGGAGCAACGCAAAAACCCGCGCGCGCATTCAACATCTTGCTGTTCGCGTTTGCATTTTCCCAGGCGCTGGAATTACACATTCTTCCACAGCTCTCCATGAACGGCATCTATATGGTTTTCATTGGCTGTTACCTGTTCGGCCTTCTATTTCTGAATTGGATACCGCCGAGGCCTGTCGAGAAAGGCCTCGATATCGAAGTTGACGTCGAGGAGAGCAGTGGCGGCCGTCACAGTGAGCATCAGCATGTACCCGCTTATGTTCCATGGCTGGTTCTTGGCGCGATGCTCGCGACCTATATTAATATCGGTGCGTACTGGACATACATCGAGCTGGCCAGCCTCGCTTCGGACGCAACGCCAGAGTGGGTCAGCAGAGTGCTCGTCTGGACATCCTTTTGCTCAATTCTCGGCTGTCTGTTTGCGACTCTGATTAGCAATCGCTTTGGACTTGCCCGCCCCTTGCTCGCAACGCTTGTGCTTCAGGCCATCATCGTTGTCATGTTGGCGGGTGGAATAAACGATACGAATATCGTAATCAGCATGTTCAGCTTCAATTTTCTGTGGATTTTTGTCGACGTCTACCAGATGGCGACTGTTGCGAACGTGGACCACTCCGGTCGTTTCGCTGCATTGATGCCCGGCGCACAGGGGCTGGGACAGATTCTGGGCCCCAACATTGCTGCCTCGATACTTGCGATCGGTCTCGGCTATGGCAGCGTATTTGTCATGTGTGCGATTGCATCGCTGACGGGCATGTTCATTTACCTGTTCATGTATATACGCCTGAAGAAGACCATTCCGGCGCTTGCCGACGCCTCCTGATACCGTTCGATTCATAGTCGACACGGTTCCATCCCTGCAGTAGCTGGAGATTTCTGTTTTCTCGATTGACCTGCTAGATGGACACTACAGCGCCACGATCGAACTTATTCGCGAACGATCCTACGAATTATGTAACCGCCAGAACGTTCGTCCAGTTCCAGCTCCAATTGACCCCGAGCCTGAGCTTCCTCCAGCAACTTGCTGAACGAATCAAATCCATAGGACCCTTCATTGAAGCTCGGCCGGCGCCGCTTGAGCGCCTGCTTGACCATCGACCCCCAGAGCTTTTCCTGGTCACCCCTCTCGGAATTAAGCGCCGCAGCCGTCTCGAGCGCCAGATCGATCCCTTCCTGCTGAGCGTCCTTCGGTTTGCCCTTGGCCACTTTGCTCTTTGATGAACGTCCTTGACCCGCCTTCTGCGCCTTATTTTTCTGTTTTTGATCGCGGATGATATCGTCGTAATAAATGAACTCGTCGCAGTTGCTAATCAAAAAATCCGACGTTGAGTTCTGGACACCGACACCGATAACAGTCTTGGCATTCTCGCGCAATTTGCTGACAAGCGGGGAAAAATCGGAGTCGCCACTAATGATGACAAAGGTATTAACGTGAGACTTGGTGTAACACAGGTCAAGTGCGTCGACGACCATTCGTATATCGGCCGAATTCTTGCCGGATTGTCGCAGGTGCGGAATGTCGATTAGCTCGAAAGCTGCCTCATGCATCGTCGCTTTGAAGTCTTTATAACGCCCCCAGTCACAATAGGCTTTTTTTACAACAATACTTCCCTTGACCAGTAATAGTTCGAGAACTTTGTTGATGTCGAACTTTGCATGTTTCGCGTCTCGAACGCCAAGCGCAATGTTCTCGAAGTCGCAGAATAGGGCGAGGTTGTTGTCAACTGCATTGGACATAAAAATTTTAAGCCTGGATGGGGCCGTCCTTTTCGTATAAAGACCTGGAAATCGAATTAGGTTGCTCACATTGAACTATAGTCCATGAGACAACAGCAAAGTGTACTGCGATATTGAAGGATCACGATTAGGATCCTGCGCCTGCTAGCAACGTGAACAATCGTCACTTATCGATACTTTTCTTCCGCGTCGTCATTAGTTGAACGCGACCGCGTTTGCCGATGCGCCGGTCGTTCAATTGGGCGACGATCTCCTCGACTGCGCTTGTCACGGCTCCAAGATTTCCTTGTCGGTAGCCGTGAATGGTATTTGTGCCCTGTACGATTATGTAGCGATGCCAGTCGGACCCTTCACCACCGCTTGGTGGCTTTGTCCGTTGGACCGAAACGATCTCGAAGGGTTGTGCCAGAGCTACGGATTCGTCAGGCATCCAGATTCCCGGTGGGGGCAATCACGCCCGCCAGCTCGGAGCTGCTCAGCGCATATTGTTGGTGAATTTTGATGTGTCAGGAATATGGCTTACCAGCGGCTTCCACCACGACCAAATCCACCTCGGCCTCCGCCCGTGGATTTCTTCCGTTGGGGTTTGGCCTCATTTACGGTCATCGGCCTGCCATCGCAGTCCATGCCGTTGAGTTCCTGGATCGCCTTCTGCGCCTCGCTATCACTCGACATCTCGATGAAACCAAAGCCCTTGCTTCGACCTGTATCTCGATCGGTGATCAAATTAACTGAATCGACCGTACCGCACTCGCTAAATTTTTCCGTCAGAGACTGCTGATCGGCGGAGTACGGCAGATTACCGACATAAAGTTTCCTACCCATGATTCCTCCTATAGGTTCAATAACCGCTCAAGAGGATGTAGGCACGATGCCGGCAGACTCAATAGACGCGATGTATTGGGGCAGCGGAGTATACACCGATTGCGCAGACTAACAACCGAGCCGTACCCGAACAGCACTAGTATGGTTGAGCTCATTCACTACTTCTCCACCTTTGTGTCATGCCTGCTATGGGTCCATACCATATGTCGGCATATCAATACACCCACAATGAAAGCGGCGCATTTGGCATCAGATGAGGACAACAGACCCGATTTTCATGCTCAATCGCGCACAGCGGCTGATTTCTGAGTTGTCCGTGCTCTGCTAACTCCAATTGTTCGGCCACCATATTGACTGAAGTTGAGTCGACTGATGGCAGTGTCGGCATCCACTTCGTTGCGCATTTCCACATATCCACATCCCTTGCTCGAACCAGTATGCGGATCTCTTGTTATGCCGACAGATTCGACGAGTCCGAATCGTCGAAACATGATTTCGAGGTCTTTGTCTGTCGCTGTGGACGGGATATTGCCGATGTGAAGTTTCGTGGTCATTCGAGCCTCCTTAATATCGGGAACCGAGAAAGGAGGATATGGGCTCTAAAGGCCGCAAGCTCGATAATCGGGTGAGAATCAGTCTTCAGTTTACCTTACTTTGCAATGCCAACATACGCGATCGGTTCCAGATCAAAAGAAATCTGGTGTCTAACCAGGCCTGTTTGGCTAATCCGCAATATTCCCGCGTAGCATCAGATCTCGATGAGGAGATAGCGCGCCCGGAGAGATTGGCTCGAATCGCCACAAGGCGATTCTCGGGTCTTCGACCCGCCTTCGCTGCGCTCCGGCGCCCAAAACGCTATCGCGTTTTGTCGAACAGGAGTTCTCATCGTCATCCGAAACACTTCTAACTGAAAACCGGGGCCCCTGAGGGCCCCGGTTTTCAGTTAGTTGCGCGCCCGGAGAGATTGGCTCGAATCGCCACAAGGCGATTCTCGGGTCTTCGAC
>JBHHWI010000090.1:0-12650 GCA_046756445.1 Woeseia sp. | reverse complement strand
ACAGGCAGCAGGCGAAGTTTCTCAGGGCAGCACGCCGCGCGGCCCTGGCGGGCGATGACACGGCAGTCAAATCGTCCCTGTTGAACTGGGGCAGGCTGGAGTGGCCGAGTAACTCGCCCCGCAGCATCGGCGAGCTTGCCTCCCGGGTATCCGATCCATTGGCAACGGAACTCAACGCACTGTGCAGCGCGAGCTACGGCCCGGGTGGCGACTCATGGGACGGTGACAGGCTCGCAAAGGCACTGCGGTCGCTTTCAGGCATAACCGCCGACCACGAGAAAACCGGCAGCGACGAATTGCCGCCCCTGCTGCCCGGATCTCCCGCGTAAGGTCAGAGCTCGGCGAGGTTGCGCAGCATTTACGTTCGAATGTCTGTTCTGGTTCATGACGGATGTGTCGGACGCCCGCGTCTGAGTGACTGATCGATGCCCTTGCCGTCTGACTACCAGTGACCCGTGTTGCCCATGGACGTCCAGGGTTCGGCGGGGGCCAGTGCATCGCCTTTCTGCAGCAGTTCGATCGAGATATTATCGGGCGATCGCACGAAGGCCATGCGGCCGTCGTGTGGCGGCCGGTTGATCGTGACGCCGGCATCCATCAGCCGCTGGCAGATTGCGTAGATGTCATCGACTTCATAGGCGAGGTGGCCGAAGTTCCGTCCTTCGCCGTAGTCTTCCGGGTCCCAGTTGTAAGTGAGCTCGACTTGCGCCTCTCCGTCGCCGGGTGCGGCCAGGAATACCAGGGTGAAACGGCCCTGCTCGTTGTTGTAGCGGCGCAGCTCCTCGAGGCCCAGCTTGTTGCAGTAGAAATCCAGCGATTCGTCCAGTTCGCTGACCCTGACCATCGTATGCAGGTATTTCACGCGTCCTCCCGGCCGGTTGAAGTCCGGCACATTATAAGACCACAATGGATTTCGTAGCCTGACCAGGGGCCATGCCTTGCACCGTATTCGCGCCATTACTTTCGACCTCGACGACACGCTCTGGGAAATCGAGCCCGTCATCAGGCGGGCCGAGGCGAAAATGTGGGCGTGGCTGGGCGAGCACTTCCCGAGGATCCCCGGGTCTTTTTCGCCCGAAGAGGCATATGCGTTGCGCGAAGAGGTCATGGACGAGCACTGGGAGCAAACGCACGACTTTCGGTTCATCCGCAAGATGGTCCTGGAACGCATGGCGTTGAGCACCGGCTACACGGCCGCTCTGGCCGATGACGCTTTCGACGTTTTTGATCGGGCACGGAGCGATGTCGAACTGTACCCGGATGTGCTGCCGGCGCTGGAGGTGCTTACAGAGCACTTCGTGCTGGTTGCCGTAACCAATGGCAATGCGAATCTCGTACGCATCGGTATCCGGCATCTTTTCGACGATGTCGTGACGGCGGTGGACGTCGGCGCCGCCAAACCGGATCGGAGAATGTTTGACGAAGCCGTTCATCGGGCGGGCGTCGGCGCAGAGCAGACCCTGCATGTCGGGGATCATCCGGAGATAGATATCGCCGGCGCCAGGGAAGCGGGCCTGCGTACTGCATGGGTCAACCGCAATGGCGACGGCTGGCCGGACGAATTCGCTCCACCCGATGCCATCGTTTCGACGATTTCCGAGCTGATTACCGTGCTCGAGCCCGCCATTAATGAGTGAGTTCGCCGGTGAGCCATTGATGATCTACGTGCCCGGGCTGAAGCCCAAGCCCGAGCCGTCGGCACACAGGCGGGAATTACTGCGCTGTCTCACGGAAGGCGTGCGTCGCATCGATCCCGAATCCGCTGCCGAGATGCAGGACCACGAGCACTGTTTCGACATCATCGGCTGGACCTACGACTTTTACGGTGAGCATCGCGACCTGAAGCTCGATCTGGCCGCGATCGACGCGCTGATTGAGCAGTCCTCGGCGAGCGACAGGGACCGTGCCGAGGCAGGTTCGTTGAAACGCCGACTGGTTCGCTGGATATATGCGGTCGCCGATCTTTTTCCGTTTCTCCTGCATCCGCTGGCTGATGAGAACCTGGAGATTCATCTGCGCGACCTGCGCCGCTATATAAAGAACGAGTACGACATGGCGGAGTTCTTACGCAGACTTCTCAAGATCCCGTTGCGCTCAGCCTGGAAATCCGGCCGGCCGATACTGCTTATCGGACACAGCATGGGCTCCATCATCGCTTACGATGCGCTTTGGCAACTCAGCCAGGAGTCGGGCGATGAGTCCAGGGTGGACCTGTTCCTGACCATGGGCAGTCCGCTCGGCCAGCGGTTCATTCAGCGCAGGATCCTGGGCTTCAAGGAGCAGCCCGGGAATCGTTACCCCAGGAACATCAGCCGCTGGGTCAACATCGCGGCAGTCGGTGAGCTGACGGCGATCGACATGGTGTTGGGCAACGATTTCAAGGAGATGACCAGGCTCGGGCTTGTCGAGAGCATCGAGGACAGGGAGATATACAACTACTTCCGCCTGAACGGCGAGCTGAACGTACACTCCGAGTACGGTTACCTCATCAACGAGGTAACCGTAGGCTACATATCCGCATGGTGGCGCAACAGCCGGCAGCAGACCCGGCTCAGACCGCGTCCAGATTCGGCTTGATGACGATATCGATACGCCGGTTTTTCGCCCGGCCCGCCGCCGTTTCGTTGTTGGCGATCGGGTTGGTCTCCCCGTAACCGGTCGCGATCAGCCGGTAGCTCGGGATGCGCATGGCATTGATCATGTACTGCTGCACCGACTCGGCCCTTTCCTGGGAGAGTTTCTGATTCAGCTCATCGCCGCCATATGAATCCGTGTGACCCTGGATCACGAGCTCGCTACGCGGGAACACGTCGATCGCCTGCTCGACTTTGGCCAGCAGGTCGAAACTGTTCTGCTTTATCGCCGATTCGCCGCTGTCGAAACTCAGGCCCACGAGGCGCAGAATGACATTGTTACCCTCGCGGAACACCCTGGCCTCTCTCCTTGTGAACATTTTCTCGACCTGCTCGAACTGCTCCTTGATGCGGGCCTGTGCTTCGAGCCTTTGTACCAGGGCCGCCCGCTCGGCGGTGGCGCCGCCAAGGCGCTCGTCGAGGGCCCTGAGCTCCTCTTCCATGTCGGCGAGGCGCAGGTTGCCGGCCTGCACGTCCTGCTCCAGGCTCTGCAGCTCGTTGCGCGTGTTCTCCACGTAGTCCACCAGCTCGGTGGCCAGTTGCTCATGGCCGTTCGACATTGCGGGCACGATGTCGGCGGCGCCGGCGACCTGCCGAAGCGGCTCTTCCCACTGCAGGACGAGCATCTCGACGCTCAGGTCCTTGTTGCGCACCGACAGAACGACGTCGGCCAGGTAGAAAGCGTGCTTGGCCTCATAGTTCGCCTGTTGGGCCAGGCTCCGCGGATAGTCCGTGTCGTAACGGTTTTCCTCGAGTTCCCGTTCGGCGTCGGCCAGGAGTTTCTTGGCCTTGTTGAGCGTAAACGGCGCGTAGCGGCCGACTCGCCGCTTGTCCGCGTCGGCCAGCAAGCGGCGTGTCTCAGTCAGGTACTGGGCCTTTATCGCGACCAATTCCGCGTCGCGGTACAGGCTCGTCGCGGTGATGTCCTTGCGCTTGGCGCTCTTTAGATCGCCGCGCTCGAGGTATCGGATCGCCGAGGCAAACTCCCGGTTTGCCTTGTCCCAGATGTCTTTCGACAGCTCGTTGGCCCGGGCGTTGAATGCGTCCTGCCGGCTTTTCAGGACCTGCGCCAAAACGGTCTTGGCCAGCTCGGCGGCACGTTTGGCGGCGCCGAAGTGGCTCGCGGCCTCCGCGGTCTTGTCGCGGAGGTACTGCACGTTGCGGCCGCGACTCAGGCCGGCTTCGGCTGCGGCATAGGCTTTTTCGCCTCGGTCATAGCTCCTGGGAGCAAGGAGTCTGGCGTCCACCGCGTCGGCCTCGGCCAATGCGGCGTCCGCGTTTTTGAAAAACGTACTGCGGAGTTCGTTCTGCGCGACAGAGGCGCCGGCGCTGAGCAGGAATGCTGCGAGCACGAGCGATCTGACAAAACTGGATTGAAGAGCCATTCTGTAGTTCCCGATTCCGAAAAAGAAAAGTCGTATGCAACAAGGGCACCCTGTACCTAGCGCAATGTTACATATCCTGCAACCCCTATTCTGTGGAATACATCTCTATATATACATAACGCACAGGCTTCGACCGCGAATCTTACGCCTGCGTCATGGCCGCTGCGAGTCCCGATCGGTGCATTTCGCGGGGTGCCGATAGCGCACACAACGGCCGGCGGCAGGGGCGCATCGGGCCAAGAAAATACATGAAACCAGTAACTTACGAGTACGGTACGGGCATGCCGGGGGCGGTGGTGTGACGCGTATCACAGCTCTGGCGATTGTCCGGCGGTTCACGCGTTTTGGATCGGAATCTGTGCTTTGGCTCACAGACCAAAGCGGTACTGCGGCGTAGTCTGAGCCCATGTCTGCAAAGTACTACACACAGTTTCGATTGACGGATGCTTACTACCGCGGAGGTAACGAGTTCAGTGGTGTAGTCGAGCTGAGCCACCCGATGGACAAGGATTCGGACGTTGCGGACATAGAGGCCGTACTGGCCAAGAATTTCGACCTGCAACAGAGCGCAGTGAAGCTCGTTAGCTGGTCAAGACTGCATTAGTTCTTCTGGCGCGTAAACAATTTCCCCCTGATTTTCCCGGTCTTTATGGCCGGGATTTTTTCTGCAAAAAGGGGTCAGAGCCCTTTTATCCGAAAAGGGCTCTGACCCCTTTTTGGGTCGGTTGGCACGGCGGCTGCTTTTACCGCACTTACCGCTCATGAGAGAATGATTGTGTTTAACTCTAGACACAGCAGGAAGCGATGAAGGACACAAGAGACCGGCTGCGCGATGTTCCAATCGTCAAGAGCGGCAGCAAATATCGGACCACGGCCGGTTTTTCGGCGATCAAGGACGGTGTCAAGGCGCACCGGGATGCGCCGGCGGTCGCAGCCGGCGGCAAGCCCGAATGGCTGCGTGCCCGAATGCCGGCAGGCGCCGGTTTCTCGGCCCTTCGTCAGACGGTTCGCGCCCACCGTCTGAGTACGGTCTGCGAGGAGTCCAAGTGCCCGAATATCGGCGAGTGCTGGAACCACGGCACGGCGACCATCATGGTCATGGGCTCGGTCTGCACGCGCGCCTGCCGATTCTGCGCGGTCGATACCGGCAACCCGAAAGGCTGGCTGGATCCGCAAGAGCCCGAAAATACCGCCCGCGCCGTCAAACTGATGAACCTTGCCTATATCGTCCTGACGTCCGTAGACCGGGACGACCTGCCTGACGGCGGAGCACGCCATTACGCCGCCTGCGTCAGGGCGGTGAAGCGGCTCAATCCGAATACGGTGGTCGAGGCGCTGACACCCGATTTTCAGGGGGTGTTGGCCGATGTCGAGACCGTGGTCGATTCGGGGCTGGAGGTATTTGCCCAGAACGTCGAGACCGTGAAGCGCCTGACCCACCCGGTCAGGGACCCCCGGGCGGGATACGAGCAGACCTTGAGCGTCTTGGAACACGCCAAACGCCATCATGCCGGTGTTTTGACCAAAACGAGCCTGATGCTCGGGCTGGGCGAGCGCGATCACGAGATCATGGAGACCATGGATGATCTTCGAAGGATAGGGGTCGATATCCTGACCCTGGGACAATATCTGAGGCCGACGCCGAATCACCTCGCGGTCGAGCGATACGTATCACCCGATGAGTTCGAGGCCTATCGGCAAGAGGGCCTGGACAAGGGTTTCGTGGAAGTGGTTGCCGGTCCGCTGGTTCGATCGAGCTATCGCGCCGATCGTGTGCTTCAGAAGAACAATGTCGGAATCGCAATCTGATGACAGACATTCGGGCCCTGTCCCTGGATCAACAAGACCATGACCGAATTTCTTGCTGAATACGGCCTGTTCCTGCTGAAGGCGATAACCATTGTTGGCGCCATCGTCATCGTCATTGGAACCGTGGCTGCCGCGGGCCGCAAGGCGGCACTGCATGAAGGCCTGGAAGTCGAGCACCTGAACAAGAAATACCAAACGCTTGCCGGCGCCCTGAAACAGGCGGTTCTGGGGAAGGCCGACCGGAAGGCGGAGGCGAAAGCAGACAAGGCGAAAGCCAAGGCCGCGCTCTCCGGGAAGCGGCCGAAGAGCTTTGTCATCGATTTCAAAGGCGATCTGAAGGCGACAGCGGTTTCTTCTCTGCGCGAGGAAGTCAGCGCGATTCTCGACGTTGCCCGGCCCGACGACCAGGTCGTTGTCCGTCTGGAGAATCACGGAGGCATCGTTCACGAACACGGACTCGCCGCCTCGCAGCTCGTGCGAATTCGCGATCAGGGCATCGAATTACTCGTATCGGTAGACAAAGTCGCCGCGAGTGGTGGGTACCTGATGGCCTGCGTCGCGAGCAAAATCATTGCAGCCCCGTTCGCGATTCTCGGGTCGATCGGGGTGATCGCCCAGTTGCCGAATTTCAGCCGGATGCTGGATGAACACGGCATTGACTTCGAAATGATCATGGCGGGCGAGCACAAGCGAAACGTGACGATTTTCGGCAAGAACACGGACGAGGACCGCGCCAAGCTCAAGGAGGAACTCGAGGATGTCCACGCCCTGTTCAAGGACGTCGTAGCCGACTACCGGCAAAACCTCGATCTCGACAAGGTAGCAACCGGCGAGCACTGGTACGGCACCCGGGCGCTTGAGTTCGGCCTTGCGGATGAACTCAAGACGAGCGATGAATTGCTGGCCGAGCTGGCAAAGGACCACGACCTCTATCGGGTGCACTACAAGATCAAGCAGCCGTTACAGAAGAGAATACTGGCCAACGTCGACGCGCTTCTCGAGAAGGCCGATGCGGCGCGATGGCGTCGCCGCTTCGAATCCCGCCTGCCGCGCTCGTAATCGTTCGCCAGTCCCGGGCATCACGTGGCCGGAGGGGCGCAGTATTCGCGGGGAACCCCGTGTCGGCGCGCCGGTCTTAATATTGACACCCCCGGAGTCGGCTATAATGCATGCAAGCCTGAGAGGAACCGAAATGTTCAGCCTACGCAACAAAATTCTCACTCTTGTATTCGTATCGGGCTTCCTGGTCACCTCCTGCGCGTCGGGTGTGCTGGGGCCGTCGGAATCGGAAATCGAGGCGGAGGCGGCGCGGGAGTTCGGCAAGATGCGCGCCGAGTTGCCGCTCGTGACCGACCGGGCGACGATCGACTATGTTCACTGCGTGGTTACGGCCGTCGTCGATTCGCTGGAATCGCCGCACAGCGACCAGAATTGGGAACTCGCGATCTTCGACGTCAAGCAGGTTAATGCGTTCGCCATGCCGGGAGGCAAGGTCGGCGTGTTCAGCGGCCTGCTCGACATCGCCACGAACCAGGACCAGCTAGCGACCGTCGTGGGGCACGAGCTCGCGCACGTGACGGCGCGTCATGTCAACGAACGCGCCTCGCGGGGCGGCTTCACCGATGCGGGTATCTACGTTGCGGCGATCGTTCTCGGACAGGGGCACAGTGGACTGACGCACACCGCCTACGAAGGCCTGAGATACGGCGCCAGCCTCGGATTAATCCTGCCGTACGAGCGCAAGCAGGAGTCGGAAGCGGACGTGATAGGCCTCGAATACATGGCCCGCGCCGGTTTCGATCCGCGCGAGAGCGTCGAGCTGTGGAAGAAAATGTCGGAGGAAAAAGGCGACGAGAAGCCACCGGAGTTCCTGTCGACGCACCCCGCCGATGAAAAGCGCATAGACGCACTCGTGGCGATGTATCCCAATACACTGGTGCTGTTCAACGAAGCCAAGTCCCAGGGCAAGGAACCGACCTGCGGAAGACAATGACGAGCGCCGGATCCGCCTCGTCTGATCAGTCGTTCAAGGATCATTTCTCGGGCCATTCGGGCTCCTACGCTGAATATCGTCCCACCTATCCGGACGACTTGTTCACTTTCCTAACCGACTGCTGCGTCGAGCGACGCCTCGCCTGGGACTGTGCGACCGGCAATGGCCAGGCTGCACGGGCACTGGCCCCGCATTTCGAACGAGTCATCGCGACCGATGCAAGCGAGGCTCAGATACGGGCGGCAAGGAGCGACCCGAAGATCGACTTCCGCGTCGCCAAAGCCGAGCAGTCCGGCCTGGATGACGACTCGACAGACCTGATCACCGTCGCACAGGCGCTGCACTGGTTCGACATCAACAGGTTCTTCGACGAGGTCCAGAGAGTCCTTGTGCCCGGCGGTGTACTGGCCGTCTGGTCCTACCAGACCTGCCTCGTCAATGCCGACTGCGATGCGATAATCCACGAAATCTATGTCGACATCGTCGGCGAATACTGGCCTCCCGAGCGGGAAATAGTCGACGGCGGCTATCAGAGCATCGAGCTGCCAATGCCGTCGATCGCGGTGCCCCCGATCGCAATGAAGGTCGACTGGACCGCTGATGACATGCTCGGCTACCTGCGCACCTGGTCGGCGTCGCAGCGCTATACGAAGGATAAAGGCGCGGATCCCGTATCGATTATCGAGAGCCGGCTGAACCACGCGTGGGGCGGGGGCAGGCGCGAAGTCTCATGGCCGCTGAACATCAAGATCGGCCGGGCCTGAATAGTGTCTCTGCTGCATTTCTGAGAAAATCGGGCCAACGCAGAGTCACGGCCACCGTCTTGTTCCACAACATCCGTTCATACCTCAGGTTCCTGATCCCGCTGCTGGCGCTCGGTGTCGGCGGCTGTTCGCTGCTTCAGGATTTTCTCGATTCCGGACAGTATGGCAGGCGGGGCGGGGCAGCGCGGATCGCGAAGCGGCCGCTGCTCGAGCCGATCAGCCGCAACTACTTCATCCTGGAATCGCCGGAGCAGACCGTGGTCGGTGAACCGCAGATCGTATTCACGCGCGCGACGGACACGTTTTCAGATCTGGCGCGAGAGTACGGCCTGGGATACGACGAACTCGTCGCCGCAAATCCCGGCATCGATCCCTGGTTGCCCGGTCGCAACACGCCCGTGCTGCTGCCGACACAATACGTGTTGCCCGACACGCCCCGCACCGGCGTCATTCTGAATATCGCGTCCAAACGTCTCTTCCATTACCTGCCCATCGTCGACGGGGAGCCCGTCAAGGTCATGACCTATCCGATCGGCATCGGCCGTATCGGCTGGGAAACGCCGCTGGGCGAAACCACCGTGATCGCGAAAGCGAGGGATCCGGACTGGTACGTACCCTGGTCGGTGCAAAAAGAACACAGGGAGATGGGCAATCCGCTGCCGCCGGTGGTGCCACCCGGACCCGACAACCCGCTCGGCTCGCACGTCTTGCAACTCGAGATGCCGGGCTATCTCATTCATGGTACGAACCAGCCGTATGGGGTCGGCATGCGCGTCAGCCACGGTTGCGTGCGTCTGTATCCCGAGAACATCGAGCTGCTCTACTCCCTGGTGGAAATCGGCGAATCGGTAACCATCCTCAATGAGCCGTATCTGCTCGGTTGGCGGGCCGGCGAGCTCTTTCTGGAGAGCCACGCTCCGCTGCGGGACGACGCGATTTCGCCCGACCAGCGCCTGCAAGCGATATTCGACACGGCGAGAAACGCCTCGGGCGCGTTTAACGATCGAACAGAGCAAGGCTACGCGAGAGCGGTTGCCGGCGACGCGCGCGGCGTGCCCGTGAAAGTACTGCTCGGCGATGCCGATGAAGTGTATGGGCGGGCGAGGGTAGTGCGAAACACCGTGGTGATCGATCCGGATGCACCGACACTGGCGGAGATCAGGGAGCTCCTGGATACGCCGATCGAGCCCGAGGATCCGGAGGATGCAGCCCCGCTGGTCGAATAGAGGTTCTAATCGAAGTAACGCATGAACCCGGCGGGCAGGGCGTTCCTGTCGAGCGGTTCGTCGTCCGGCACGGGCAGCTCCGAGGAACTGTAGGTATTCCAGAACAGCACATTCTTATCGGCCAGTTCCGGATCGTCGAGATCGCTCAACAAAGCCGCCATCGCCTTGCCGGTATAGGTCGTCTCGAGGTCGATGTCGAGGTGATCCCGCGCGAATGTTACGGCGGCGTCGGTCACCGCGTCCGTTTTCGCATAGCCTCCCGCAAAAAAATCGTGGCGCACGACGATGTTGGTCCGGCTCTCGAGGTCCCCGGGGACCGTATTGTCGATCCGCCGAAGCATTGATGCCGTTTTGCCGATCAGCCTGTGCAACGCTTTCTCGTTCATGATTCCTGGTTCGGATACCCGCACGGCCTCGACTTGCGTTTCCAGTCCCGCGAGCGCAAGGCCGACGGCAAGCCCGGCCGCGGTGCCCATCGTTCCTGTCGCGACATAAAGCCTGTCCGGGAGAGAAACGATACCCGATGAGACCTGCTCGGCGAGTTCCAGGCCCGCGTTGACGAAGCCGACAGCGCCGAGCCACGAAGAGCCGCCCCCCGCGATGACCCAGGCATTCCTTCCCCAGAGGCTTTGCCGGAGCGTCGCAACCCTGCTCGCGTACGATCCGCCGAACTCCACGAGCTCCGTTCCGTTTTCTATGTGCATGTTGAGGGTTGCCGGCGCCATCGGTGTCTTCGACTGGTGTGACAAAAAACAGGTGCAATCGAGCCCCAATAGCCGGGAGTAGAGCGCGGTTGCCAGGGCATGATTCGAACCGGCGGTACCGAACGTCGCAATGCGCCTGCGGTGCTTCTCGCGGGCGCGATGCAACAGGTACTCGAGTTTTCGAACCTTGTTGCCGCCATACAGCTCGCCCGTCAGATTGTCGTATTTGACCGAGATCAGCCGCCGGCCCGACGGGTGATCGACCGCAATGTCTCGTGCAGGCGTTGGCAAATCGCCCAGGTTTTCCCGCTCGAGCGATTTGCCCAGGTCCGGGTACAGGGATGACAGGTTATTCGTTTGCGACATAGGAAGCTGGAATCATACTAACGCAGTGTCCGGAGTGTTTGGCATATCGAACAGGCGCCTTTACACTACGCGCACGGATATCTGGCTCATAATCGCGGAGATAGGTTTTGTCAGATGTTGAAGGCCGTGGCATCACGGTCACCGAAATTGCGCCGATGGATGCGCCCATCGACGTGTCATCCGAAACAGTGGCCGCATTCGTCGGCCGCGCCCTCCGCGGCCCCCTGAACACGCCGACTCTCATAGATAACTTTGCGAGCTTCAGGCGGCGATTCGGCGGCCACTGGCGTCGCAGTAGCCTCGGCCCGGCTGTCCGACAGTTTTTCGAGCATGGCGGGAACGAGCTCTACGTCGTCCGCGTCGCGAACAATGCCCGCGGCGCGATGATATGTCTGCCGGCAAAAGGCGGCGTATTGGTCTTGCGCGCGCTGGAACCCGGCTCGACCGAGAACATCAGGGCCGCGGTCGACTACGACGGTATCGACGAACAGGACGAGCAACATTTCAACCTGACCATTCAACGAATAACACCCGACACCGGTCTGGTCGTCGACCAGGAGATTTACCGCCGGCTGCAATGTGACGCGGACCGGCGAGCGTTCATCGGCGACGCACTGCTCGGTTCTGCGCTGGTTCGCGCCCGGTTCCCATTACCTGACGGGCGTCCGCTGGCGACAACGGACACCGGGCCGGGATTCGACACTGCATATATCGGTCATGCACAACACGGCAGCGATGGCGTCGCGCTATCCGATTACGATTTGATCGGGTCCGCGTCCAGGGGCACCGGGATGTTTTCCCTGGACGACATCGAGCGCTTCGATCTTCTGTATATGCCGCCGCCCGGCCGGCACTCGGATGTCGGTCCGGCCGCGATTCTGGCCGCGGAGCTCTATTGCCGCAAACGCGGCGCCATGCTGATCATGGATCCCCCTGAAAGCTGGGAGACCCCAAGGGCGGCCGTTAAAGGCATCACGGAGTCCGGTTTTTCGAGCCCGAATATCCTCTCCTACTATCCACGCATGCGATCGAGGCACGATGATGAGGCCCCTCCCCGTGCCGTCGGGGCCGCACTCGCAGGGATGCTCTGCAAGATGGACAGGATTGCCGGGCCCTGGCACGACCTCGATCAGCGCGCCTTTGCCTTCAACAGGGCCCTGGTGCCATCGTGGGCGGTGGCTATCGACGATGCGCGCCCGCTCGTTAAAGCGGGGCTGAACGTGATCGCCGGCAATACGGCGGGTCGCGCAACGCTGTGCGGCTCGGTGACTCTGGGACGCGGCACCCAGGCAGACAGGAAGTTCACGACTCTCAACGTCAGACGACTCTGCCTGTCAATCACGAACGCCATCGACCGTGCAACGCGGTGTGCGGTATTCGAAATGCAAACGAGTCAACTTGCCGAACGCATTCATGCGCAGGTGCACGCGTACATGTGCGGTCTCGCCGACGAAGGCGTGTTTGTCGATGATCATTTCTTCGTACAGTGCGATGCCGGCTTTCACTCGCGCCCGACCGACCCGGAGCGGGGCATCACGATATTGCTCGCCTTTCATCCGGTCGGCGCCGAAGAGCCGGTGTCACTGACGCTGCATCAGACCGTATCCGGCTTCCGCGTGGCGACGACGGCGTTCGCACCGGCGAGTGCCGAGTGCGCTTAGGCTTCAACCGAACGACGCAGCACATCGGCCAGGCCGTTCGGCAACGACATCTATCGGACTGCCAGTAATTCCTCGCCGCAACGGTAGGCGTTGCCGATGACGACCGCGC
>JBHHWI010000089.1:0-12926 GCA_046756445.1 Woeseia sp. | reverse complement strand
TTGTTGTGGTTTTCAGGCGCGGGAACGCGCTATCTTACAGAAAAACGGAGCCGGACTCCCCGGAGTCCGTGCCCTAGTCTTCACGCCAGACGCATTCGCCCGAGGCCTGTATCTTGTCCAGCAGCGCCTCGTGCGCCGCGCTTTCTTGTTCGCTGGCTCTGACGACGACCAGCTCGACATCCGATCCCGGTGATTGCCCGGCGGATTCGCTGCCGCTTGCCGAGATTTCGACCGCGTCGTGCTCGAGCGACAGCGCGGCCTGACCGCCGGTCATCGCGAGATAGACCCTCGCCAGCAATTCCGCATCGATCAGTGCGCCGTGCACGTTTCGGCGAGACGCATCGACGTTATAGCGCTTGCACAGTGCGTCCAGGCTGTTGCGCTGACCGGGATGGAGCCTGCGGGCGATGCTCAGGGTATCCAGCACCTCGGCGTGCTCTTTGATCGTCGGTCTGGGGTGCTTCATCAGGCCCAGTTCGTGCTCGAGGAACCCGACGTCGAATTCGGCGTTGTGAATGACCAGCTCGCCGCCCTTGATGAACGCGAGAAATTCCTCCGCGATGTCACCGAAGCGCGGCTGACTCGCGAGGTCGGCGCGGCTCATGCCGTGGACGGCCTCGGCGCCTTCGTCGATTTCGCGCTCGGGATTCAAAAACCGGTGGTACTCGCGTCCCGTAATTCGGCGATTTACCAGCTCGATACAGCCGATCTCGATGATGCGGTGGCCCTGGGCCGTTTCCAGGCCGGTCGTCTCCGTGTCCAAAACGATTTGTCGCATCTGATCGAGTCGCCCCTTTACGTGATGCGCCTACAATTCATCGATGCCGCGGTTGGCGAGCGCATCGGCTTCCTCGTTGCCCGGGTGGCCGGAATGTCCCCTGACCCATTCCCATACCAGTTCGTGCCGCCCGGCCGCCTCGTCCAGCGCCTGCCACAAGTCCTGGTTTTTCACGGGCTTTTTGTTCGATGTTTTCCATCCCCTGGCTTTCCAGTTCGGCAGCCAGCGCTCGATGCCTTCTTTCAGGTACTTCGAGTCGGTATGCAACACGACCCGACGGCTGCCCTTGAGCGCGTTCAGCGCTTGAATCGCGGCCGTGAGCTCCATGCGATTATTGGTGGTCTCGCGCGCGCCGCCATGCAGGCTCTTGCGGTGCTTGCCGGCGACCAGCAGAGCGCCCCAGCCGCCCGGGCCGGGGTTTCCCCTGCAGGCCCCGTCGGTGTAAATCTCAACTGTTGCGGTCAAAGTGTATGCGGGAGACTCGTGTCGTGGGTTTCACCAGGCCGGCCACCACTTTCGGCCGCGAACGCCAGGGCTTTCTTACCGTGGTCAGTGTATAGACCCGTTTCTGGGCCGTGAGCATATAGCAAGCGGCCAGCTCCGGCCACCAGCGCTGGCCGCGGCGCTCCCAGACCGGGGACGTGGACCGGCGGACGCCGGGCAATGGCCAGCGGAAGAAATACCGGGTGGCGCCGTGGATCCTGAAGTCGAGGAGCTGCAGCCAATCCGAGAGCTGCCGGTCGGAGACCGGGTGATCGACGCCCGGCGGCAGCGCCGCGCCCGGAATCAAGCGCCGCAGGCCCCAGAGGCCGCCCGGCTTGAAACCCAGGACGACCAGGTGGCCGTCGGACCTGAGCACCCGCTGGACCTCACGCAGAATCGCGTGGGGCCGGTCCGAGTAATCCAGCGTGTGGGGCAATAAGACCGCGTCTATCGAGTCGCTGGCCACGGGCAGCCGGTACAGGTGCCCCAGGACACCGGGCTGCGTGGCGCCCTCAGATGGCCGTGTACGGGCTTTCGGATCGGCCAGATCGCCGGTATCCGCAATACAGGCGCTCTGCTGGGTCCTGGCGAAGCGCAGGAAGGCGTTCGGCTCGCCCCACAGGCCCAGCTGCAGGCAATGCTCGCCGAATATGCCGTCGAGGGCCTCCTCGACCACCCGCGATTCCTGCTGCATGAGCGCCGCGCCCAGCGGGGTCTCCAGCCAGCGCTCGAGCGTTGCGAAGGATTCCTGGGATTTGCTCGGGATCGTCATCTGAAGCCGTCCTGCTCCTCAACCATGTGACATCAGTACTTGCGCAAAGCCATCTGCTCTGTAGGATAGCCCGATGCCCGGCACAAATCAGAGAATAATGACAATATCTCAGAGATTCGGCGGCTGTTCCGGCGCCTGGATCATCCTTTTCGCCACCGCCTCGATGCCGCTCCGGCTGGCGGCCGAGCCCGTCCTGACGGGCGCCGACCGCTTTCTCGCCGGGCCCGCCGAGACCCAGGCCCTGCGCGCGCACTACCCGGTCACGCTGCAGGACCTTATCGACCCGGGCATCGCGAGCGACGACACGTCCGTGCAGGGGACGGCGCTCCAGCAGTCCGATGATCTGCTCGCACGACTGCGCAAGGGGTTTTCGTTTCCTTCGGTCCTGAACCGGCGCGTGCAGGCCGAGCTGGACTGGCTGATACGGCATCCCGACTACGTCGATCGGGTATTCAACCGCGCGCAGCGATTTCTGCCGTATATCACCGATGAAATAGAACGGCGCGGACTCCCGATCGAGCTCGCGCTGCTGCCGATCGTGGAGTCCGGTTACGACCCGTTCGCCTATTCGCACGGGCGCGCGGCCGGCTTGTGGCAGATCATTCCGGGGACCGCGCGCCGTTACGGCATTCGGCAGAACTGGTGGTATGACGGACGCCGCGACGTGGTCGACTCGACCAATGGCGCGCTGAATTACCTGACGCATCTGCACGGCCTGATGAACGGCGACTGGCTGCTGGCCATCGCTTCATACAATTCGGGCGAGGGAAATGTTCTGAAAGCCGTGAGGCGAAACCAGAGAAAAGGTCGCCCGGCCGATTTTTGGAGCCTGAGATTATCCAGAGAGACGAGCAGTTATGTCCCGCGCCTGCTGGCGATCGTCGAGCTCGTACGGAACCCCGCCGACTACGGAATCAGCTTGCCTGTGCTGACCGATTCGCCGCGATTCGTCGCGGCGGATACCGGCGGACAGATTGACCTGGCCCTGGCTGCCGAAATTTCCGATATCGGCCTCGATGCGCTTTACGCCTTCAACGCCGGATTCAATCGCTGGTCCACCGATCCGGCCGGACCGCATCGCCTGTTGCTGCCGGTCGCCGCAGCGGCGTCGTTCAACCAGACGCTGGCGACCGTGCCCGAGCGTGACCGCGTGCGCTGGAAGCGTCACAAGGTCCGAAACGGTGAAACCCTGTCCGAGATTGCCGAGCGATATCACACGACGCTCGCATCGATTCGCGCAGCGAACGGCATACGCGGCAACACCATCCGTGCCGGCGGTCACCTGATGATTCCCGTGGCGACCAGGCCGCTGGCCGATTACAGCCAGAGCGCCGATGAACGGCGGGCGAAGAAACAGAACAAACAGCGCAAAGGCAATCGCGTCGAACACATCGTGGTTGCTGGCGAGAGTTTCTGGTCGATCGGCCGCCGCTACGGCGTGACCATGCGCAATCTCGCACGCTGGAACGGCATGGCGCCGAGGGATACCCTGTCGATCGGCCAGAAACTCGTGGTCTGGACATTACAGCCGTCGCCGGGCCAGGCCCTGAGCAGCAACGGCACGACCCGCAAGCTGCGTTACACGGTGCGCTCCGGCGACTCGCTGTACGTCATCGCCAGCCGGTTCCGGGTGTCGGTCGCCGACATCGTGCGATGGAACAACATTGACAGGTCCAAGTATCTTCAGCCGGGACAAAAACTCACGATGTACGTCGACGTCACTCGCCAGTCGAGCTGACGATCACAGCCAGGGGGAACAATGGGATTCATGGCGGGAAAGCGCGCGCTGATCGTGGGGCTCGCAAGCAACCGGTCTATCGCCTGGGGTATCGCCCGGGCCTTCGCCCGTGAGGGCGCCGAGCTCGCGTTCACCTATCAGAACGACAAGCTGAAACCGCGCGTCGAGAAGATGGCCGGAGAACTCGGCTCGTCGATGAGCTATCCGCTGGACGTCGCCTTCGACGAGCAGATCGACGGACTGTTCGACGCCCTGGGCAGGGACTGGGACGGGCTCGAGGTGCTGGTCCACTCGGTCGGCTTCGCGCCGCGCGATCAGCTCGCCGGCACCTACGTCGAGAGTGTCACGCGCGAAGGCTTTCAGATCGCGCACGACATCTCCAGCTACAGCCTTGCCGCACTCGCCAAAGCCGCATTACCGATGATGCAGGGCCGTAATTCCGCGATCCTGACGCTGTCGTACCTCGGCGCCGTTCGCGCGGTGCCCAACTACAACGTCATGGGCCTCGCCAAGGCCAGTCTCGAGGCGAACGTGCGCTTCCTGGCCGCGGACCTCGGACCCAAGGGTATTCGCGTCAATGGTATTTCCGCGGGCGCAATCAAGACGCTCGCGGCCGCCGGCATCGCCGGATTCCGGAAAATGCTGACGCACATGGAACAGGTCTCTCCGATCCGGCGCAACGTCACCGCGGACGATGTCGGCAATGCGGCCGCGTTTTTGTGTTCTGACCTCGCGGCGGGCATCGCGGGCGAGATCCTGTACGTCGATGGCGGTTACAACACCATCGGCATGTACTTGGACGACGATTAAGGGGACAGTTGACTTATCTCCAATTAAGTAAACTGTCCCCTTAATTAATGTCCCCTTGATCGTTCGCCCTCGCCTCGGAGGCGTTGACGATCACGGACACCGTCGCGTCGCCGGTCACGTTGGCGGACGTGCGGAACATGTCGAGTATGCGATCCACGCCGAGGATCAGGGCGACACCGGCGCTCGGCACGCCGATGGCCTCGAGGATGATCACGAGCATGATCAGTCCGGCGCCGGGCACCGGTGCGGCGCCGATCGAGGCGAGCAAGGCGGTCAGGATGATCGTGAGCTGCGCTGCGAAATCCAGTTGCATTCCCAGCGCCTGGGCGATGAATACCGCGGCAACCGATTGATACAGGGCGGTGCCGTCGAGATTGATCGTGGCCCCGAGCGGCAATACGAACGAGGCAACCTCTTTTTTCACGTTCAGGTTTTCCTCGACGCATTCCATGGTGACGGGCAGGGTCGCCGCGCTCGAGCTGGTCGAAAAAGCCAGGAGCTGTGCCGGTGATATGCCGCGAAAAAACCGACCGATTCTCACCGGGCTGATGAAGTGAACCAGGCCGCCATACACGATCGTGACGTGCAACAGCAGGCCCAGAAGAACCACGAGCGCGTAAAAACCCAATGACCGGAGCAGGTCGAGCACGGATGCGAGGCTGTCGCCGGCGATCGACGTGATCGTGTCGGCGATCAGGGCGAAGACACCGATCGGCGCGATCAACATGATGACGTCGACCAGCTTGACGACCACATCGTTGAGGCCCTGAAAGAACCGCAGCACGACCTCGGTACGCTCGTTCGGCACCAGTATCAGGCCGACGCCTATGAACAATGCGAAAAATACGATCTGCAACATATTGCGGTTGCTTCCGGCCGCACTGACGATGTTCTGCGGAAAGATGTCCACAACGGGCTGCAGGGGGCCGCGTTGCTTGACTACCTGCACGTCATCCGCCCGCCGCTCAATCTGCTGCTGATAGGTCGCCTGCAGGTTGGCGGCGACGTCGTCCGGTATCGACTCACCCGGCCGCAAAGTGTTGACCAGGATCAGGCCGATGCTGATAGACACCACCGTGGTCATCAGGTATATCGCGATGGTCTTGCCACCCATGCGGGACAGCTTGGTCAGGTCGGACAGCGACGCCACGCCGGTCACCAGAGACGCCAGTACCAGCGGCACCGCGATCAGCTTGAGGAGATTGACGAAGATGGTGCCGAATGGCGCGATCCAGTCCTGCGTGAACTGGCCCCATTGGTTGGTCGCGGCGACGATGCCGAACAGCACTCCCAGCGCCATGCCGATGATGATCTTCCAGTGCAGCGCGAGCTTTTTCATGCAGCGTCCCCCGGCAGCGACCGTATTATGCGTTCATTGTTGCCGGCCGCCTGGCAAATGATTGTCTCGATTCTGGACGATCGGATGACTCGAATCAAAGACAGGTTCTAAAAGAAGTCCTGTTCGGCCAGCGCGTCATCGTTGATGACGATGTCCGCTTCCTGCTCGAGTTGTGACACCAGCGCATTGTAGTCCTCGATGCCGGACTGCTGCGTCAGCGCGGCCTTGGCCGCGTCCCGCTCGGCCAGCGGAATCGACTCGGGCCGGCCCGGAATCACCTCGCTCACGCTGTACACGGCGTATACGCCCGACCTCGTGATCGCCGTACCCATGGTCGGGTCGCCCGCTGAGGGCTTGTCGGCGTTGAATACCTCGACGAGTATCTCCGGGGCGGGGCTCTCGGAATCGCGCGTGACCAGCATCGGACCTGTCACCTGAGCTTGTGTTGGGGTTGCCGCTTCACTGAAATCCGCGCCGCCCGCGACCGCCGCCAGCAGGTCGTTCACCTTGCCGCTGACGATGTTTCGTGCCTTCTCGGTTCGCAGCGCACCGACGATCAGCTCCCGCACCTCGTCGATCGATTGGCGCGCGGCTTCGTAGTGATTGGACACCTGGAAGACTGCCGAGCGATTCGCATCGAGCTCCACGATCTCGGAGATTTCACCGTCATTCAAGACACGATCATCAAAAATCGCATCGATGGCGGCCTGGTTGGCGCCGAACGGATCGCCGCCGGCGCGGGCAAACCTTTCGATCGACTTCACTTCGAGGCCGACCGACTCGGCCATCGGCCCGAGCTCGGTCGCGTCGAACAGCGCATCGGACAATTTGCGTTCCACTTCCCGATGAATCGAATCGACTTCGCTGTCGCGCAACTCGTTCTCGAGCTCGTGACGCACCTCGGCCAGCGGCATCGGCCCGGGCTGGACGATTTCGTCCAGGCGCACGACGTGGTAACCGAAATCGGTCCTGACCGGGCCCTCGATGTCGCCTTCGAACATGGAGAAGATCGCGTCACCGAGCTCACCCGGCATCTGCGACTGCATGACCAGTCCGAGGTCGCCGCCCTGGGCGGAGGTACCGCCGTCTTTCGAATACTGGCGTGCAAGGTCTTCGAACGGCTCGCCCGCGCGAGCGCGCGCCGTCAGTGCCCGCGCCTGTTCGAGCGCTGCATCCTCGTCATCGCCGAACGGCAGGAGTATGTGCCGCGCGCGGCGCTGTTCGTCCTGCAGATACCGGTTCTTCGAGTCCTCGTAATACGCCTGCAATGCCTCTTCCGAGAGTTCGACGCGCTCGGCGAGCTCGTCACGCCTGATCTCGATGTACTCGACGTCGGCGGATTCCGGCGTCGTAAACTCGCCCGGGCGATCGTCATAGAAGGCCCCGATTTCGTCCTCCGTAACCTCGATGTCATCGGCGATGGACGCCGGGTCAAACGTTGCCAGCGACATCCGTCGTTGCTCGCCCACGAGGTTCAGGTAACGCCGGTACTCTGCAGGCGTAACGAACGCCGTCGCGGCAATGGATCGCTGCAACTGATTTTGCCGCATTGCCCGCTTCTGCCTCGCTTCGTACTGTGCCGGCCCCAGTCCGGCGCCCGCCAGCAGATCGTAATAGCGGTCTTTCGAAAACACACCGTCGACCTGAAAGTCCGGCGTGCGCTGGATCGCCATGGTGACGAACTCATCGCTGATCCGGAACCCTTCCTCTGCCACGTGGACATCGACAACGGTATTGCGGACCAGGCTGCCGAGTACGCGTTCCCGCAATGGGCGCTTGAAGCTCTCCGGAAGCTCGCCGAACTGCTCCGAATACTGGGCGAGTTGGCTGCGATAGGCCTGCTCCAGGTCCGTACGTGAAATCTCGACGCCATCGACCTTGGCGGCGAATCCCGTACTGATAAAGGGGGTGCTGGCTCCCCAGAAAACGAAAGACACGGCAATGACCCCTATCAGGACCAATGCGAACTTTCCCAGTAACTTGTCTCGAATATCCTGAAGCATAATGATCGTGAGGCACCGGGCCCCGGGCTGAAATCAGGCGAGGGATGATAGCGGAGGCGTCGGAATACGCCAAGCCGAGTAATGCATATCTGATGACTATGCAGCCGTTTAGCCACCGATCTCGGGAACCGAAAGATTGCGTAATATCTTCCTTTCAAGGAGATTCGGAATCTCTGAATGCCTGGGCACCGCTTCGACGGCACCGGTATTGGGATTGCACCAAAGAGAATGCGAGCCGCCTTCCCGTTTCAGGATGCATCCGTTGCGGCGTAGGTGGCGGAGCAGGACACCCGCTTCACCCGACTTTTACCGTGTCCTGCTCGGCGTCTTTGGGTAGGCCACGCAAAGCATCCTGACGCCGGTCTTCCAGAATCAGCGAGATGGCTTCAGCGAGATTTTCACGTGCCTCAGCTTTGGTGCGGCCTTGACCGTTGGCACCAGAAACCTCAGGACTATAGGCAATGTACCACTCGCCATCTCGCTCGATGATTGCCGTGAATTCGTTGCGCATGTGCAAAATTATACTCCTGCGCTTCGTTCAATACCTGGCTGCACATATGACGATTAAGTGGACGGGAATGACCGGCGACGTCCTGTCGCCGGCCCTTCGGGCGCACTCGGTGCGTCCAAATTCGCTCCCGGCAAATTTGTCGAACGCCGCTCGCGGGTTCGAGTCAGCGCCACGTCTGTGCAACAAAATGAAAAGGGGGATCCTGTTGGATCCCCCCTTTTCATTTTGTTGGCGGAGTGGACGGGACTCGAACCCGCGACCCCCGGCGTGACAGGCCGGTATTCTAACCAACTGAACTACCACTCCGAATCCTGGTGGGTGCTGACGGGATCGAACCCCCGACCCTCGCCTTGTAAGGGCGATGCTCTCCCAGCTGAGCTAAGCACCCAGTCGGTTCGCGGAACTGGGGACACCTGCCCTGATTGTAGCAATGACCCGCAATCCGTGGACCCGGACCGGACAATTGAGATGACTGTCCCCGGAATCCTCGCCCCTCAGAACCGAAGGGCGCGCTAGTTTACGGCATCCTTCAGGCCTTTGCCAGCCTTGAAACCAGGCACATTGCTGGCCGCAATATGGATCGCTTCACCGGTTCTCGGGTTACGTCCCATACGTGCCGCGCGTGCCTTGACCTTGAACGTGCCAAAGCCGACCAGCGAGACGTCGCCGCCGCCAGCCAGAGTTCTGGTAATGGAATCGAGGACCGAGTCGACTGCCTTCGTTGCATCCGCACGCGATAAACCCGACGAGCCCGCAACTGCCTCAATAAGTTCTCCCTTGTTCATGCATTCACCCTTAGAGATTGAAGTTTGAAATAACAATGCGGACCACCCGCATCTCCGTCTTGCTTACCCTTGACGGTTTCCGCCGGAAACCGCCGATGCTTTACCGGGCAATAGGTTCAGCCCGGTCCAAGCACGCGTAGCTTATACCAATTGGCCCGAAAACCGTCAACAAGTCCAGTGTTTTCGCGGGTTTCAGCGCTTAGTGCGGCCTGACGGCATCGGTGGGTTTTTGCTGTTTCGGAGGGCTCGCCGCCCGCCTTTTTCTGCCCGCGGATTTGGACGCCGGAATGGGCATTTGCTGCAATGCGAGTTCGAGAACCCGATCAATCCATTTCACAGGAACAATGTTCAGTTTGTCTTTGATGTTCTTCGGTATTTCCGCCAGGTCTTTTTCGTTTTCATCGGGTATCAGCACGGTGCTGACGCCTCCCCGATGGGCCGCGAGAAGCTTCTCTTTGAGGCCGCCAATCGGCAGTACTTCACCCCTCAAAGTGATCTCTCCGGTCATCGCCACATCGCTCTTTACGGCGATGTCGGTTAATGCCGACACCAGGGCGGTACACATGCCAACTCCCGCACTCGGACCGTCCTTCGGGGTGGCCCCTTCGGGCACGTGAACGTGCACGTCGAACTTCTGATGGAAGTCCTCTTCGATGCCCAACACGTTCGAGCGGCTCCGCACGACCGTCATGGCCGCCTGTATGGATTCCGTCATCACGTCGCCCAGCTGGCCGGTGTGGCTGAGCTTGCCCTTGCCCGGTACGACCGCGGCTTCGATCGTCAACAGCTCGCCGCCAACCTCGGTCCAGGCCAGGCCGGTGACCTGGCCGACCTGATCCTTTTCTTCGGCCTTACCGTAGCGGAAACGCCTGACGCCCAGGTACTTGTCCACATTCTTCGGCGTGACTCTGACCGTGTGACCTCTCGGCTTCAGCAGCAACGCCTTCACGACCTTGCGGCAGATCTTGGATATCTCGCGTTCCAGGTTGCGAACACCTGATTCCCGCGTGTAATGCTGAATAATGTCGATCACCGTGCCGCGCGTGATCTTCATCTCGGCTTGCTTGAGGCCGTTCTCCTTCATCTGCTTCGGGATCAGGTATTTCTCGGCGATGTTGAGTTTTTCATCCTCCGTGTAACCGGGGATGCGGATGACCTCCATCCGGTCGAGCAGCGGCGGCGGGATGTTCAGGGTATTTGCCGTACACACGAACATGACGTCGGACAGGTCGAAATCGACCTCGAGATAATGATCGTTGAAGGTCGAGTTCTGTTCCGGGTCGAGAACCTCGAGCAAGGCCGAGGACGGATCGCCCCGGAAATCCATGGCCATCTTGTCGACTTCGTCGAGCAGGAACAGCGGATTCCTCACAGTCGCCTTGGCCAGATTCTGGATGATCTTGCCCGGCATCGAACCGATATAGGTGCGCCTGTGACCGCGAATCTCTGCCTCGTCGCGAACGCCTCCCAACGACATCCGGATGAACTTCCGGTTGGTTGCGCGCGCAATACTCTGTCCCAGCGAGGTCTTGCCGACACCCGGCGGGCCGACCAGACAGAGGATCGGACCTTTCAGGCGTTTCACGCGCTGCTGCACGGCCAGATACTCGAGAATTCGTTCCTTGACCTTTTCGAGCCCGTAGTGGTCCTCTTCGAGGACTTTCTCTGCGCGGGTCAGGTCTCTGATGACTTTACTGCGCTTCTTCCACGGTGCTTTCAATAACCAGTCGACGTAGTTTCGAACGACGGTGGCTTCGGCAGACATCGGCGACATCAACTTCAGCTTGTTCAGCTCGGATGTCGCTTTCTCTTTCGCCTCTTTGGTCATGCCGGCTTTTTCGATCTTGCCTTCCAGGTCGGCGAGCTCATTGGGCGCATCCTCCATCTCGCCCAGTTCTTTCTGAATCGCTTTCATCTGCTCGTTCAGGTAATACTCGCGCTGGCTCTTTTCCATCTGCTGCTTGACGCGGCCGCGGATACGCTTCTCGATCTGCAGCACGTCGATCTCGCCTTCGATGATGCCCAGAATCTGCTCGAGCCGGGCCTTAACGTCCCGGATTTCGAGGATTTTTTGCTTCTCGCTGAGTTTCAGCGCCATGTGCGCGGCGACCGTGTCCGCGAGCCGCCCGGCCTCGTCGATACCGGAAAGCGAGGTCAGGATTTCGGGTGGCACCTTTTTGTTCAGTTTCACGTACTGCTCGAACTGCGCGATGATCGACCGCACGAGCACGTCGATCTCGCGCTCGTCGTGACGATCTTCTTCGGTCAACACCGTAACGGCGGCCGAGAAATGATCGCCGACTCGCAGCTGATCGACCTGGGCCCTCTCGCCGCCTTCGACCAGCACCTTGACCGTGCCGTCAGGCAGCTTGAGTAGTTGCAGGATGGTCGCCAACGTGCCGACATCGTAGAGATCGTCGGGTGTCGGATCGTCGAGGTCGGCCTTCTGTTGTGCAATCAGCAGGATCTTCTTGCCCGCGTTCATGGCGATATCGAGCGCGACGATCGACTTTTCCCGGCCGACGAAGAGCGGGATGACCATGTGCGGATAAACGACGACATCGCGCAGCGGCAATACTGGTATGCCTGCCGCCTCGCTCGTCCCTTCGTCGCTGATTTCCAAATCAACCTGGCTCTTGCTTTCTTCCTCTGACACCGGATTTACCCTCGCTCGCAGAATCTGCCACCCGTGGTGGCGCTCTTGGATCGTCACTTGCTGCCGGGGAAATGCGTCCTCACCGCCCTATTTCAAGCGGGATTTCCGCAGTCCGGCGTGCGCCCGACCCGCTGCAACGTGCCTGGCCAGAGGGCCATTGCGCACGCCTTGTTTGTCAGACACCGTCCTCAAACCCCAAGCCGAAGAGGACCTAAAAAGGGGTCAGAGCCCTTTTTCACTTGCGCATCCCTGCACGGCAAGCAATTCCACTGAAAAAGGGCTCTGACCCCTTTTTATCTGTCCGAACCCGTCGGCCGCCGTTGCTGCTCGATGTTGACGGTCGGCGGTTCCTCGGACTCGTAGATCACATACGGTTTGGTCTCCCCGGTGACCACCGCCTCGTCGAGCACGACTTTTTTCGCGCTGGTGCTCGACGGCAGATCGTACATCGTGTCCAGCAGTACGCTCTCCAGAATCGTACGCAGGCCTCTCGCGCCGGTCTTGCGCTTCATCGCCCGTTTCGCGACGGCGCGCAGCGCGTCGTCGCGGAACTCGAGATCGACGCCTTCCATGTCGAAAAGCTTGCAATATTGTTTGGTCAATGCGTTCTTGGGCTCGAGCAGAATGCTCACCAGCGCATCCTCGTCGAGCTCCTCCAGGGTCGCGACCACGGGAAGCCTGCCCACGAACTCCGGTATCAGGCCGTAGCGAATCAGGTCCTCGGGCTCCACGTCATGCAGCAACTCGCCGACGCTCTGTTCTTCGTCGCCGGTTTTGACGTCGGCGACAAAGCCGATACCGCTCTTCGAGGAGCGGTTCAGGATGATTTTCTCGAGGCCGGCGAACGCGCCGCCACAGATAAACAGGATGTTGCCGGTATCGACCTGCAGGAACTCCTGCTGCGGGTGTTTTCTGCCTCCCTGGGGCGGCACAGAAGCTATGGTTCCCTCGATGAGCTTGAGCAATGCCTGCTGGACTCCCTCGCCCGATACGTCCCGGGTGATCGACGGGTTGTCCGATTTTCTCGATATCTTGTCGATCTCGTCGATGT
>JBHHWI010000088.1:0-12930 GCA_046756445.1 Woeseia sp. | reverse complement strand
CACTGCCCATCCGGGTTTCGCTCTCGAAGCCCGTCGGACGTCGTTGCTCGCCTTGCCAATGACCTTACGATTTGGACGCGGCGAGCGCCTCGCCGAGCGAGCTTCGAGAGCAGAAATGCGGCTCACGGGGTATGTTGAGATAGGTTCTAGGCTGTCCGCCGGCTACGGCTCATGAGTATGAGAAACAGGGGCACACCCAGGGCCGCTGTGAGCGCGCCCACCGGCAATTGACGCGGCGCCATCACGGTTCTTGCGAGCGTGTCTGCGACAACCAGCAGGCAGCCGCCGGCCACTGCCGAAGCCGGCAACACGATTCGGTGATCGCTGCCGACGACAAGCCGGATCAGATGCGGAACCACCAGGCCGATAAAGCCGATAACCCCGACGGTGGTGACGGAGACAGCCGTCGCGAGCGCGGTGACCGCGAAAATGATCAGGCGAAACGCGGCGACCGGCAGCCCGACGATCGCTGCCTGCAGTTCCCCGCGGGCAAGGACATTGAGATGCCGCGCGACAAGAACTCCTGCGATGCTGATTGCGGCGAGCAACCACAGGCTGCGGGCCGGCGCATACGCGAAACTCAGGTCACCCATAAGCCAGAACAGCATGCCGCGCAGGTTCTGGTCGGGGCTCAATGCCAGCAGCAGCGTGGTCGCCGCACTGAACCCCGCCGCCAGAACCACGCCCGTCAGCAACAGGCGGGTGGGCGTCCAGCTACCGGTGCCCTGAGCAATCGAAAACACCAGAAGCGTCGCCGCCATGGCGCCGCCGAACGCGGCCAGATCGACGATCATGCTGCTCAAGCCAAGCAGCATGCAGAGCAAGGCGGCCACTGCGGCGCCGCCGGAGCTGCCCAGGATGTAGGGTTCCGCCAGGGGATTGCGCAGAAGCACCTGCATCAGAACGCCTGCGACCGCGAGCAGACCGCCGACGCCGAAGGCGGTCAGCGCCCTCGGCAGACGCAAATCCATGACAAGCATGCGGATATGATCGGGCGCGTCGCCGCTGAACGTCCTGATGACCTCCACCATGCTGACCGTCGCGCTGCCGGACGCCATGGCGGCCAGAACGGCCAATGCCGCAAGCGCCGCCAGTCCGCAAAACAGCAGGCCCTGGCGTCTGGTTATCAAGATAAGGTCTCCTGGACAGCCCGGCGGTTTAGTGGAATATTCATTAGATCACATGAGCAACGACGACATCGATTCAGACGGCTTTCGGGCAAATGTCGGCATCATTCTTTCAAATGCGGATGCCAAGTTGTTGCTAGCCGGGCGCATCGGCAGTAAGGGCTGGCAGTTTCCACAGGGGGGCATGCATGTCGGCGAAAGCCCCGAAGAGGCCATGTATCGCGAATTGCAGGAGGAAGTCGGCCTCGACGCCGAAGATGTCGAGATTCTCGGCGCGACCCGCGACTGGTTGAGATACCGGCTGCCGGAGAAATTCATGCGGCGTGACGGCAAGCCGCTTTGCATCGGCCAGAAACAACGGTGGTTCATTCTCAAACTGGTGGGTCCCGAAGGGAGAGTACGCTTCGATCGTGGCGACAGTCCGGAATTCGACCGCTGGCGCTGGGTGGACTTCTGGCGTCCGGTTAATGAGGTCATATATTTCAAGCGGCGCGTCTATGCAAGGGCACTGCACGAACTCGGTCCCTACATATACCCGACGGGATTGCCGCCGCGACCAAGGTGGTGGCCGAAGCGCTGGCGTGCGGTGTTCGACAAGGACCTGAAGGCAGCCCGGCTCGAGAGGAACCAGAGCCTGTCTCGATCGCCGGCATCGTCGACTCGAGTACCCTGATCCATTGCCGCATAACGGATTGGGGCCACATCTGGCACGAAGAATCCCCAATTACCTGCTGATTTTTGGCAGATTCCGTGATCTGTCGCACTTCTGTTTGCCCGAGCCTGCGCGTAACATAAGGCACTGGAACACAACCGGGGGCCGTCGTGGCAGGCAGCAGTTCAGCCTCGTACAAATACAGCATCGGGCGCACGTGGGCCGTCGGGGCAGCGATCGTCATTGCGTTTGCCGTCGGCGGATACCTGGTATTCGAATTCGGACGCATTCAGGCCGACTACAACATCGTCGATGCGGCGCAGCAACGGAAAGATTACGAGGATGAGATTGCGGAGCTCGAAAAGACGATCGTCGCGCTCAAGCAGGAAATCGCGCTTCTCGAGACGCACCGCCATATTGATCGTGAAGCCTACGCGGACGTGGAAACGAGCCTTGCGAATCTGCAGGAGAAGATTCAGGAACAGCGCGATGCTATCGCTTTCTATCGCGGCATTATTTCCCCGGCCGACGGCCAACGCGGCCTCAGGGTTCAGGACCTGCGCCTGAGAAAGGGCAGGGACGACAGGGAGTACCACGTCAGGCTCGTTCTGATTCAGGTCATGCAGCACGATCGCAGCGTAAAGGGCGAAGTAAACTTCAGCCTGGAGGGCGCACAGGACGGGATAGCGACCACGTACAATCTTGAACAACTTGTACCGGCAGACGAACAAAGCAACTGGCCTTTTTCGTTTCGATACTTTCAGAACTTCGACCGGCAGCTCATATTGCCGGAGGGTTTTCTGCCGGAGAAGGTCAACGTAGAAGTACTTTCGCGAACGAAATCGATCGCGAGCATTAAGCAGAGTTTCCTCTGGCAAACCGGCCAGAGCTAGTCCAGGGAGTAATACATGTTCGGGCGCAAGCAACGCCGACACAGCATCATTGACACGCTTGTCGGACCAAATTCAAAAGTAAACGGCGACTTGTTCTTTGAAGGCGGTTGTCATATCGACGGCACCGTAAAAGGGAATGTCAATGCAGCACCGGACAGTAATTCGGCGTTGAGTATCAGCGAAGACGCCATTGTCGAAGGCGGTGTGACCGTGCCATATGTCGTCCTCAACGGTATTGTCCGCGGTGATGTGTTCGCGAATCGACGGGTCGAACTTGGGCCGACAGCCAGGGTCATAGGCAATGTGTATTACAATCTGATCGAAATGGCGATCGGCGCCGAGATTAATGGCAAGCTCGTTCATCAACCGGATGGGCAGGTACCGTTGCGAACAAGCAAGACCAGTGATGACATTGAAGTAACCGTAAGGCCGGCCGCTGCCGCGAGCACCTAGACATGGATAATGACACGCCAACAATTGGATCAGTAGCCGCTCCGCCTCCGCTGGTGTTCACGGATGCGGCGGCTAGCAAGGTCAGTGAATTGATTGCCGAAGAAGATAATCCTGATCTTATGCTGCGCGTATTCGTGGCAGGCGGCGGCTGCTCCGGTTTTCAATACGGGTTTACTTTCGATGAGAAAATCGAAGAAGGAGACTCGAGTGTCGAAAACCAGGGCGTCACCCTGGTCGTCGATCCGATGAGCGTGCAGTATCTTATGGGCGCCGAGATCGACTACAAGGAAGATCTGCAGGGCGCGCAATTCGTGATTCGCAATCCGAACGCGACGACGACTTGCGGCTGCGGATCGTCGTTCACCGTCTGAGCGGATAATCAAATAAGCACCAGCGAAGTATCGGCAAGCGAACCCGAACGTGAGCTGGCGCCTGCGGTAATCGCTGCGGTAGATCTGGGCTCCAACAGCTTTCACATGGTCGTTGGCGAGCTGCGGCACGGCCAGCTCGCTATTATCGATCGACTCCGGGAGACAGTCAGGCTTGCGGAAGGTTTGAGTAAGGATAACCGGCTCTCGGACGCTGCAAAGCAACGCGCAATCGAGTGTCTGTCCCGATTCGGAGAGCGATTGCGCAACATGCATGCATCGAGCGTACGGGCGGCAGGAACGAACGCGCTCAGGCGGGCCCGAGATAGCCAGCAGTTCCTCGCCGAAGCGGAGGCGGCGCTCGGTCAGCCGATCGAGATCGTGTCGGGTATCGAAGAAGCTCGCCTGATCTACAACGGCGTGACTCACAGCCTGCCGCCGAATGAAGGTCTGCGGCTCGTCCTCGATATTGGTGGCGGCAGCACGGAGCTGATTCTGGGTCGGGGACCGACACCGCAAGCGCTCGAGAGCTTGCACCTCGGATGTGTGGCGATGACAGAGCGGCATTTCGAAGACGGCAGGATATCGAAGCGCAGGTTCGACGAAGCAAGGCTCGCGGCCAGCCTGGAACTTCGACCGGTCAAGGCGTATTTTCGCGACACGGCCGATATCGAGTCCATCGGCACGTCCGGCACGATCATCGCGACCGGGGCGGTGGCTCGCGAACTCGGGGTCATCGAATCGAATGACCTGACGCCCGAGGCGGTGGAACGCCTGATCGAGAGAGCCCTGGCGTTCGAAGACACTTCCTCGCTTTCATTGCCCGGACTCTCCCAGCGGCGTGCACAGGTCTGGCCGGGCGGGTTGTCGATACTTGTCGAACTGCTCGAGGTGTTGCGCATCGACAGGCTGACGATATCCGACGGCGCGCTCCGCGAGGGTCTTCTGTATGACCATCTCGGCAGGCTTCATCACGAGGATGCCCGGGAGCGAAGCGTTCGGGCGCTGGCATCGCGATACAACGTCGATGCAGCCCAGGCGGCGCGCGTCGCGGGAACGGCGAACGATCTGCTCAACCAGTGCAGGATGCCATGGAAGCTCGCGTCTCCGCTGGCGGCGAGCTTGCTCGAGTGGGCATCCACGCTGCACGAAATAGGACTCGACGTTGCACACGATGCTTACCAGCGGCACGGTGCATACATTGTCGAGAATGCCGATTTGCCGGGGTTTCCTCGCGCCGAGCAGATTGCTCTCGCATTTCTGATCGCCAACCAGAGAAGACAGATCGACATGAGCGCGAGCCTCAGGATTCCGGGCGCGCGGCGGGATCGAACATTGCGCCTGGCCTTGTTGCTGCGCCTGGCGGTCTTGTTGAACCGCAGTCGATCGACGCTTCAGTTGCCGAAGGTGGCGCTCAATGTCGGCAAAGACACGGTGCGCCTGAAGTTTCCCGCCCGATGGCTTGCGACAAATCCGCTGACCGTGGCGGACCTGGAGCGTGAACAACGATATCTTGCGGATGCCGGATTAAAACTCGATTTCAGCTAAAACCTGTCTCATCGCCCCGCATGGGGGATGATGAGAAGAGTTCTCGTTCAGGATGACGAAGCCAGCTGCTCGAGCAGCTTCTGTTGTGCCGACACGGGCGCGTTGTCGCCCGGGTCGAGACGGACATAACTGCCGTCGCCTTGCAGTTCCCATGCCTGGCTGTTGTCGGCGAGAAAGAATTTCAGGTCTTTCATGAGCTTCCTCTTCAGCGGCTTCTGCCTGATCGGGAAGCAGGTCTCCGTTCTGCGGAAAAAGTTTCGATCCATCCAATCGGCGCTGGCGCAGAAGTATTCCTCGTCGCCGTCATTTCTGAAATAGAAAACGCGTGAGTGCTCGAGAAACCGGCCGACGATCGAGCGCACGTGAATATTCTCGGACAGGCCTGGCACGCCCGGTCGCAACGAGCAGATGCCCCTGACAATCAAATCGACTTTCACGCCCTCCGAAGACGCGTTGTACAGGGCGTCGATGATCTTGGGCTCCGTGAGCGAGTTGATCTTGGCGATGATATGGGCTTCCTTGTCCGTCTTCGCGAATTCGATTTCGCGCTCGATCCGAAAGATCATCGCATCGAAGAGATTGAACGGAGCCGTAAGCACTTTGGCGAGATCGTTCGCCTCGGTAAGGCTCGTTAGCTGCATGAAGACCTTGTGAACGTCTTCACCGAGTTTCCGGTTGCAGCTCAGGTAGCCGTAGTCGGTGTATATGCGCGTCGTGCCGCGGTGATAGTTACCGGTGCCGAGGTGCACATACCGCCGCAATCTGCCCTGCTCGCGTCGCACGACCAGCGCCATCTTCGCATGCGTCTTGTAACCGACGAGGCCATACACTACGTGTGCTCCCGCCTCCTGAAGACGGTTTGCCAGCGCGATATTTGCTGCTTCGTCGAACCGTGCCATCAGTTCGATGACAACGGAGATTTCCTTGCCGGAATACGCCGCCCGCACGAGGTGGTCGACGATCGGGGAGTCGGCACCCGTGCGATAGAGGGTTTGCTTGATTGCCAAAACGTCAGGATCGGAAGCTGCCGTCGCAATGAAGTCGATGACGGGCCGGAAAGAGTGGTACGGATGGTGCAAAAGTACATTTTTCTTTTTCAGAATCGTGAAAATGTCTTCGTCCGTCAGCAATTCTCTCGGCATGCCCGGCGAGAACGGCGGGTAGCCAAGATCAGGACGTCGTCCGTTATCGCAGACGGTCGCAAGCCGGTTCAGGTTGACCGGCCCGTCCACGGTGTAAAGATCTGCATGGTCGAGGGAAAAGTGATCCAGAAGGAATTCGCAGAGATCCTCGGGACACTGCTTGGTGACCTCGACGCGCACTGCAGCGCCGTAGCGGCTGGCAGCGAGTTGGCCCTCCAGGGCCCGTACCAGGTCATCGACTTCTTCGTCGTCGACGTACAGGTTACTGTTTCGGGTTACGCGAAATTGATGACAACCATCGATGCTCATTCCCGGAAACAGCTCATCGACGTGCGCATGAATGATCGATGACAGAAATACATATGCATCGCAGCCCGCCTCGACGAGGCGGGCGGGCAAACGGATAACTCTCGGCAAGGACCGTGGCGCCTGCACTATCGCCCGATGCCTGCGCCGCCCGAACGCATCCTTGCCCTCCAGGCGCACGATGAAGTTCAGGCTCTTGTTCAAGATCCTCGGAAACGGTCGCGAGGGATCCAGCGTGATGGGCGTGAGCACCGGCACGATTTCGTCTCTGAAGAAGTGGCTCAGCCAGTTCTTCTGGGCTTCGGACCATTCCTTGCGCTGCGGAAACCGAAGCTTTTCGGCAGCCAGCCGCGGCAGGATCGTCGTGTTCAAGAGTTCGTACTGGTCCCGAACCAGGCTTACCGCGCGATGGCGAATCTCCCTCAGCAGTTGCTTGGGCGTCATCTTGTCAGGCCCGGGCGCGGGCGCGCCGATCTCCAGCCGCTGCTTCAGGGCGGCCACCCGAACCTCGAAAAACTCGTCGAGATTCGTGCAGGAAATGCATAGAAAACGCAGCCGCTCGAGTATCGGGACTTTGTCGTCGCGGGCCTGGTCGAGGACACGCCGGTGAAACTCGAGCAGGCTGAGTTCGCGGTTGATATAGCGATCGGCCGGCTTTAATACAGGAGCGTCCACGCGAGTATCCGGTTCAGGTCGGCCATCCAGTATATCAATGGCTCGACGACGGCACTCTTAATCAGTGCCGGTTTTCAGGCCGGATAGATTCCGCCGAGAATCGCGCTGCGCGCTGCTCCTGTGACGCCGGGGAGGTTGCCGGGCTCCCCGTCCAGGCACCGCTTGGCAAGCCAGGCAAACGCCGTGGCCTCGACCCAGTCGGGTTCGAGACCGAATTCGGCGGTGGAGTGCGCCGTGACATCCGGCAGGGCCTGCGCGATCCAGCGAAGCAATTCACTGTTATCGATTCCGCCGCCGCAGACCAGCACCTCGCTTGTGCCGCAAGCGTACTTCTGAATAGCGTCCGCAATTGTCCTGGCGGTGAGTGCGCACAGGGTTGCCTGGACGTCGGCTTGCGCGATGTCGCCGACCTCCGAGAGCGCTTGCCGGAGCCACATCAGGTTGAAGTACTCGAACCCGGTGCTCTTCGGCGGCGGCGCCGCGAAGTACGGGTCTCGCAGAAGCAACTCCAGTAACCCGGGGGAGAAATTCCCGCTTTTCGCCCAGCTGCCGTCATCGTCAAACTTGACTCCCTTGTTGACCTGGATCCAGGCATCGAGCAGCGTATTGCCGGGTCCTGTATCGAAGCCGGTTACGTCTTCGCTTCCTGCCGGGAGTACGGTGATGTTCGCAATGCCGCCGATGTTGAGGACTACGCGGTTTTTCTTGCTGTCCGAGAACAGCCAGTGATGAAATGGCGGGAGTAGGGGCGCACCTTCTCCACCCAAAGCCAGATCGCGTCGGCGAAAATCGGCGACCGTCGTAATCCCGGTTCCCGCCGCGATGATGTTCGGATCGCCGATTTGAATCGTGAATGGTCGTTGGACACGAGGCAGGTGGCGAAGCGTTTGTCCATGACTCCCTATTGCGACGACGTCTGCGGCGTCGGTCTGCGATGTGGAAATAAGCTCGAGTGCCGCGTCTCGAAACGATTCACCTGCCCAGTTGTCCAGCCGGCCGATCGTGTCGATTGTGCATTGTCGGGGTTCGCGGGTTGCAGCGATGAGTTCGGTGCGCAGCTCGTCCGGGTACTCATGCCTGTGCGTAGCAACGACCTGGCAGGATCGATCGCCGAACTCGACCAGCGCCGCGTCGATACCGTCCATGCTGGTACCCGAGATCAGGCCGATATACAGGCTGTTCATCTATGGCATGCGTGCGGAAACTATCCGGGTCTTTTTATACCGGTCGAGTTCTTCCAGTATCGGGGCCGAAGCCGAAAGAAAATCTTCGCGATACTGTGCCTTGATCGGTGCTGCCTGCGGCAGCTTGACGGTCCGCGGATTGCGGTGCACTCCGTTTACCCGATATTCATAATGCAGGTGCGCGGCCGTTGCGAGACCCGTGCTGCCTACGTAGCCGATCGTCTGTCCCTGTTTGACGCGCCTGCCTATGCGAGCCGCGTTCGCGAATTTCGACATATGCCCGTACATCGTCGCAATGTTGCCGCCATGTTGCAGGATGACCGCGTTGCCGTAACCTCCTTTGCGGCCGCGGAAGATCACTTTGCCGTCGCCCGCGGCCCTTATCGGGGTGCCGCGCGGCGCGGCGTAGTCGACACCGCGATGTGCGCGAATCCTGTTCAGTATCGGGTGCTTGCGGCGCGGATTGAATCTCGAGCTGATTCGCGTGAAATCGACGGGTGCACGTATGAACGCCTTTCGGACGGATCGTCCTTCCGGTGTAAAGTAATCCGACCGGCCGCTCTCATCGATATACCGAATCGCCTGAAACGATCGGCCGTTGTTATTGAACTCCGCCGCGATGATCTCGCCGTCGGTGATGTACCTACCGTCCTGATAGATTTCCTCGAAGAAGATGTAGTAATCATCGCCTTTGCGAATGTCGAGAACGAAATCAATGTCCCAGGCGAAGATACCGGCCAGGTTCATGATCAGCTTGTCCGGCATACCGGCGTCTGCAGCGCTTTCGAACAGCGATGTCCGGATTCGACCGTGGGCCAGCCGGCGGCGTATTTCGACCGCTCGCTCCACGATCCTGGCGGTGAATCCCGAGTCCGCCCTGGAGACGAGAAGCGCGCTCGTCAGGTCCAGCTCCCGGTAAACGCTGATGATTTCTCCGCGGTCGTGTCTGATTTCAAACTCGTCACCGGGGCGCAGATTGCGAATGAACTTGCCAGCGTCCGGTAATCTGACAATGCTCGCGAGGTGTCCCAGATCCAGCTTGTTCATTCTGAAAATCCGGTCCATCGTGTCGCCGCGGCGAACAGTGACCCTGACCGACTCGAAAACCGGCTGGACCGGCGGCAGCCGCGCGATGTGACTCGGATCCACAGGGCCTATTTCCTCAACCAGGTTTTCAACAACGGTGGGAACGTCGGATAGGAGTAGCGGATCAGCTTCGGGCACATCCTCGAAGCGGAGAGCCGAACTCGTGCCCGATGCGCTCTTCAAAAACAGAAGCAGTGCCAGGCCGACGAACGGCAGTCCCAGCCCCAGGACAAACCAGGGGATTGCGTTGGATTTCCTTGCCTGTGACGTGATGGTCGGTTTGTAGTCGTGCAGCAGCGGACTGACCGGGCGATTCAAATCAGCGTCTCCCCACAACGCGTGAAGCCGCTACTCTACAGCGACGGGCGTTATAGGTCAAAGAAACCTGTTATATCTCATGACCTTAAATCATTTTTGTCAGCTATTGCCTAAACAGTGTCCCAGGGCGATTTCGGACGGGCCGTCGCCACTGTTTCATTGACGGCAGAGGATGCTACAGTTCCGCTGCCGACCAACGGACTCGATGATCCAGGGTAATGACCAGCATCAAAGATCAACTGCACGAGCTTGTCAGGGGGACCGACGAGGTTCTCCCCGAAGACGGCCTAGCGGAAAAACTCAAGAAGAAAAGGCCTCTCATCGTGAAGGCCGGTTTCGATCCGACCGCGCCCGACCTGCACGTCGGCCATACGGTGTTGATCAACAAGATGCGCCAGTTTCAGGAATTCGGTCACGAAGTCGTCTTCCTGATCGGCGACTTTACAGGAATGATCGGCGACCCGAGCGGCAAGAACACGACGCGCCCGCCACTGTCGAGGGAGGAGATCGCAGCAAATGCTGCTACTTACGAGTCGCAGATTTACAAGATCCTCGACCCGGAGAAGACGCGCATCGATTTCAATTCGCGCTGGATGTCTCCGATGAATGCCGCCGACCTCATCAAGCTGGCATCGCATTACACAGTCGCACGCATGCTCGAGCGTGATGACTTCAACAAGCGCTACAAGTCCGGCCAGTCGATTTCCATACACGAGTTTCTGTATCCGATCGTGCAGGGTTATGACTCGGTTGCGCTCAGGGCCGACATCGAGCTGGGTGGAACGGATCAAAAATTCAACCTTCTTGTTGGCCGGCAGATACAGCAGGATTTCGGCCAGGAGTCCCAGGTCGTCATGACGACGCCGTTGCTCGAAGGCCTCGATGGCGCACAGAAGATGTCGAAAACACTGGACAACTACATCGGCATTACGGACGAGCCCGCCGAGATGTTCGGCAAGGTCATGTCGATCTCGGATGAATTAATGTGGCGGTACTACGAACTGCTGAGCTTTCGCACGCTGAAGGACATCGAGTCACTGAAGTCCCGGGTCGCGGGTGGCGACAATCCGCGAGACGCGAAGTTCGAGCTGGCAATGGAACTCGTCGAACGTTTTCACGATGGCAAAGCGGCGGAAGCGGCGAAAAACGAGTTTGTCGCGCGGTTTCAGAAAGGTGCGATGCCCGACAGAATCGAAGAGATATCAGTTGCAAGCCAGGGTGGCAGCCTCGGCATCGCTCACCTGTTGAAAGAAGCAGGCCTCGTCAGCAGCACGTCGGAAGCATTTCGGATGATCAAACAGGGCGCCGTGAAAATCGACGGAGAACGTATCGAGGACAGGTCGCTGCAAATATCGGCGGGCAGCACCAACGTCTACCAGGTAGGCAAGCGCCGGTTCTCCCGCGTCAGCCTGACGTGAACAGCAGGAGTCAGACGATGACAGGGCCGGTGCTTCGTATGTTGGTGATTCTTCCGGCGATGTTGGTCGCATCGCCTGGTATCGACTCCGCTGATGCGGCTGACGGCGAACTGGAGGCGAAAGTCGATTCGATTTTCATGGAAATGAACGAGGGGTCGTCCAGGGCATTCTCGGGCGCCATCGATGCCGGCGCGCTCCTGAGTCGGGTATTTGACGGCCTGGATGTCACTCCGGGCCTGAAAGCGAGGTACTCCGACACGATCAGGAGGGGCGTTCCTCAACTCGGCGAAAACGCGCGCAAGCGCATGCCCGAAGGGGAATTCGCCAAGGTGCTGAAAGTCCGTCGTGAAGGTGAAAAGGCCACGGCACTGGTGCGCTTCGGGTTCGGCAATGGCAATTTCGGCTATAACCGGTACGACCTGGAAATCGACAGTGCGGGCGATATCAGGATCGTTGACTGGCTCGATTACCTGGAAGGCGAGAGATATTCCGAGTCAGTACGGCGCAGCGTGGTAACCAACCAGCCGACGGCCGGGTCCGTGAGAGGCCTGGTGCCGGATCACGACGGCAGCGACGAGGAATACGCAAGGCTCGCTGAGGTAATGACGGCGTATCGTACGAAGGACTACCAAAAGTTCTATAACGACTCCGCAACGCTCTCACGAGCCTTGAGGGGATCGCGATTCATGCACCTTTTGACCTGTCAGGTCAGCCGGATGACACGGGACCGCAATCTGTATCTCCAGGCCTACCGCGCGCTGGCCAACAACTTCGGTGACGACCCGCAGGTCGTATTCCAGCTGCTTAGTTACTATTTTTCGCGGGGCGACTACGAGGAAGTGAACAGGGCGCTGCGCATGCTGCAGGAAGACTTCGGGGTCCGCGACGCCGCGCTGCTGGCGCTGATGTCGCGCACGTCACTGGGGCTGCGCAATGTCGATGAGGCCGCCGTTCTCGCCGAAGAAGCGATCTCGCTGGAGCCGGGGCTGCACACCGCCTACTGGGCGGCAATCAATGCCCACGTCATGATGCGGCGCTTTTCGTTTGCGGTAATGACGGCCAGATCGCTGGAAGACCAGACGGGCGAGCCGCTCGACACGGAACAGTTCGAAAAAAATGCCATGTACGGCGAATTCATCAAGTCTCCGCAATACAAACAGTGGCAATCTGCGAAAGACTGAACCGGCGGAGACCAGCCATTATTTTTGTGGAAAATCGGCAGATTCTCCGCCCCGGGGACAGGTCCGCGCGGGTCAGAGTCCGCTCTCCTCGCAACTATTGAAATAATCGGTTGACCGGGCCGCCTTGCTGGCTATAATGCCCCGCTCGCCGAGGGTACGGTGGCCTCCGGCCAGACCCCGAAAATCAAGGTATACAGGCAGGCGAGGACTGTTCAAGGGTCCCTCATCGCCTGTATAATTATGGGTCAGGTCGAAAAAAGGGTCAGAGCCCCTTTTTGAGACAGAATTCGGGGGACAGTTTACTTATCTAGCCGGTGCGCGGGCGGAAACAGTCGGCCAGATAAGTAAACTGTCCCCGGAATTCAAAATCGTTCTTTAACAAAGAGTTCAGATAATTTGTGTGGGTGCTCGCGTTGGAGTTTGGCTTTTGGCCAATTCGAACGTGAAACCCAAGTTCAATACTTAGTAATTTGGGGATCCGTTCTTTTGATAAAGCTCAAAGCTTTGAATCGAAGAGTTTGATCCTGGCTCAGATTGAACGCTGGCGGCATGCCTAACACATGCAAGTCGAACGGTAAC
>JBHHWI010000087.1:0-13008 GCA_046756445.1 Woeseia sp. | reverse complement strand
TTATCGGACATCGGGGACGGACTCCGCGGAGTCCGTCCCCGGTACACCATTTCATTGGACCGTTGTCAGTGGCCAGAAGATCGGCAGCAGCACCATGACGGTGATGAAGATGACCAGTGTCAGGGGTACGCCGACCTTGAGATAGTCGACGAAGCGATAACCACCGGGGCCCATGACGAGTATGTTCGCCGGATGAGAAATCGGGCTCGTGAAACTGGCGGACGCTGCCATCGCGATCGCCATCATCGCGGTCTCGGGCTGCAGGCCGAGATCGCCCATGGCGGACAGGACGATCGGCGCCATCAGCACGACGAGTGCCGCGGTGGGTATGATCATCGTCGCCATGGCCGTCACGACATAGAGCCCGCCGATCACGGGCCAGGGCCCGGCATCACCGAGCAGGCTCATGACCTGGGAAGCGAGATAGGATGCCGCCCCGGATTCCTGCATGGCCGTGCCCAGCGGCAACATGCCCGCAATGAGAAAAATGGCCCGCCAGTCTATGGCGCGATACGCCTGCTCCATGTTCAGGCAGCCGGTCAGCACCATGATGCTGCCGCCGACGACCGCTGCAACGGCAATCGGCGCGTGACCCGCCATGACGCTGACAACGACACCGAGCATGATCAGGGCCGCCAGCGGCGCGCGGCGGGTATCCGGCGGTTTCTGCCCGAGCGGCGTCAGAATCAAAAAATCCGAATCGCTGTCTAGCAGCTGCAGCTTCTCGCGGGGCCCGAGCAGCAGCAGGGCATCGCCGATCTGAAGGCGCTCGTCGGCCAGGTCCGTACCGATCGTTTCCCCTTCGCGCCATATCCCGGCGAGCTCGATGTCGTATCTTTCGCGGAAATTCAGCTCGCCCACCGTTTTGCCCGCGAGCCGGCTGCGGGGATCCAGGGTTGCATCCATCAGGGTCAGCCGTTCGGAATCGAATGCACCGAGATTCGGTGCCTCCTTCGTATCGATCTCGAGCTCCTGCAAACCGCGGAGGACATCGAGGTCTTCGGGCTGGCCCTCGATCAACAGGAGGTCGCCACCGGCCAGTACCTCGTCACCCCGCGGCATGACCTGCAGCTTCCCATCGCGAAAAATCGCAACGACGCGAAAATCGAATACATCGGCGAGCCGGCTCTTTCTCAGCGAGACATCGGCGAGCTCGCTGTGCTTCGGCAGACGTACAACGAACATTCGCTCGTCCGCCTGGTATTGCTCGGCCAGCTCTTCACCGGTCTGGAGTTGAACTTCCGAGAAATCCTCGAACTTGTCGAGCTCGGCGATCTGCTCTATTTCACCCTCGACGAGAATCTGGTCACCGGCGCGAATCGGCACATAGGCGAGGCTGGTCAGGCGGTACCTGTCCTTGCGATGTATGCCGACGACGCTGACGCCGAAGCGCGTCCTGAATCCCGCGTGCCTGACCAGCTCGGTGACGAGCGGCGAGCCGTCGGCGATCCTGACTTCGGCGTAGGCGACCTTGGAGGCCACCATCGATTTCAGGACCGGGGCCTCGCGCTCGATGACGAGTCCGCTCAATCGCTGCAACTCGGCGAACTGATCGACACGACCCTGGACGAGGAGCTGGTCGCCGGCCCGCAGTACCGTCCGGCGGCTGGGCAGCGTCTCGCTGCGTCCGAAGCGGACCAGCGCGAGGATAATCAGGCCGGTCGAGGCGCCGATGCGCGTCGCGGCCAGCGTCTTCCCGACAAGCACGGAATCTGACGGAACACGCATCATGAAGGTCCGCTCCTGCAACTTGTAGCGCGACCGCAGACTTCGCTGACTGCGGTGTTTACTCCGCTGGGCCCGTGTCCTGGGCAGCATCAGCCTGCCGAAGACAGCGACGAAAATGACGCCCGCTATCATCACCCCACCGCCTACCGGCGTGAAGTCGAAAAGCGCGAAGGGCTCGAGGCCGTTTCGCGCCAGGGACTCGGCGACCAGCAGGTTCGGCGGCGTGCCGATCAGGGTCATCAGGCCGCCGAGCAAGGTTGCGTATGCCAGCGGCATCAACAGCCTCGATACCGGGATCCTCGTGCGGCGGGCGACATCGACGACGACAGGGAGCATCAGGGCAGCGACGCCGATGTTGTTCATGAATGCGGACATGACGGCGGCCGCGATCATGATCACGATGATCATCGGGATTTCCCGTCGTCCGGCCAGCCGTATCACCTGGTGGCCGATCACATTCGCGATCCCGGTGCGCGTCAGACCCTCACTGAGAATGAACATCGCCCAGACAGTGATGACGGCGCTGTTGCTGAATCCGGCGAAAGCCTGTGAAGCCGTGATCAGACCGGATACCGCCAGCGTGCCGAGCACGAGCAGCGCGACGAGATCCATTCGGATGACTTCGCTGACGAAAAGTATCAGCGCGATGGCCAGGATGCCGAGAACGATTGCGATCTCGAGGGTCATTTACGCGCCGGACCCGACATTTTTCTTGATCATTGTGTGATGGGACGAACCACGTTTATGCTCCATTTATACACGACGGGGGAACAAATGTATCAGGCGCGGATCGAGCCACGTTTTGCCCGGCATCGGGTGCGAGGCATCGACTATCACGTCACCGAGTGGGGCGCAGACCATGATCCTCTGCTCGTTTTTCTTCACGGCTTCGGCGATGCAGGTTCGACGTTTCAGTTCGTCGTCGACGAGTTGAGAAAGGACTGGTTCGTCATCGCGCCGGACTGGCGCGGCTTCGGTGAGTCCGGCGCAAGTGCCGGGGGCTACTGGTTTCCCGACTATCTGGCCGACCTCGATGCACTACTGGGGATCTACAGCCCGAAGGCCGGAGCTCGGCTCGTCGGTCACAGCATGGGCGCAAACGTGGCGACGCTGTACTCCGGGATCATCCCCGAGCGGGTCAGCGCATTGATCAATATCGAGGGATTCGGTCTGCCCGACAGCGAGCCGTCCGAGGCGCCGGCCCGTTACCGCAAATGGATAGAGGCCGGCCGGTCACGGCCGGGCCGCGCGGGCTACCGGTCATTCGAAGAACTCGTGCCCAGAATAGCGGGGCGAAGCCCCGGATTGAGCAAGGACAAGGCGCTGTTCGTGGCCCATCGTTGGGCGAAGGCGGATGCGGACGGGGTCGTGCGGATCAGGGCGGATCCGGCGCACAAACTGCCGAATGCGGTGCTCTACCGCCGCGCCGAAGCAATCGCCTGCTGGCGGCAGGTGACGGCGCCGGCGTTGATCGTGGTCGGCGTCGATTCCGGGCTCGCCAGCGATCTCGTATCGAGTATCGACGACTCGCAGAAGACGACGATCGCGGGGGCAGGCCATATGGTCCACTTCGATCAGCCCGCGCGGCTCGCCGAGGCGACAGAGAGGTTTCTCGAAACCTTGTAAATCCATCCAGTACTGTATAAAAATACAGATCTTTGCCGGGAGCGGCCATGCATCAGGCGGTGCAGCAAGAGACGGATTACCTGGAGAGGCTGAACCGGGCTCAGCGTCAGGCGGCGACCTGGGGCGAAACACCGCTGCTGGTCATCGCCGGTGCCGGTACCGGCAAGACAATGACCCTGGCGCACCGGGTTGCCCACCTGATCGTGCGGGGTATGAGCCCCGAACGCATCCTGCTGTTGACCTTCACGCGCCGCGCGGCGCAGGAGATGACGCGGCGGGTGGAGGCGATCGTCCGCCGCGCGCTCGGTGCTGCCGGCGGGGCACGCGCCGACCGGCGCACACTGCCGTGGTCCGGCACGTTTCACTCGGTCGCGAACCGGTTGATCAGGCGTTACGCAAAAACCCTCGGTCTCGATCCCGGATTCTCGGTGCTGGATCGCGGAGATTCTGCGGACCTGATCGACGTCGTCCGGCACGAACTGCGTCTGTCGCGGATGTCGCGACGCTTCCCGAAGAAGGACACCTGTCTGGCGATCTATTCGCATTGCGTGAACCGGCAAAGACCGCTGCCCGACTGCCTGGAGGACACGTTTCCCTGGTGTGCGGACTGGGGACAAGAGCTGCGATCCCTGTTTCGTCGCTATGTCGAGCAAAAGCAGGACGCCCAGTCCCTCGATTACGACGACCTGCTGCTCTACTGGAGCCATCTGGTGGCGGACCAGGATCTCGCTCGCGAGATCGGCTCCTGGTTCGATCATGTGCTCGTCGATGAGTATCAGGATACCAACGTGTTGCAGGCGGATATTCTCAGAGCCATCAAACCGGATGGCTCCGGCCTTACCGTGGTCGGCGATGACGCGCAGTCCATCTATTCGTTCCGCGCAGCGACCGTGGAAAACATTCTGGGTTTTCCGCATCAATATGATCCGGCGGCCGAGGTCGTCAGCCTTGAGGAGAACTATCGATCCACGCAGGCGATTCTGAACAGCGCGAACTGTCTGATCGCGGAAAGCGAAAGGCAGTACGCAAAGCATTTGTTTTCTGTTGGAAAGAACGGGGGCAAGCCGAACTACGTCACGGTCGAGGACTGCGATGCCGAAGCCGAATTCGTGGTCGAGACCGTACTCGAGAATCGCGAAAGGGGCATGCAACTGATGGACCAGGCAGTGCTGTTTCGCGGCGCGCACCATAGCGATCGCCTGGAACTGGAGCTCGTGCGACGCAATATCCCGTACGTAAAATACGGCGGCCTCAAGTTCCTCGAGGCAAGTCACGTGAAGGACCTGCTGTCGATCCTCAAGTGGGCGGAGAACCCGAAGAATCGGGTCGCCGCCTTCAGGGTATTGAAGTTGTTGCCCGGCATGGGCCCTGTGAACGCGGCGCGGTGCTTCGAGCATCTGGGTTCAGCCGGTTTTCTTTTCGACGCGCTGGGGACATTCTCGCCGCCGCCATCAGCGCGGGCGGACTGGCCGGCATTTTGCACGCTGATGGAAAAGCTGTCGTCGGCGGAACCGGACGACGGCGCCTGGCAGGTGCAACTGAGCCAGACCCGGCGCTGGTACCAACCGCATCTCGAGCGCCTTTATGACTGTCTCGATACGCGCGAAGCGGATCTCGAGCAGCTCGAGCAGGTTTCCGGAGGGTATCCGACGCGCGAGCGCTTCCTGACCGAGCTGACGCTGGATCCGCCTGCTGCAGCCGGTGATCTCGCGGGTGATCCGCTGCTGGATGAGGACTATCTGATCCTGTCGACGGTGCACTCTGCAAAAGGACAGGAATGGGACGCGGTCTTCGTGCTGAACGTCTCCGATGGAACCTTCCCGTCCGAATTCTCCACCGGCAAGCCGGCGATGATCGAGGAGGAACGGCGGCTGCTGTACGTGGCGATGACCAGGGCCAAACAGGACCTGCAGCTCATCGCGCCTCTGCGGTATCACGTGACCCAGCAACACCGACAAGGCGACAAACACGTCTATGGCGCGCGCAGCCGTTTCATCACGGATAATCTGATGCAGACGATGAATGCGAAATACTGGGGCCGAAACGATCAGTCAAGCAGCCGCCTGACGCCTCGATGCGACAAGCGGCTGGACGTCCAAAGCCGCCTCCGAGAAATGTGGTGAGGGTGCCGGAGCGAACTTTCCGAATGTGGTGAGGGTGCCGGAGCGAACTTTCCGAACTTTCCAGACTTCGACTTTGCTTTGGAGCTAGATATCCGGGAAAGTTCGGAAAGTTCGGAAAGTTCGCTCCGGCACCAAGATCACCAGCCGCCAATTATCGCGCCCATGACGGCGAGAAGCACGACGTTGTAACCTGCGTTAATCATGAACAGGCGTAGCGGGCGCTGTTCGAACAGATAGGTAACGCCATAGGCAGTGGCGAGAAAACCGATTCCCACCAGCAACCCGGTTTGCACGCCCGTAAGCCAGTTGCTTTCGGGCCCGAGGATAACAGCCAGCGTCATGGCCGCCATCAGTTGAAGCACGAACGCACCGCCGAATGTTCTGGGCGTGCTGGCGTCATTTGCGTCCTCCTCTGTCAGACCAACGTCCTGCATCCATGCGCCGCCGAAAACGCCCTTTGCGTACCAGGCCCCACCAAGAACGAATGCGGCAACAGTTGCTACGATGATTGCCAGCCAATTGAAATCAGCGAGCGCGTCAGCCAGATTCATGATTGCTCCTTTGTTGGTCTTGTTTTGGGAGTCGGAGAGTTTATCAGAGCTGCCTGCGGACAGCCGAAGTGATGAAGGAATTCACAGAAAAACAACAAGATATATGATCATCCGCCTATCCGTGAACTTAGTCACAAAGAAAAAGACCTAATTAATATATATGTGGAGCATCTTTCTCCTGCCGGGAGAGGTGAGCAGAACCGATGTCCGTGGCAGCAGCAGGCCACCGCGTCGTCCAGGTTCACGATCTCCGCGATTATTTTCGTGAATCGATCGATGCGGCGATTGATAACCAGGGTGTCGATGTCGACCCCCATGCTGCCCATTACGTCGTAAATCTGCTCACACTGTTCGCCCGGTCGGAAGATCTCTTTGAAGAACATGGCGAAGCTTACGGGCTCAGACCGCTGGCGCTGATGATGGCTGATGCGGCGGAAGCATCGAGCGCCGTGGAGCGAACATTTTCGCTACAACGTATTGGTGACGTCGCGCTCTTCGTTGCGGGATTCTTTGCCGACAGTCTGGCCCACAAGCTTGTCGACCTCGATTACTACATTTACATGGGCGGGACGGCCTACGGTTCGCTGTCAGACGAGATCCGCGGTACTGCACGCGGCCGCGTACTTGCCGATGTCTATCGCGAACTGGCGGCCAAGTTTCAGATCGTGGTCGATGTGCTCAACGAAGTGCGTGACACCGCCCGGGGCTCCTCCGACATCGATCTCCTGCGCACATACGAAGTGTGGCTGCGCACCGGCAGCAGGCGCGCGGCCCGCTTACTGAAGCAGCAGGGCGTCGTTCCGATGCCGAGCGCCGTCAGCCGTAACCGCCACTGAAAAATCCATGCTTTCCGATCTGCAGAAACATCTGTCTGACATCTATCAGGTCGAGCCCGGCTACGACGTCCGCGATTTTCTGATTACAGATCCGGGAGTCGCGAGAATGCTGGGCGGAGAGTCACTGACAGCCAACACCGAGGAGTCGGTCCTGCTAACACAGGACGGCGACGGCGTGGCCTTGAGTGTTTATCTGGACAGTCAGATGCTCGGCCGTCTGGACCGGGACAACCCGATGCAGGCGCTGAAAGCCTCGGCCCTGAATGATCTGTGGACGGTAGTCGAGGGCATCAGCCACTTCAATTACCTGGTATGGAGCGCCGGTCGGGACAAGGCTGTGACCCTGCTGGAGCTGGAAATGCAGGCCGAGGTCGACAAGTTCATCAGCACCTGGCTGATGGCAGAGGACCAGGACCGTCGTGATTTCGCAGACAAGTTGCATGGCTGGTTGTTCGATCGCGTTCGATTCAAACCGGAACTGACTGACCACGAGCATGAAAGATATAAGACCGCGAATGACTATGCGGCGAGATTTTGTCATGGGCTCATGCAGAGACTGCGTGAGGACTGCAACAAGACGTTCACTGAATTGCGTTGCTTCTATCGCCTGACGCAGACCGGCAAGATCAGCCACATTCACTCCCAGGCTTACTGACCAAAGCCGATCGCACCCTTACCGATGGCCGCGAAGTCTGAAATTCGTTGCCACAAAAAAAAGGCGGTGGCAACGCCACCGCCTAGTTACGAGACAAACCGCATAAGGGAGTTTGGTTCATCACGCCTTCCTCAAACGAGAGGAATTCTTGGGGATACTTGCATGTAAGATGCCGTGGACACAGGATTGGTTTCAAACTTTTTGGAATAAGTGGTTGGTTTCATTTGAAACCAAATGCCGTTCAGCCGAGGAACATCGAGTAAGCGGGATTGTCGGACTCTTGCCAGTGCGCGTAGCCGAGCTGCGAGAGATGGGACTCCAGCTCGTCCGCCTCTTCTGGCGGCACCTGTATGCCGGCGAGAATGCGCCCGTAATCGGAGCCGTGATTGCGGTAATGGAACAGGCTGATGTTCCAGTCGGTGCCGACGGCCTGCAGAAATTCCAGCAGGGCACCGGGCCGCTCGGGGAATTCGAAACGAAACAGCCGTTCGTTTTCGATGCCCGCTGCCCGACCGCCCACCATATGCCGGACGTGCAACTTGGCGACTTCGTTGTCGCTCAGATCTTCGAGCGGATAGCCGAGCGACTTCAGCCTGGCGATGATTTCCTGCCTCTCGGCATAACCGTGGCGCAATTCGATGCCGACAAAAATGTGCGCCTTCTTTGAATCGCTGTAGCGGTAGTTGAATTCGGTGATGCTCCGTCGCCCAATCGCCTCGCAGAACTTCTTGAAACTCCCGGTCTGCTCGGGTATCTCGACGGCCAGGAGCATCTCGCGCTGTTCGCCGACCGCGGCGCGCTCGGCGATGTGGCGCAGACGATCGAAATTGACATTGGCGCCGCAGTTGATGACGACAAACGTCTCGTTCTCGATGTCGTTTTCGTCCAGATATTTCTTGGCGCCCGCTACGGCCAGCGCGCCGGCCGGCTCTACGATCGAGCGTGTGTCTTCGAAGATATCCCTGATGCCGGCGCAGATCTGATCGGTATCGACGGTAACGATATCGTCGACAAGCTCCTGACACAGGCGAAAGGTCTCGTCGCCGACCCTGCGCACTGCGACGCCGTCGGCGAATATGCCGACGTGGTCCAGAACAACAGGCCGGCCTGCCGCAATCGAATCCCGCATTGCCGCGGAGTCGTCCGGCTCGACGCCGATTACCCGGATCCCGGGATCGACGGCCTTGATGTATGCAGCAATTCCGGCAATCAGCCCGCCGCCGCCTATCGGAACGAACACTGCGCTGATTCTTTCATCGGTCTGCCCGAGAATTTCCATCCCGATCGTGCCCTGCCCCGCGATGACGTCCGGATCGTCGAAGGGATGAATAAATGTCAGCTTTTCTTCTTCCTCGAGCTCCCGCGCCCGGGAATAGGCATCGTCGTATGTATCGCCATGCAACACGACTTCGCCGCCCAAGCACCTGACCGCATCGATCTTGATGCTCGGCGTCGTAACGGGCATGACGACCACGGCCCTTATTCCCTTTTCTCTTGCGGCCAACGCGACGCCCTGAGCATGGTTCCCGGCCGAGCTGCAGATGATCCCCGCCCGCAGCGTTTCTTCCGGCAACCTCGTCAGCTTGTTATAGGCGCCGCGCAACTTGAAAGAAAACACCGACTGCAGGTCCTCGCGTTTCAGGAGGATTCTGTTGCCGAGGCGCCCGGACAGGTTGGTTGCGAGATCCAGCGGAGTCTCTCTCGCGACCTCGTACACCCGGGCGGCACGGATTCGCTCGGGGTAGTCTGTCGCCGTCGTGCGGTCGCGCTTTTCTTGTATCGGTCTCATCGCATGTCAAAGGTTATCGCACGAAACCGGTCGGATCACTGCGAAATTGGTATGGAGCGGGCTCGGCGTTCGTGATTCGATTCCACCCAGCACTCTCATGGACGAGCGGGCAAGGGAATGCCTCGTGAAACCCTGTTCAGAAGGCAGTCGGTCCCGGCAGCGCACCACAGGCTGTTGGGAAGCGTCTGTATAGCGACGCCGCCGACAGCGCGCGCAACGCTGCTCGTCGCGTTGACCTCGCTCGGTCTGCTCGGCGGGGTCGTTTACGCCATTGAAGTGCCGCAGCGTACCCGGGCGACCGGCGTGCTGATGCCGGCCGGGGGCCTGCTCCGGGTCGTCGCGACCCGGACCGGGCAGGTTACCGACCTGGTGGTCACCGAAGGCATGACGGTCGCCGAAGGGCAGGTGTTGCTGCGGATCAGGAGCGATCGAAATGCACCGGGCAAATCGCCCGTTTCCGAATCGCAGGTCCGGTCCATGCGTGTCGAACTCGAGCTCATGGAGCAGCTCCGGACCCGGCAACGCTTATTGAATTCGAGTCGCGTCGCTGCGCTGACCAGGCAGATCGCACTGACTCGCGGCCGGGTTGACAAGGCGCGCGCCGAGGTGGAACTGCAGGCGCGGCACATCAGGCTGCAGGAACAACGCTTCGAGCGCATGAGGATCGTCGCTGCAAACGGCGGTATCGCACAAGACCGGCTGACCGAAGAGCGATCGGCGATTCTGCATGCCAGATCGATCAGCGCCGGTCTCGAACAGGACCTGCTGCGAATCAGGCAGGAACTCGGCGAATTGCAGCGGCAACATGCCGAAGCGGAACAGGCGCCCGAACTCGACAGCCTGCGTCACGACATGGAAACAGAGCGTTTGCTGAGGCAGATCGGCAGGGCGGAAGTCGACGCCGGCAGCGAGGTTCTGGCCCCGGCGGCCGGCATCGTCGCACGGGTGAGCATCGAAGCGGGATCCGCCACCCGACCGGGTCAGACGCTGATGACTATTTACAGAGCCGAGGGCCCGCTGGAGGCCTGGCTCTATCTGCCCAGCGGTAAGGCCGGGCAGTTGAGGGAGGGTCAGACGGTCCAGCTTCGCCTGGATGCCTATCCGCACCAGATGTTCGGCACGCTGGGGGCAGTCGTCTCGCAGGTATCGACAATTGCCCTGCTGGCATCCGACCTGACTGTGCCCCTGCCGATCGATGGGCCGGTTTTCGAGGTCCGTGCCTCGATCAGCCGCGACAGTATCGTTGCACTCGGCTCGTCGTGGCCGCTGTCGCCGGGCACCTCGTTCCAGGCGGACGTAATAAGACAACGGTATCGCCTTTACGAGTGGTTGCTCCGCGCGATTCTGGATGACGCTGTTGCCGGCTCGTGATTTCCTGCTCGGGCTTCGCCGCCGGCGTCCGGTTCCGCTGATCCTGCAGCAGGAAAGATCGGAATGCGGGCTTGCCGTCATCGCGATGGTCGCCGGCCACTACGGCTTCGATACCGGCTTGCACGCGCTGAGGAACAGCTCCTCGCCGTCGTCACGCGGCACGACAGTGAAACACCTCGTCGAAATCGCCCGGGACCTGCGGCTGATTGCGCGGCCACTGCGACTCGAGCTGGACGAAATCGAAAAGCTCAGGCTACCGGCCATTCTGCACTGGAGAATGAATCACTTTGTCTTGCTCGTACGCATGAAGCGTGGCAAGGCGCTCATTCACGATCCGGCCGCAGGCAAACGCGCCGTAAGAAAGGACGAACTTGATCGATCGTTCACTGGCGTCGCCGTGGAACTCGCGCCGGCGCGGGAGTTCCGCCGGAGCCCCGATGAGTCCAGGCTTACATTTTCCCGGTTCGTCGGATCGTTTCGAAACCTGGGCCGCTACCTGTGCATGATGCTGGCTTTGCTGATTACGACACAGGTCCTGGCGCTGGTGCCGCCTGTGGCAACCCAGATGCTGATAGACGAGGTGGTCCTCGGGCAGGACAGGACCTGGCTGCTTCGCGCCTTGCTCGGCCTGTCGGTAGTGATGCTGGTCGGCATTCTGCTCGATTCGTCACGCCGCTGGATCGGCCTCTATGCAGGGACCCGGCTGGCCGTGGACAGCACGCTTGGCGTGCTGAATCATCTGTTCAGTCTGCCCGCTTCTTTCCTGCACGGACGACACCTGGGCGATGTCATGTCCAAGGTCGAGTCCCTGACGCCGATACGTCTGGCGCTGACCGAATCCGGTGTCAACGGATTCGTGCAGATGGCCGTCATGCTGGCGACCCTGACGATCATGTTCGCCTACGACACCTGGCTGACGCTCGTGTCGCTGGTCGGTCTGCTGCTGTCGTCATTACTGGCTTTCGCGGTCTTGCCCGCGAGTCGCCGGCTCAGCGAGCAGGCGCTGGTGCACGCGGCGAGACAGAACAGCTCGCTGCTCGAAAGCCTCACGGCTTTCGACTCCGTCAGGGCGCTCGACCTGGGTGCGCTCCGGCTGACCCAATGGCAGAAGCATTTCTTCTCGGCGACGAATGCCGGTGTCAGGCAGGCGAAGTTGTCGATTCTCGGCACCGCCGGCACGGGCGTCATCGGTGCACTCGAGCAGGTACTGTTTCTCGGCATAGGTATCTCCGGCATCGTCGAGAAACAGATCACGCTCGGCGTGCTGTTCGCGTTCTTCAGCCTGCGAAGCCGGTTCGCTGCCTCCGCCGCCAGCCTCGCGGCGATTGCGCGCAGCTTTTTCATGCTCAGGGTTCACCTGGAGCGCATCTCCGACATCCTGCTGGCCGAGCCGGAACGCCCGTCCCTGGCACGGGCAGTAAGAACCCGCGTCGCGGGGTCCATAGAGGCTGGAAACCTGAGATTCCGGTTTCCCGGCGGCCGTTACGTGATCCGCGACTTCTGCTGCTCGATCAGCGAAGGAGAAACCGTGGCAATCGCGGGACGGTCCGGGTCGGGAAAGACGACCTTGCTGCGGCTCCTGTCGGCGCAGCTCGCGCCGACCGGCGGCCGGGTACTGATCGACGGCAGGGACATCGCGCTGTGGGACCGGCGCTGCCTGCGCCGGCAGCTCGGCATCGTGTTGCAGAATGACAGGCTCTTCCAGGGGTCGATCGCGGAGAATATCGCGGCGTTCGACCCGGAGGCCGATCTGGACCGCATTCGTGCCGCCGCGATCGGCGCTGAAATATGGACCGACATCGAGGCGATGCCGATGTCGCTCAATACGCTGGTCGGCGATTCGGGGACGAGCCTGTCAGGCGGGCAGCAACAGAGGATTCTCCTGGCGCGGTCGCTTTACCGGAATCCGCGGGTGTTGTTCCTCGACGAGGCGACCAGCCACCTCGACATCGACACCGAGAGACGTATCCTCGACAGGCTGGCCGATGCCGGCATCACGATCGTCAGTGTGGCTCACCGGCCGGACGTGCTGGCCCGCGCCGACCGGATAATCGAGCTGGGGGTGAGATAGGTTCTAGTATCTGGGACGGGGCCCCGGGGTCCGTCCCCTTATCTCGTCTATTGCAATGAATCCATTTCGTCCATTGCAACTTTGACCAGCAGGCGGTTTCGAACAAAATCGATCACGAAGTCGCGTTGGTTGAACAGGCCGGAGCCCAGGATTGCAAGCGGGCTGTCGCCGCGCCGCAATGTTGCAAAGATGCGAAGATCGGCGATTGCGAACACCTCGTCTCGCCATCGGACACGGGCCGTCCTTACTTCCGCCGCG
>JBHHWI010000086.1:0-13133 GCA_046756445.1 Woeseia sp. | reverse complement strand
GATTACCGACAACCGCGATGCTGGCGGACGGTCGCCGGCTTACAGTTATCTGGTCGACTGAGACACGGGTTACGCTGGGGCTAGCCACCGTTTGGGAGCGGGGACACCGTGAAATGCCGGGCGTGCTCTTTGCGTAGCGAAATCGCGTTGCCGAAAAGCCGGAATTCGAGCGGATCGCCGCCGATAGCCGAACTGCAGTGCTCTACCTCGGCCCCTTCGACCAGCCCGAGGACCATGAGCCTTTGCACCATGGGATCTGCCGTGTCGATCGCCCGGATGATGCCTTTCTGTCCACGCTGTAGTGATGCGAGCGTCACTGTCTCCAAACCCTTGAATTTCCGCTACTTGCCATCTGGTCGCAAATGATAACGATTCGCATTTGCGATGACAATACGGGAATGTGCCTATTTACATAAGCCCTGCCCGGCAAGTCGCGGCTGATTGTCCTAGCTTAGCCAGCCCTTGTTCCGAGCGTCGCGAGCGTACCAGACCAGGAATATCGCGATCACGGTCACCAGCAGCGGCATGAATACGGCCCGAGCGCCGTAGACCCCGATCGCGTCGGCTACGAACAGCCAGAACCCGAACTGCGCGATGACGGCAACCAGCGAAATCGCGAACAGCGACACGGCCCATGCCTTTCTCCAGAGCAGCGCCACGCAACCGAGTACACCGCTGAAAACGGCGATGGCAAACGCACCCGTTACCCACGCCGGCAAGGTCTCGTACAAGGCCCGCTCGGCTTCCGACATCTCTGCCAGGGCCTCCGGGCTGATGGTGACATGCATGACGTAGGACATGACCCCGAACAGGTTCCAGGCAAGCGCGGCAATACTGATGATCAGGAACGACCGCGGCGGGCCGCCAACCGACTGTTCCGACATGTGAGCCCCCTTCTTATTTATTCTTGTTTGCGGGATATGGCGCGATTATCGCTTTTTTGCCAAGGCGGCGCATTCCTCGTAACGAAAGCAGCCCACCACATGGTCGTTGACCATCCCTGTGGCCTGCATGTGCGCGTACATGATCGTGCTGCCCACAAACGTGAAGCCGCGCATTTTCAGGTCCTTGCTCATCGCATCCGATTCGGGAGAGGTCGCGGGAATATCGGCGTCGCTCAGAAACCTGTTTTGCTTCGGTTTCCCGCCCACGAACTGCCAGATGTAGTTGCAAAAGCCGTCGAATTCCTCCTGAACCCTCAGAAACGCCCTGGCGTTCCTGACAGCCCCGTTGACCTTCAGCTTGTTCCTGACAACGCTCGGATCCTGAAGGATCCTTTCGATTCGTTTCTTCGTGAATCTCGCGACTTTCTCTGCGTCGAAGTCAGCGAAGTTTTTTCGGTAGCCGTCGCGCTTGTTGAGTATCGTCGACCAGCTCAGGCCGGCCTGCGCGCCTTCGAGTATCAGAAACTCGAATTGAGTCCGGTCGTCCCAGACGGGAACGCCCCATTCCCTGTCGTGATACTCGATATACGGCAGGCTCGACTCGCCTGCCCAGGCGCAGCGTACGATTTTTCCGGCCATTTTCATCCTCTTGTCAATAAAGGGGTCAGAGCCCTTTTCTTGCTACGCAACGATAATCAGCATAATAGGGGGAAAGGGCTCTGACCCCATTCTGTTCCTGTCATCAGGACAATAAAAAATGCCCCAATTCGCCCGAAGCGCAACTATTACGGTAACAATCGGTGCGAATTGATCTTTAGTGCCCGAATAAAAAGGCCCGCGGGAAAACCGCGGGCCTTCTCGATTGGCGCACTCAAACAAGTACTCGAGTCTTATGCGGCTCCTCCGCATTTGCCTTCGCCGCACTTGCCTTCTTCGCCCTTGCCTTCCTCGCCCTTGTCGCCGCCACAACTGCCTTCGCCTTCCTTGTCGCCGCCACATTTGCCTTCGCCTTCCTTGTCGCCGCCACAGCTGCCTTCGCCTTCCTTATCGCCGCCGCAACTACCTTCACCGCCTTCCTTGTCGCCGCCGCAACTGCCTTCACCACCTTCCTTGTCGCCGCCGCACTTGCCTTCGCCACAGCTGCCTTCGCCCTCACCGAGCATGTATGCAACCGTCAGTGACGTCATCGCAAACGGGTTTGCACCCGTTTCGGCGGCGCTTGCGGTTTCAATCGCCGCAAACGAGCCGGCCAGGGCGATACCGACTGCCAGCGCCACAGGTTTTGCTACTTTCTTTTCAGACATTTCAATCTCCTACCTCTGGTCAATGTAAAAGGTGTCAGGTTTCAATTCGTGACACCCCCCAAAAGGAAAAAGGACAACTACCTGACACCCTTCTCCTAAATACTCCAGTGAATCGTTTCCTTGACCCGTGTTTTCAGCCTATCGATCGGCTCCCCGCGATCGCCGATGATCGCAATGCTGCCGTCGCCGACCGGGAGGATGACGCCTTCGATACTCACCCCATCCAGCGGTATCGGCGTGTCGATCATCTCGTGGGGCATTAGCAGAATCGTGACGGGCCCTCTCTCACCCTGTATGACGAGGTGCGGGACTTCCTTACCATTGATCTCGCAACTCCTCGCATAGGTAATCAGGCCTAGCTCGCGATCCAGGGTCGCCAGGGCCGGCCGCACGACCGAGTAGAGCCTGCGGTCCGATACGGCTTCATCCGGAAGCTTGAGCGCCTGCGGCTCGTGGTCAAGGTGCGCAACTACCTGTTCGGCCACCGTTCCCGAATGCGAGTCCGTGTTGACGAATCGCACACCGATAACCGTTGCGAGAACCACGCTGGCTGCGAGGCCGACCCAGGTCGGGGTCGTCCACCTGATCGGCCGCCGCGATCCCAGCCCGATGACATTGTCCCGGCCTGTTATCGCCGGCAGCACCGGCATTTCGAGTTTCGGCACATCGATGGCCAGCGCCGCCGCAATCCTTGCATCCAGGGCCTGCAATTGTGCCTTGTAGCCGCTGCAGGACGCACAGCCGGCCGCGTGCTGCGCGCCGCCGTCGAACGTCTCCAACGGATTCGCAGCTATCGCCTCTCTATAGTCCTCACAGTTCATGTTCTTTCCTGCGACGTTCACACTGTCGCGTCTTCAGCAATCTCTTTCCTGAGCTTCACTCGCGCCCGGTGCAGTCTGGTCAGTACGGCGCCCGGCTTGATATTCATCAGCTCCGCTATCTCTTTCGTCGAGTGCCCGAGTAACACCTGCAGTACGAGTGGCTCGCGGTAGTCATCATCCAGTCGGAAGATCGCTTCTCTTACGTCATCGAGATCGGAGTCGGCGCTCTGGGCAAGCATCGCCGCCTGAGATGCTGTCAGGTCGTCGATATCCAGCGTGTCCAGTCGTCTTCGTTCGAAATACCTCGCATTTTCCCGGCGAATGATGGTCAATACCCATTGCTTCGCCGCCTGATCCTCGCGCAGCCCGTCCAGTGACTTCCAGGCCCTGAGCAGCGCCTCCTGGACGACATCCTCAGCGATTGTCCGGTCGCGGCACAGCCAGAAGGCATAGCGATACATATCCTGATGCCATACAGCCACCAGGCGATCGAACCGCTGTCTGCGCTCCAGATCTGTGTTACTGCTACTCATTCGAGATGACCTGATCAGTCGGCAAATTATTACCCCTGGCGAGCGATTATGTGATTCAGGCGTGGAAACCCTACCGAAATACAGGGAAAATCCAAGCATTACCAGTGATTACGATAGCGCTATGAGCAAATCAGTCCCAGGCCGGTTCCCCTCTACGCGGCTCCGGCGATCGCGCCGCAGTGCAGCATTGCGGCGCCTGGTCGCCGAGTCGAGCCTGAGCGCAACGGACCTGATATACCCCATGTTCGTGCTGGACGGCAAAAAAAAGACGGAGGACGTGCCCTCGATGCCGGGAATTGCGCGTCACAGCATCGACGGCATCCTGGCGCAGACCGACGAGGCGGTCGCCCTCGGCATCCTCGCGGTGGCCCTTTTTCCGGTAATCGAGCCTGCGCTCAAAAGACTCGATGGCGGGGAATCGGCGAACCCGGACGGGCTGGCTCAACGCACCGTCACGGCCATCAAGGCCAAGCATCCCGACCTCGTCGTGATAACCGATGTTGCGCTCGATCCTTATACGACGCACGGGCAGGACGGCATCATCGACGAGAACGGTTATGTGCTGAATGACGAAACCATCGAAGCGCTCGTCAGACAGGCCGCCTCTCACGCCGGGGCGGGCGCGGATATCGTCGCGCCGTCGGACATGATGGACGGTCGTGTCGGCGCGATACGCGCCGAACTCGAAAGGAGTGGCTTTCGCAACACCCTCATTCTTGCCTATGCCGCCAAGTACGCTTCATGTTTCTACGGCCCTTTTCGCGATGCCGTCGGCTCGGATGAAAGCCTCGGCGGCGGCGACAAGAAGAGTTATCAGATGGATCCGGCGAACAGCGACGAAGCGTTGCGGGAAGTCGGGCTCGATCTGGCCGAAGGGGCGGACCTCGTCATGGTGAAACCGGCCATGCCGTATCTCGACATCATCAGGCGAGTACGCGTCGAATTCGGCGTTCCGACGTTTGCATACCAGGTCAGCGGCGAGTACGCGATGCTCAAAGCCGCCAGCGACAACGGCTGGCTCGACGAGCGTTCTGCCGCGCTCGAAGCCATGCTATGCATCAAGCGTGCCGGCGCCAGCGCGATATTGAGCTATTATTCACTGGCGGTTGCGCGCTGGCTGGCGGATTAAAAGCTCGTGGACAACAAGCTCCCTGATGTCGATCGGTACGGGGTCATTGGCTACCCGGTCACCCACAGCCGCTCGCCCGTCATCCACCGCTTGTTTGCCATGCAGACCCGCCAGGATCTCCAGTACGAATTGCTGCACGTTGCTCCCGGCAAACTCGAGGTCGCGATAAGACAGTTTCAGCGCACGGGGGGTAAGGGTCTCAACGTAACATTGCCGCACAAGACCGAAGTCGTGCGGCTCGTCGATCAGATGAGCGAGCCGGCCAGCAGCGCGGGCGCAATCAATACACTGACATTTCGCGGTGACGAGATTCACGGTGACAACACGGACGGCTCCGGACTCCTGCGCGACCTGCTCGTCAACCTGGATCTGGACCTGAAGGACGCCAGCATCCTGATTCTCGGCGCAGGAGGCGCAACACGCGGCATCGTCGGGCCCCTGCTCGACACCGGGCCCGGCTCGATAACGATTGCCAACCGCACTCTGTCGAGAGCCCGTCTCCTCGCGGAGCATTTTTCTGCAATGGGGTCCGTGACGGCCTGCCGGTTCACGGAGATAAACCCCACCTCGTCATTCGATCTCGTTATCAATGCGACATCGGCCGGCGTCAAAGGAGAGGTCGCGCCATATCCCGATTCGGCGGTGACTGACCGGACTTTCTGCTATGACCTCTCGTACGGCCTGAAGCCCACACCGTTCAGCAGCTGGGCCGCGAAGAAGGGCGCCGCACGGTCGGTGATGGGTTGGGGGATGCTTGTCGAACAGGCCGCCGATTCCTTCGAAATCTGGCGTGGCGTCCGACCCGATACGCGGCCCGTGCTGAAACAGATCTCGGTTAACGCATAGTCACGAATTCTTCCGCGCTCGTCGGGTGGATCGCCACCGTATCGTCGAATTCCTTCTTCGTCGCACCCATGCGAATGGCCACCGCAAAACCCTGCATCATCTCGTCCGCCCCGTCCCCGATCACATGGCATCCAACGATTGTCTCATCCCGGCCGGTCGTTACGACTTTCATGGCCGATTGCCGTTTGTGTTCGCCGACAGCGAAGAGCAGGGGGGTGAATCTCGACTCATACACCTTCACATCGTCCTTGTATTCCTTTCTTGCCTGCGCTTCGGTCAAGCCGACCGTGCCGATAGGGGGGTGCGCGAATATGACCGTCGGTATGCAGCTGTACTCCAGATGTCTGTCGCTCATACCGCCGTACAAACGGTCGGCCAGCCGGCGGCCGGCCGCGATCGCAACCGGCGTCAGCGCCTGCCTCCCCGTCACATCGCCCAGTGCGAATATGTTGCCGATATTCGTCGCCTGGTAATCGTCGACCGGTATATAGCCGTATTCATCTGTTTCCACGCCGGCGGCGTCCAGCTGTAGCCCTTCCGAATTCGGCGCGCGGCCGATGGCCCACAGGACGCTGTCGTAGCTGCCGAATTCCCCGCCATCCTCGGCGACGAGTGCAAGGCCATCCTCACTGCGCCGGAGCGCACGCGGCACGACGCCGGTCTCGAGACGAATACCGTCCCTCTGCATGGACTTGTGCTGCTCGTTTCTCAACATCTGGTCGAAGCTGCGCAAGACACCGTCAAACCTGACCAGCACCGTCGTATCCGAACCCAGGGCATTGAGAACACCGCTCAATTCGACCGCGACGTAACCGCTGCCGACCACTGCCACGCGGCCCGGACGCTCCGTCAAGTCGAAGAAACCGTCCGATGTCATGCCCAGCTCCGCACCTGAAATCCCGGGCACGATCGGATAGCCGCCGGTCGCAATGACTATATTGTCGGCCTGATAATCATCGCTCCCGATTCGAACTGTATTCCGGTCAACGAACGCCCCCTTTGCCCTGAACAGGGAGACATTCCTCTTCTCGAGATTTCGAGAGTAAATGTCGTTCAGTTTTCTGACGTAACAATCACGTCTTTCCTTGAGCCCGCCCCAGTCGTGGCCATTTATCGTCAGATCGAATCCGTAGTCGGCCGCAAGCCGCGCGCTGTGCGCATGATTCGCCGCATACCACATGACCTTCTTCGGCACACAACCCACGTTCACGCAGGTGCCGCCCAGTGGTCCGTTTTCAATCACCGCGACATTCGCGCCGTATTCCGCCGCCCCTTGCGCATGCGCGAGGCCGCCGCTGCCGCCGCCAATGACAAGCAAGTCGAACCTGTTTTTCACGCCCGCCATATTTTTTTCCTGTGATAACATCCTGCGCCGGAAGAGTTTCGACTGCGTTCATGGCCAATCCTCTGCTCGACACATCCCACCTGCCGCGCTTCGGTGACATAGAACCCGAGCACGTTCAGCCGGCGCTCGAAAAGCTTATCGCAGAGCATGACGAAAAGCTTGCAGCCCTCCTTGACGATCCGGAAACGCAGGATTTCGATACGCTCGTGGCTCCGCTCGAGCAAATGAATCACGAACTGTGCCGCGTCTGGTCGCCCGTTGGCCACCTTCAGGGGGTGCTGGACGCGCCGGGTTGGCGCGAAGCCTACAACACTTCTCTGCCGCTTCTGACCCGGCATCGAACGGAAATATCACAAAATACGAGACTGCATGAAGCCTTCGAGAAAATAGCCGAGAGCCTCTCGACAGATACGCCGGAAGCAAAACGAACCCTGATCGACCATGCATTGAGGGACTTTCGCCTGGCCGGCGTCGCGCTGCCCGATCACAGAAAGAAGGAGTTCAGTGAGCTGATACAGGAACTCGCCACGATACAGGCAAGCTTCGATCAGAATGTCCAGGATGCGACCGACACCTGGCACCTTCATGTCGAAGACGAAGCCGAACTCGCCGGCCTTCCGGATCAGCTCGTAACACGCGCACGCCGTGATGCCCGGGATAAAGGCGTAAAAGGCGCCTGGTTGTGCCTCGATCCTCCGACCTATCAGGCCGTGATGACGCACGGCGGAAGTCCAAGCCTCAGGAAGACTTTTTACAAGGCCTGGTCCACTCGGGCGTCGGATCAGGGTGCCGACAAATCTTTCGACAATACTGAAAACATCCGGAAGATCCTGCGGCTGCGGCATAGAGCCTCGCGGCTGGTGGGCTTCGACAACTACGCCGAATATTCGCTTGCCACCAAGATGGCAGCCGCACCCGGGGAGGTTACAGGGTTCCTGCGTGAGCTCGCCGCACGCGCTCGCGCCACGGCGGAGACGGAGCTTCGGACCATCGCCGGGATCGCGGGCCATGAGCTCGCTGCCTGGGACATCGCCTTTTACACGGAGAAACTGAAGCAGGAAAGATTTTCGATTTCGAACGATACGCTGCGGCAATACTTTCCGCTCTCCCGCGTGCTGAGCGGCCTCTTCGGTCTGGCGGAGAAGCTCTATGGCATTGCCATCGCCAGAGTGGACCACGTCCCCAAGTGGCACGACAGCGCGACATATTACGAGCTGCGAGAGAAGAACGGCTCGTTACTCGGTAGTTTCTACGGCGACTTTTACGCGCGTGCCGGCAAACGCGGCGGCGCCTGGATCGACGAGTGCGTTATCCGGAAAAGCCTGAACGGAGATACTGTCCTGCCCGTCGGTTACCTGGTCTGCAACTTCTCTCCGCCAGACGAGCACGGTTGCTCGCTGCTCACCCATGAGGACGTCGTCACGCTGTTCCATGAATTCGGACACATGCTTCACCATCTTCTCACCCGCATAGATTATCCGAGCCTCGCAGGGATCAACGGAGTGCCCTGGGACGCCGTCGAACTGCCGAGCCAATTCATGGAAAACTTCGCGTGGTGCTACGACGTGCTGGTGCAGGCTTCGGGGCATCATGATACGGGTGAACCGTTGCCGAAAGAGCTGTTTCAAAGGCTCAACGACAGCCGCTACTGCGGTGCGGCTATGGCGATGCTTCGCCAGGTAGAATTCGCGCTCTTCGATTTCCTGTTGCACGCGGACTATGACCCCGATAAACCCCGGGAACCCCTGCAAGTGCTCAGCGAAGTCCGTGATGACGTATCGCTGGTAGACCACCCCGGGTACAACAGGCTTCCGCACAGCTTCTCGCACATCTTTGCCGGCGGATACGCCGCCGGCTATTACAGCTACAAGTGGGCGGAGGTACTTGCGGCCGACGCGTTCGCGGCATTCGAGGAGTCCGGCATATTCGACCAGCAAACGGCCGGCCGTTTTCGGTCCGAAATACTCGAGATCGGCGGCAGCCGGGATATCATGGTCGCTTTCATCGCCTTTCGCGGGCGCAAACCAACCCTCGACGCGCTATTGCGCCATAACGGAATAGATCTCGCGGCATGAAGATCGCAACGTGGAACGTGAATTCCTTAAAGGTCCGTTTGCCGCACGTCCTCGAGTGGCTTGGCGCTCACGATCCCGACGTCCTGGTGCTACAGGAGATCAAGCAGATCACCGAAGCTTTCCCGGCAGATGCATTCGCCGAGTCGGGCTACAAGTCGATTGCCAGCGGCCAGAAGACTTATAACGGCGTCGCGACGATTTGCCGCAATGAGCCGACAGAGCCCGTGACGGATTTTCCGGGATTCGAAGACCCGCAGCGTCGCATTCTCGCAACGACCATCGACGGCGTCCGTGTCATCGATCTCTACGTGCCGAACGGCCAGGCGGTCGGCACCGAGAAATACGAATACAAGCTGGACTGGCTTCGCGCCCTGCGCGACTTCCTTCGTGCCGAGCTCGCCAGGTACCCCAGGCTCGTCGTGCTCGGAGACTTCAACATCGCACCCGAAGACCGGGATGTCTATGACCCGGAGAAATGGGGCGATGCGATCCTGTGCAGCGGCCCGGAACGCGATGGATTACGGGAGTTGATCAAGCTGGGGCTGATCGACGTCTTCCGGCAGTTCGAGCAGCCGGACAAGAGTTTCAGCTGGTGGGACTACCGCGCGGCAGGGTTTCGGCGCAACGCCGGCCTCCGCATCGACCTGATTCTCGCCAGTCCGGCCATGGCAAGGGCCTGCGAGGCGAGTTACATAGACAAGGAACCGCGCACCTGGGAACGCCCCTCCGATCACGCTCCCGTTGTCGCGGAATTTGCAAACTGACATTCTTGCGGGCCAATGTTACATATTGTCAACAAAACCTCTGAACGGCGATGATTCGCGGTGTATTATTTTGGTCCGTCTGGACGATACGACGCCGGCTGTCCGCCAATAGTGCAGGGCGGTGCATGGCATGAGTGAATTCGGAGACCCGCGCGTGCCGATGCCCGGGAACACTGTTCCGCCGGCGCACAAGAAGAAGAAGATATTGTCTCAGGATCGACGAACCGATTATGACGTTACGGATACCGTGCAGGTCAGCAATCCCTCTGCAGTCCGCGGCGCCGTGCATGAGCTATTCTCGGCGACCTTTCCAGGCGCCTCGTTCGACAGGCTGTGGCTTGCGTTCCACGACTTCGAGCGGCTTTTCACGGGGAACTTTCCCGGCTACAAGGGATGCGACACGACGTATCACGACATGCAGCATACGCTCGACATGACGCTGGCGCTGGCCAGGCTCGTGGCAGGCTACGAACGCAGCGTCGACCCGAGCGACCGCCTCGGCTCGAAGCGCGCCCAGATGGCCATCGTCACGTCGCTGTTCCATGACGCCGGCTATATACGTCACGAGGAGCGCGACAGCGAGTTCCACAACGGCGCCGAATTCACGCTCTATCACGTATCACGAAGCGCGGATTTTCTTCGCCGTTACCTGCCCGAACTCGGCATGTCAAAGGATGTGGCCGTCAGCAGCATGATCGTGCATTTCACAGGCTACGAACTGGATCTCGATGATATCGAGCTCGACGATCCGAGAGACATCATCTGCGGACACCTGCTGGGCACTGCCGACCTGATCGCCCAGATGGCGGACCGCTGTTATCTGGAGAAATGCAGAGACCGCCTGTACAACGAGTTCGTGCTCGGCGGCATCGCGGTCGAGAACGCCAGTCCAGGCAAGTTCCTGGTCAGATACAGATCCGGCTATGACCTTCTGGCCAAGACACCGTTGTTTTATCAGCAGGTCTCCCGCGATCGCCTGCAAAAAAAGTTCAATCGGGCTTACCGTTACATAGAAGTGTTATACAACGGCGAGAACCCCTATGTAGACGCCATCCGGAATAACATCATGCACCTCGTCCGCATACTCCAATCCGGCGACTGGAAACTGTTGCGGCGCGAGCCACCGCATTTTGTCGGTGTCCGGTCCGCCATTCAGGACATCGATAGTCTCGTCCGTTCCTATCTGGCAAAAGTCCCGAAAGGCGCACCGACAACACCCGGTTACGCCACAGCCTGAGCCTCACGGCCAATCACATACCTGCGAAGCCCGCCCGAGGGCCCGCCGTCACTTTTTCCCTTGTGCGTAGTTCCGAAGCGCCAGGACCTCGTGCCGGCTCAGCCGCCGCTTGGAAAAAAACGTCGCGACCGCGGCCGCGCAAAGAGCATAGATCACATCTATGACAGTGACGGTATTGGCAACAAAGCCCTGCAGGATTTGCCACCAGTCGGCACCGATACCGCCGGTCTCCGCCTCCGTAAACACCAGCGCAATGAACAGACCGCCGCTAAACGCAGCTACCCAGGCCGCGACCCCGGCCACCAGCGGGAACCGCCAGTCCAGCCCCCGCCCGGCTCTCTGAACGACCAGACCGATGACGATCCCCTGGATGATCGACATCCACGGAAAGAATCTGCCCGACGCCGACGCCGTGTATGCCCATATGACATTGAAGCAAGCGATCGCAATAACCGACCCCGTGACCGCCGCCCGCACTGACTGCTCGGCAATCAACCGCTCCGCGTTGGCAGGAGCGGCGCCCTTGCCCAGGTTCCGGGAATGTTTTTGCTCGAGCCTGAACATGCCGCACTCGTTCCGGTACACTGCCGGCGGCCGCCGAATATAGCACGCAGGCTCGCATGGGGTAGAATCCAAAAGCGGTAAGCAACGGCCCGCCCCTTCGCCACCCGGAGACGAAAGTGCAAATGTCGAAACGGCGCACAATCCTGATCGCGGCTGTGGGGTTTATGGTTCTCACAGCCGGTTGCGCCGCACCATCGGCCATTGTAAAGAAGACGTTTGATGATCCGACTTATACCGAGTCCTCGTACAGTGACATCCTGGTGATTGGCGTCGCCGGCGGCTACAGCGACCGGGCTGCCCTCGAAAGGGCGATGGTGTCGCGTATCAAGGGCGAAGGGGCCACCGCTGCCGCTTACTACACTGTCGTCGGCAGAAATCAACCGATCACCCGCGATCTCGTCAGCAACATCGTGCGCGCCCGCGAATTCGACGCTGTCCTGTTGTGCCGTATCATAAGCCACGAATCAAATATATCGGTCGACGGTCGCTCATCCCGAACGCAGAGTTCGAGAAGGCCCCCAACGAGAGCCATCGATCTGTTTCGATACGATTACGAAGAACTGGCTGACCCGGGTACCGCCGCCATATCTCGAACGGTTACCGTCTCGTCGGAATTTTTTCATTCGGCTGACGAGAGAAGAATGTGGGCGATCGAATCCACGATCGACGACGTGGACAACATCCGTCAGGTCATCGAAGCCGCGGCCGCCATCGTCGTCGACAAGCTAAGAGACGATAAACTGATCGGTAGCTAGTCTGGCCGGACCCGGCGTTCGCCCGGCGTCCATCCTGATTCCGGCCCCCTGGCGAACACATTGAATGTACACGAGATACGCTCATATGCGTTAGGAACCGGAGGAGAGCCTTTATGAAACGATGGCTACCCGTAGTTTCGGTAATTGCGCTGACCGGATGCGCCGCCTCGCCAGGAGACCTGGCGGATGAGTCCGCTGGCGCAGCCGAAAAGGTGTGCATAGATGCGCGAAACATCGATTCTTTCGACGCAATCGATGACAACCACCTGTACATCAGGGCCCGAGGTCGGCAACAACACTTTCTGTTCACCCTGGAGAGAAGCTGCTTCGGGCTTCAGAGCGCGCATACAATAGGCGTCAGGGACGCGCTGAATCGGGTCTGTTCCAACACATTTGGCGAGGTCGTCTATCGCGAGCTGGGCAGGGGGCCTCAGTCGTGCCGTATCCGGAATATCGAATCCGTCGCCGGCAAGGACGACGCCGCAGGACTCGTTGAAGACCGCAAGGAGGCGCGTCGGGAAGCCGGGGAAAAGAAGAAAAAAGGCGAAGAGTAATACCCTTAGCCGATGTTCGGCCAGGTGTCGCCCAGCCGGTAACCGGCCGGCCAGGGATCGTCCGGATCGAGTGTGAGCCGGCGCGTGCCGGTGATCCAGGCCCTTCCCGAGACCGACGGGAGAATGGCCGTTTTGTCGCCGACCGTCGTCTCCCCCTCGAGCCTGCAGCGGATTTCCGAATCGATGATCGATCTCGCGAACAGCGTGTCGCCCACTTTTGCCTCACCCCTGGCACGCATGACCGCAAACCGGGTCGACGCACCCGTCCCCGTCGGGGAGCGATCCACCTTGCCGGGCCGGATGACGACCGCGTTCTTGCCGA
>JBHHWI010000085.1:0-13169 GCA_046756445.1 Woeseia sp. | reverse complement strand
AGCTCATCCCGCAAGGCCCACTGTGCGGCCACGCGGTATGTTGAGATAGGTTCTAGAATCCGTGTCGATGCGTCGCGCGACCGCGAAGCCGCCCCCGCGGGTGGGAACCGACGCCATCTGTCGTCACGAGATCGGCCGTTGATCCGTGCTTTGAGCCGGTCTCATGCGACCGCGGCGTTTGCCCCTTCGATCACGACCCTGTCGCGGCCTGCCGCCTTTGCCTCATAGAGAGCAACATCGGCGCGGGCGATCAGGGCCTCGCCGACCGTCTTGAGGTCCTCGTGCGCCCGATCCGGCGTGATGCTCGCGATACCGATCGATGCGGTAATCGGCACAGACCCGGCACGACCGAGATCGATGGGCGGGTCCGATATGGAGCGGCGTATTCGTTCCGCCAGCAGGGCGCCGGCGTCGGCATCCGTATTCGGTAACAGGACGACGAACTCCTCGCCACCGTATCGCGCAGCGACATCGCTTGCCCGCACTTCCGACTCCACCCTTTGCGCGAACTCGCAGATCACTTCGTCTCCGGCGAGGTGGCCGTAAGAGTCGTTGACCCTTTTGAAGTGGTCGATGTCGATCATCAGGCAGACGAGCGTGCTGCCGTCGCGGCGTGCACGTGCCAGCTCCTCCCCGAGGCGAACCTGCAGGTATCGCCGGTTATGCCGTCCCGTCAGTACGTCCGTGAACCCGCTTCGCCTGAGGCGCGCCCTGTTTACGGCATTTTCGAGTGCGAACGAAGCGATGACACCCAGGTGCGCAAAAAAGTCGGTGGCGTGAGCACGCGTGAACCGGGACTCGTCATCGCTGCCGAAATTCAGGCTGCCGACAAGCTGCTCCCGGTGCACCAGCGGAATGATGGCAATGCTGGCGATGTCATCGGCGCCCGGAAAAATGAGTTGGTGATCCGACGCGGAAAACCGTCCGACCCAGGGCCTCGCCAATGTGGCGTATTGTGGTGCCAGCACCGCCAGCGCATCGACAAACAGCAATCCGGGCAGGTCCTCGGGCCGGGTCCCGCCAGCGGCGAGCAGGTGGCGAGTATCGTGGTCGGGATCACAGATCACCACGGTGACCCGGCTCAGGCCGTAGCTGTCGGCCAGTCCGATGATCATGCCTTCAAACAGGCCGCGCAGGTCGCCAGCCTGCAGGAGAGAGAGCTCGCGCTCCTGGGATTTGCGAAAAATGCTCTCGTTTCTGGCGGCCCGTTCGTGCAGTTCGGCGAGCTGCCTGTGCAAATCCTGCAGTTCTGCTGACTGGTCTTCCCTGGTCCCCATCGATCCCGGCCCGCAAACTTGTTCCCAGGATGGGCCTTTTACCAAAAAGCGGCGCCCGCGTCGCTGTCCGAGGCCGCAGCCTGGCGCATTGATCAATGGCGAGACGCCAGGTAGTCGCGCCCTTTTTTCATCAGCTCGACAAACCCCGCCTCATCACCGTCGGCAACCAGCTGCCGTATGAGTCGGGCAGATTCGCAAAGGGCGTCCAGCGGTCCGAGCCCAAATCGATTCAGGCTCTGGATCTCGAAATACAGATAGGGGTTGTCCTGGGCCACGAGGGCGGAGACGACCAGCTGGGCATCAAACGTGGTGGATGAAAGCTGCGCCAGCTTTGGTGCTGCTTCACCGCTGTCGGCAAGCGCGCTAAAGAAGGCTATGTTGAGCGCGTGGGACAGGCCCAGAACGTAGGCGATCAGGCGATCGTGATCGTCCAGGTCCATGTCGAGTTCATCCACCATGGTCGCCGAAAAAAGTCCCTTGGCGGCGGTGGTTGCTTCCTGGCTACCGGCGTCGATGAAGATGAGGTGGCGCCCGGACAGCAGCTCTGTCTCCGGGCCGAACATCGGGTGTAGTGACGCGACGCGGCACCCGGCGTCTCTCAGTCGCTGGAGCCCTTCGCGCAACGGCGTTTTCAGCGAGCCGATATCGAAAACCAGGCCGCGCGGCTTCAGGTCGGCCAGCTCGATCAGGATCCGGTTGGATACCGCCAGGGGGGTCGCAACGACGATGACATCGTAATCCACGCCGGCTTTTTTCCAGTCGGAGAATCGGTTCGGCCCGCTTTCGACGCCCGGATCGGCTATCACCGTGAGGAAGCCCTGTGATGTAAAGAAGTCGACAAACCAGCCGCCCATTTGTCCCGCCCCGCCGATCACCAGGACGCGCCGGCCATCGCCCTTGCCTTCCGAGACGACACGGTCCCGCTCCTGGCTGGTCAACGAGGACCGGATGAGCGCACGCATGACTTCTTCCGCGACATTCGGATCTATCGACAGCGATTCCGCCTGCTGGCGCGCCGACTCGAGGACATCTCTTTCACGTTCGAAATCACGGGTCGCGCGGCCCAGAGTTTGCTTGCTCCGCCCGATTTCGCCCGCCAGGCGTTGACGATCGGCGATCAGCTCGATCAAGCGGCGATCGACAGATGAAAGATCATTTCGTAATTCGTCGAGGTTCATTGCCCGTCTGCGGTCCCTACCTGCGCGTACGCGCGATGGGTGACGTTTTACAGCAGACGGGCAAATAACAGAAGGCCGCTTACCTCAGTGATGGCGATGGCGTCGGCGATGCCGGTCGCGATGATGGTGGCGGTAAGGCCGATGGTACTTCAGCTCGTAACGATAGATATCGTAGAGCCCGTGCCAGCTGAGATAAAAGTCGTATCTGTACGGACTCCGCCAGTACCAGCGGCGAAAATCATGGTGTCGGGCCAGCCAGGACGGATAGTGATGGCCGTGCCTGACAACATAGTGTCTGTCGTAAGGTATGTGACCCCTGTAGAAACTCCCATGTGCCGAAGCCTCGGGGACAGAACCGACGAACAGGGCGCCTGCGAGAACCAGCGACCAGACCAAGCGTTTCATGACCAACTCCTTTTCATCCAGTTCGGGCACAGATTAGTTCCTTGCAGATGAACCGAGGCTGAATTCAAGTTGTTGTTTTTGCTAATTTTATGAACGGCTGCTGAACATACTTGCCAATCGTGCGAATATCGCGCCGTAAGCCGCTAAGCAACGATAAAGGAACAGGCCAGAATGAAGACTCGCGCTGCCGTCGCCTGGGAAGCAGGCAAGCCACTTGAAATTTCAGAAATCCAGATCGACGGGCCGAGACAAGGCGAAGTCCTGCTGCGCAATGTGGCGACCGGCGTCTGCCATACAGATGCGTTTACATTGTCGGGCGAGGACCCTGAAGGGATATTTCCCGCGGTTCTGGGCCATGAGGGAGGTGCGATCGTCGAGGAACTCGGCGCCGGCGTCAAAGGCCTGAAGGCCGGCGATCACGTGATTCCACTGTATACGCCCGAATGCGGGGAGTGCAGTTTCTGCACCTCGGGCAAGACCAACCTTTGCCAGGCAATCAGGGCGACCCAGGGACAGGGCCTGATGCCGGATGGCACGTCACGCTTCTCGCACAACGGCGAGCAGATATTCCATTTCATGGGTACCTCGACATTCAGCGAATATACGGTGCTGCCCGAGATTGCCGTTGCCAGGATCAGCGACAAGGCGCCCCTGGAAAAAGTCTGCCTCCTCGGTTGCGGGATCACCACCGGGATAGGCGCCGTATCGAATACGGCCAGGGTCGAGCCTGGCGCGACCGTCGCGGTATTCGGACTCGGTGGCGTAGGCTTGAGCGTCATCCAGGGAGCAACAATGGCGAAGGCCGGACGCATCCTGGCCATCGACACCAACCCGGGCAAGTTCGAGCTGGCCGAACAGATGGGGGCAACGGACACGGTCAACCCGAAAGATCACAGCGGTCCGATACAGGACGTCATCGTCGATATGACGGACGGCGGCGTCGATTACTCGTTTGAATGCGTCGGCAACGTCGACCTGATGAGGGCCGCGCTGGAATGCTGCCACAAGGGGTGGGGTGAATCGGTCATCATCGGCGTCGCCGGTGCGGGCAAGGAGATATCGACACGTCCGTTTCAACTGGTCACGGGCCGCGTCTGGCGCGGCACGGCTTTCGGCGGGTGCAAGGGCCGTTCGCAGCTTCCCGGCATGGTGGACCAATACATGGACGGCGAGATCAAGATCGACCAGTTCATCACCCACACCATGCCGCTGGAAGACATCAACAAGGCATTCGACCTGATGCATGAGGGCAAGAGCATCCGCTCTGTCGTGCACTTCTGAAAGTGCCTAGAGTCGCCGTCGCAACGACTTCGCAGCTCGCGGCCGATGCGGCAGCCGAGATCGCCGACGAGGGCGGTAACGCGGTCGATTGTGCCGTCGCCGCAGCCATGTTCGCGATCAACACCGAGCCCGGCGTGTGCGCCCTGGCCGGCAGCGCGTACGTCACGGTCTGGCCACCGCAGGCCGACCCGGTCACGATCGACGGCAATGTTGCGGTCCCCGGCAGGGGCTTGCCGCGCGGACACGGGATTGGGGGCGTGGTTTCCGTGTCCATGGAGTACGGCGGCGGCGTCGAAACGCTGGTCGGCCCCGGTTCGGTCGCCGTGCCCGGTACCCTTGCCGCGCTGGATCGGGCATCGGAGCATTTCGGCAGGGTCTCCTGGCAACGTCTGCTCGATCCTACGATTCGCGCAACCAGGACCGGTTTTCCACTTCCCGCACCCTGTCATTTCTACCTTCGGTATTCCGGCGACAGCGTCTTCGGTCACAGCGAAGACGGGTATGCGGCCTTGCACGAGGCGGACGGTTCCTTGCGCGACACCGGCAGCAACATCATTGTTCCCCACCTCGCCGACAGCCTGGACGCGATCGCGCGAGAGGGCAGCCGCGTCTTCTACGAAGGTGAAATCGCATCCATCGTGGCCGATCACGTCCGGCAGGGCGGCGGAGCCTTGACTCTCGAAGACCTGCAGTCCTATGAACCGGTTACAAGGCCGTCTCTTTGCACAAACCTCGGCGACTGGCGCATCGCCACGAACCCGCCACCGGCGATTGGCGGCGCGGTATTGACGGCAATGCTGCTCGCGTTTCAGGACAGGCCGGCAACGAGCTGGAACGAAGAATCGCTGCGGCACCTGGTATCCGTGCAACACGCAGCGCTCGGCTATCGAAAAGACCACCTGGACCTGTCCGAAGACGTCGCGGCGGATGTGGCGATGCTGCTCGAGCGGGCGAAGTCCGGCCAACTTGCCGGTCAGTATTTGTCGGCATCGACGGTGCATACCTCCGCCGTCGATGACGGGGGTCTGGCCTGCGCCATCACTGCCTCGTCAGGTTACGGTTCCGGCGAAATGCCCAAAGGCACCGGGTTGTGGCTGAACAACTGCCTGGGCGAGCTCGAACTGAATCGCAAGGGGCTGGCGGCCGGGCCGCCGGGCATTCGCTTGCCTTCCAATATGGCGCCCGGGGCCGCTCGCAGCAGCAGCCAGGTTTTGGCAATCGGGTCGCCCGGCGCGGATCGGATCACCACGGCCCTGCACCAGTTCCTGATCAATTTCATCCAGGTCGGCCTGCCGCTCGAAGACGCCGTGGCTCACCCGCGCGCGCATCTCGAGATTTCGGAGGAGGGCCTGAATCTCGCGGTAGAGCCGGGCCTGGAAATGCCGGCGCTCGAAATCGCGGTCACGCGCTATCCCGAAATCGGCATGTATTTCGGGGGTGTGGGCGCGGCATTGTTCAGTACAGAGAGCGGATTCGAGGTGGCCGCCGATCCCCGACGCGAAGGCGGAATCTTCATTTCAGGGTAGTACACAACATCTGGTAGTCTGCGGCGATCGTTGATCAGCCGCGACAGGAAAACCCGGAGTCAGACTTGGGCAAGTCAATTTATTCGGATCGTCTCCCTGACGAGCTGCCAGACGATCCAATGCACTGGGCAGACGCATGGATCAGGGAAGCAGTGGCCGGCGATATCCAGCGGAACCCGAATTCGGTGACCGTGATTACCGTGGATGCCGATTCGAATCCGTCCGCGCGCGTCATGCTCTGCAAGCAGTTCGTTCCGGATCCCGGTTACTTCGTGTTCTACACCAACTACAACTCGAGGAAGGTCAGAGAGATCGACCAGTGCGCGAAAGTGGCGGCCGTATTTCACTGGGATGCGCTCGGCCGCCAGATTCGCATCGAGGGTCTCGCGGTCCGTTCTCCCGAGTCGGAAAGCGACGATTACTTCAAGACGCGGGATCGGGGCAGTCAGCTCGGTGCGTGGGCCAGCGATCAGAGCGAGACTGTGGAATCGCGCGAAGCGCTGCTTGCGCAATTGAATGAGCGGGCCGCGCAACTCGGGCTGACCTTGTCCGACGGTTTGCAGGCCGTTGCGGGAAACGGCCAGCCGAGAATCGATCGCCCGCCTCACTGGGGCGGCATACGAGTCTGGGCCAGTGCAATCGAGTTGTGGATCGAAGGCAGGGACAGGATTCATGAACGCGGCGAGTGGCGACGGAAACTGGTAAGGACATCGGACCACGAATTCAGTACGACACCCTGGACGGGCGTGCGCCTGCAGCCGTGAGTAACTCGCTGCTCGAACGGACCATTGTCTGCCCGTACCGCGCGGAGTCGATCAACATCCTTATCGACCTGAGGGTGGACCGTGGCGGCTGAATCGCTGTGCACAACCTGGCGAGGCTTGCTGTTGCTGATCGCCTGCATCGCGGCTGCACGCGCAGAGCTCGTCTTGCAGCAGGGCACGAACCTTTCGGCGGATGTCTCCACCGTCGACGGCCGTCTGGCGATCGACCTTCTCGGCAGCATCTGGGTCGTGCCGGCCGAAGGTGGTCAGGCGAAGATACTGAGTGACAATCTGATGCCGGCGAAACGCCCGCGATGGGCCCCGGAGGGCAGCCGGATCGTGTATCAGACGCAGGATGCCGGCAGGAGCCAGATCTGGAAAGTCGACCTCGACACCGACACGTCGACCAGGATCAGTCGCGGCGTCTATTTCGATCATCAGCCTGACTGGCACCCGGACGGCGAGCGAATCGTGTTCTCATCTGCCCGGGGAACGACCGGTTTTGATCTCTGGGAGATAGATCTCCCCACAGGCCTGCGCTGGCGGCTCTCGAGCCATCCCGGTGATGAATCGGAGCCCGTCTGGTCGGCCGACGGCCGTCACCTGGCATACATCCGGCGATTCGATAATCACTGGTCGCTGGTTTTGCGACGGCACGGCCAACCCGAGGAAGAAATCGTTGTCTCAAACGAGCCCCTGTCGGCCCCGTCGTGGCGACCGGACGGGAGTCTTGTCACCTTCCTCCGTCGAACCGGCAGCGAGCTGAGCGTCGAGATGGCAATACTCTCAGATCCGCCGCTGGTCAAAACGCTTGTTTCGGGTGAAGACTTCTTTCTCTCGCCGGTCAGCTGGCTCGACAAGCAGCAGCTCTATTACACCTCGGACGGCGTCATAAAGACTCGGAATTTCGACGACTGGCACTCCCGGCCCGTGGTTTTCCATGCTGCTGTCGGCCAGCCCGACTCGCGATCCACGAGACGGCCAGAGCTGACGGAACTGCCGCTCGTCGATCCGCCCAGTCTCAAACTCGTCATTCGCGCGGCCCGTCTGTTCGATGGGTCAGACGCTGGTTACAGGCAGGGTCTCGATATCCTGATCGACGGACCCCGCATCGCCGCCCTGGCGTCTCGCCGCGAATGGCCCGGCACGACTGTATTGAATCTCGGGGACCTGACGGTACTCCCGGGCTTCATCGACAGTTACTCGGCGCTGTCTTCCAAGGACCAGAGGATTCACGGGGCCGAGTTACTCGCCTACGGCGTAACAACCCTTGTCACCAATGACCAGCCGTCGAATTACGACCCACTGATTTGGGAACATGAGGAGACCCCGGGGCCGAGGTTGTTGTGGGCCGGCGATATTGCGAACAGCAAGCCGGACGATGGCAAGCGCTATCGGCTGGTCACGATTCCGTCCTCCGGTCTCACCGATAACGACCGGCGCGCCGCGGTCTCCCGATGGCAATCCAAGGGCATCCCGGTACTTGCAGAAAGCTGGAGCGTCGGTCTCGGTGTCGGCGCAGACTTGCTGCTCGGCGCGAATGCGTTGCCGACCTCGCCGCGGGGCAATCGCTACCAGGACGTTCAGGTCGCCACTTTGAGGGGCCCGATAGCGCTCGTGTCGGGGCTGGCCGATGCGGGTACACCGGGACTCGCGGAGCTGTTTCGCTCCCGACAGGCACAGCTCCTGGAACACCGTCAGCCGGTCTTGCGACGCTTCTCGTCGATTCCCGATTTCAGCCGTTCCGAGTCGTTGATCATGCTGGGCAGCAAACCGAGTGGCCTGCCACCCGGCCTTGCCCTGCACGCCGAAATGCAGGCACTCGCCGCAGCCGGTCTGCGCGGCGACCAGGTGCTGCGGGCTGCCGGCGCGAATCCGGCCGCGGTCCTCGGACTCGAGAATCAGATCGGCCGGATCACGGAAGGGGCCTTCGCAGACATGGTGCTGGTCTCCGGTGACCCGCTCGTGACGGTGGCAGACGCGATGAATATCGTGGCCGTGGTCAGGAGCGGACGCTTTTACAGTCTGGTGAGCCTGCTGGAGCGTGCCGGCGCTCAGCCCACCGTCGAATAATTTGACAAACTGTGCAAATTTGAGGGCTGGACGCAGATCGACCTAAAAATTCGACATAAAGTCATCTAATCCGGCGCAACAACAAGCGGCGCAGCTGGCGGATCACCTGGAAAACAACCCATAATTCAGCTAGTTATAACTTGTTGTTTTTTAACCAAAAAATGTGCGGTTGCAGCATTCCGTCGAAAAACTTTACAAGCCGGCTTCGAGTCCTGAGTACCGCACTGGTGGATTCGATATAACTATTTGAATACTATTGCTTTACGGACTGATGGCATAGGACTTGCTTTTAATACCATGCCCAAGCGAAGTGTAACTGGACTCGGGAACCGGAAAATCGATACATACAGGATTTAGACGCCAGAAGAACAATAACTACAATAACAACAAGATCCAGATCCAATAACAATAATATGTCTGTATCTGGTTACCGAATTCACAGTTACCTCTTTAATAATAATAAAGAGTCATTAGCCCCGCCGCTTCCAGCCGCGGGGCTTTTTATTTGCAGGGCGGACTCTGGCAATCTTGGCACTTTAAAGCCGATCCTGAGTCTATAGCCGCCACAATTGACAAGACTGGAAACAACATGCAATCGAGAGTCATTCAAATCTTCGCCCTGCTGGCGCTGAGCGCCTGCCGTCAGGAGGCAGGCCCGCCCGCCGGCGAACCTTCGGCCGATCGCCATTCCGTTTACCAAAATGCGCTCGTTCATCCCGATCGACGAGCTGCCGACCGCGTGCGCGATGCCGGCAGAAAACCGGCCGAGGTCCTCGAATTCTTCGCTATCGAACCCGGCATGACGGTGCTCGACATTTTTTCGGGGGGCGGGTACTACAGCGAGCTGCTGTCCTATGTCGTCGGCCCGGATGGCAAGGTTGTTGCACACAGCAACAAGGCCTATCTCGACTTTGTCGGTGACGAATTCAATGAGCGCCACGCCGACGGCCGGCTTGCCAACGTAGAGGTGCTGATGGCCGAGAATAACGAGTTGGAATTGCCGGCCGACGAGTTCGACGCCGTCACCATGATCCTGACCTATCACGACCTGTTTTACGTCAGCCCGGAGAACGGCTGGCCGAAGATTGACGGGCCCAGGCTGCTTGCCGAGATCTTTGAAGGCATGAAACCCGGTGCCGTGCTCGGAGTTGTCGATCATTACGCCGAAGCCGGCTCGTCGCGCGAGACCGGTAACACGGTGCATCGCATCGACCCCGGTATTGTCATCTCAGAACTCGAAATCGCAGGGTTCGTGCTCGATGGCAAGAGCGATGTTCTGCGTAACATGGATGATGATTACAACAGGATCGTTTTCGACCCGGAACTTCGAGGCAGGACGGACAGATTCGTGCTCCGGTTCCGCAAGCCCGAGTAGGACATGGTCCTGACGAGCGACGGTCGCACCGCTGAGAGATCACCCGCCGGGACAGCCTTTGACATGAAGAATCTCATCAAGCTCGCAGCCGCGGTAACGCTTCTGGCCTCAGGCTGCGCAAACGAACCGGCCGCGAACTACGACGAGTATGAAATCAGCGACCTGCAGGCCCTGATGCAGCAGGGCGATCTCACAGCAAGAGGGCTGGTCGAGTCCTACCTGCGAGCCATCGAGCGCATAGACCGCAGCGGTCCGGCTCTCAACTCGATCATCGAATTGAACCCGGACGCGCTGGCCATCGCCGATGCCCTCGATCGCGAGCGACAGGCTTCCGGCGCGCGGGGTCCGCTGCATGGCATCCCCATCGTGCTCAAGGCCAACATCGACACCGGCGATGCCATGTCGACCACAGCCGGCTCGCTGGCGCTGGAGGGACAGCGGTCACCGGATGACGCCTTTCTTGTCAAGGCGCTTCGTGAGTCGGGCGCAGTCATTCTCGGCAAAGCCAACCTGAGCGAGTGGGCCAACTTTCGGTCAAAGGATTCGTCGAGCGGCTGGAGCAGCCTGGGTGGACAGACCAGAAACCCCTATGACCTTGCAAGAAATCCCTGCGGCTCATCCAGCGGTTCCGCGGTCGCCGTGGCCGCAAACCTGACCACGCTTGCCGTAGGCACCGAAACCAACGGATCGATCATCTGCCCTTCCGCCATCAATGGCATCGTCGGGATTAAGCCCTCGCTGGGGCTGGTCAGTCGCGACGGCATCATTCCGATCGCTCATAGCCAGGACACGGCGGGACCCATGGCCCGCACAGTCAGGGACGCGGCCCTGCTTCTCGGCGCGATGGTAGCCCGCGACACGGCCGACCCAGCCAGCGCGTCACGCCCCGCTAGGCTGCCGGACTATGCCGAGGACCTGAGCAAGGATGCACTGTCGGGCAAGCGCATCGGCGTATTGCGTAGCTATTTCGGCGCCGGCAGGGATGCGCGTGTGGAAAAAGTCCTGGCCGACAGCGTTGAAGTGCTGAAATCCGGCGGCGCCAGTATCGTTGACCCGGTCGACATTGACATCAGCACTCTCGGTGACGAGCGGTATGCCGTATTGCTCTACGAATTCAAGACGGATCTTGCCGCTTACCTGGAATCATCAAACGCCCGCTTCAAGAATCTCGAACAGATAATCGAATTCAACACCGCCAACGCTGACATTGTCATGCCCATCTTCGGCCAGGACATCCTGGAGGACGCACAGCTCAAAGGACCGCTGACAGACACCGAATACATCGAAGCACTCGAGAAGATTCAGCGCGCCACAAGGGACGGAATCGACAACGCGCTCGGCGAACACGCGCTGGATGCGCTGATCGCCCCGTCGAATGGCCCGGCCTGGATGACGGACCACGTATTGGGCGACGTCGCCTACGGCGTCGGAAGCTCGACATTCGCAGCCGTTTCCGGATACGCGAGCATCACCGTCCCGGCGGGCTTCGTGTCCGGTCTGCCGATTGGCGTGTCCTTCGTTGGCGGAGCCTTCAGCGAGAAGACCCTGATCGACATCGCCTACGCCTTCGAGCAGGCGAGTATGGCCCGCCGCCCGCCCCCGCTGGAGTAGCCTGACGATTGCGTGAAATGGGACCCGGTCCCTGTAATGCCCTTGCTGACAGCGCTCTAATGGCACGATGTTCCGGGCGATTCGCATAGGCTTGCTGCTGCTGGTCCTCTTTTTTGTCGCCGTCAGCACCTGGCTCACACAGGCGCGGAGCACCGATTGGAACAACAGCCTGTGGGTGAAGATTTATCCGATCAACGGTGACGGGAGCCCGGCAAGCCGAAAATACATCGAGAGCCTCCGTGTCGAGACCTTCCAGGGTATCGAGACTTTCGTCGCCCGCGAAACGAAAAAGTACGGGCATGCGCTGCGTCGTCCGGTAAGAATTGAACTGGGCTCGCCGGTCCGGCAACAGCCACCCTCGCTTGGGCCTGCCCCGAGTCTCGTCGGCGTCATGTTCTGGAGCCTGAAGATGCGCTGGTGGGCCAGCCGGGCCGCCGGCAAGCAGGACGATCCGGCACCGGACGTCCGAATCTTCGTTCGGTATCACCGGCCGCGGACCGACTTCGTCCTGGAGGACTCCGTGGGCCTGCAGAAAGGCATGGTCGGTGTCGTCAACGCTTTTGCCGGGCGCCGCCAGGCTGGCACGAACAATGTCATCATTGCACACGAGTTTTTGCACACGCTCGGCGCTACCGACAAATACAACCCCACGAACGGACAGCCTGACATACCATCGGGAATCGCGGAGCCGGATCGAAAACCACAACTGCCACAACGCTTTGCCGAGATCATGGGAGGTAGAATCGCCGTATCGGAATCGCAAGCGACGGTGCCGAATAACCTCAAGTCCGTCGTCATCGGCGCCGACACCGCACAGGAAATCCGCCTGCTGAAATAAAGGTCTGGCTGGGCTAGTCTGCGCTCATGAGCGCCACGACACCCGCTGCCCTTGAGTGCCGCAAGCTGACAGTTTCCGTCCCCGGGCGCACGCTGGTCGAAAACCTGGGGATGGACGTCGTGAACGGCGAGTTTCTCGCGGTGCTTGGACAGAACGGTGCGGGCAAGTCCCTGACACTGCATACGCTCGCGGGTCTCCGCCGGGCAGAGCGCGGTGAGGTCAGGCTGCTCGGCTCGAGCCTCGAGGCGACACAGCGCCGGGAAATCGCAAGAAACCTCGCCCTGTTGCCCCAGTACTCCGAGGACGTATTTCCAGCCACTGTATTCGATACGGTGCTGATCGGACGGCACCCGCACGTCGGCCTGCTGCAGTGGGAATCCCGGGAGGACCGGCGGATCGCGAGTGAAGCCCTGCGAGAAATGGACCTGGCATCCATGGCCGAACGCGATGTCGGCACCCTGTCCGGCGGCGAACGGCGCCGGCTCGCAATCGCGCAGACCCTCACTCAGACACCGGCGGTCTACCTGCTCGACGAGCCGACGAATCATCTCGATCCGCAGCATCAGCTGGACGTTTTACGGATTTTCCGACGCCAGGCAATGTCCGGAGCGACGGTTATTGCCAGCCTGCACGACGTCAACCTCGCTGCGCGATATGCGGATAGGTGCCTGCTGTTGTTCGGCGACGGGCGCTGGGAGCTCGGCAGCACGGATTCGGTACTCTCCGCGAGACGACTCACGGAGCTGTATTCGACACCGATGGAGGCGATCGCCTGGCGAGATACGCGGCTATTCGTGGCGGCAGGATAACTGGGTGCCGGAGCGAACTTTCCGAACTTTCC
>JBHHWI010000084.1:0-13660 GCA_046756445.1 Woeseia sp. | reverse complement strand
AGGCCCTGATGCCGGAGACCGCGCCCACATACGACCTGATCATCGTCGGTGGCGGCATCAATGGCGCGGGCATTGCGCGCGACGCGGCGCTGCGTGGGCTGAACGTCATACTCCTCGAAAAAAGCGACTTCGGCAGCGGAACATCGAGCTGGTCGAGCCGCTTGATTCACGGCGGGCTTCGATACCTCGAGTACGCCGAAGTCTCGCTCGTTTACGAATCGCTGCACGAGCGCCGCCATCTGCTCGACATCGCGCCGCACCTGGTCGATCGCATCCGCATCAACATCCCCGTTTACGATCGGAGTCGGCGCGGTTCCCTGCTGATCCGCCTGGGCATGATCGCCTACGACCTGTTGTCCATCGGCAAGCCCCTGCCCCGGCACCGGATGCTGAGTCGCGATGAAATGCTGAAAGAGGAGCCCGGGCTGAACCCGGAAGGCCTGCGCGGCGCAGCCCGATACTACGATGCGCAGGTCACCTATGCCGAACGGCTGGTCCTGGAGAATGTGATCTCGGCGTCGGCAGCCGGCGCAGTCGTACGAAACTACTGTCCGGTTACCGCAATCGGTCCACACGACGGCTCGGCGATGACCGTCAGCTACCTGGACTCCGTCGGCGGTCAGGAACAACGCGCGAGGGGGCGGCTGGTGATCAACGCCTCCGGGCCCTGGGTTGATCGGGTATTGCGGACAACCGGAACAAGAACACGACGCCTGATGGGCGGCACCAAAGGCAGCCACATCGTCGTCGGGCGGTTTGCGGGCGCGCCGCGCGATGCCTTCTATGTCGAGGCCATCGCAGACGGTCGGCCCTTTTTTATCATACCGTGGAATAACCAGTACCTGATCGGCACCACGGACATTCGATACGGGAGAAATCCTGACGCCGCCCACGCGAGCCGGAAGGAAATCAGATATCTGCTGGACGAGACCAACCGCGTGTTTCCCGACGCCGGGCTGACGCCGGACGACATCCATTTTGCCTACGCGGGCGTCCGCCCCCTGCCGCGCCGAAAAACGGAACCGGAATCCGCCATCACTCGCCGGCACATCATCAAGCGTCACCGCAAGCCCTTGCGCGGGATAGTCTCGATCATCGGCGGCAAACTGACGACCTACAGAAATCTCGCCGAACAGACCGTCGATCGCGTCGACAGAAAGCTCGACGCCGGGTTGCCGGCGTGCAGTACGGCCACGACGCCTTTGCCCGGGGCAGTCGGCGCGGCAGAGGCGCGAGAGCGGCTACGGAAAATCGAGGGCCTGTCGGCGCAAGGCTGCGAACGCCTCCTCGGCATCTACGGAGGACGCGCCGCCGGACTACCCGACATTTCTGCGTCAGTCATCGACACACAAGGCACAGTTCTGGAGGCGGAAGTGGTGTTCGCAATACGCGAGGAATTCGCAAGAAACCTCACGGATATCATGCACAGGCGACTGATGCTGGGCCTGTCCGCCAATCAGGGCGAGCCCCTCGCAGAGGCGGTCGCGGCGCTTGCGGCCGCCGAGCTCGGGTGGGATGAAAAGGAAGTCTCCAGGCAGCTTCGCAAGCTCAAAGAGTACAACGCCCGGTTGCAGGTCAGCCAGGCGCAGTAACCATTGAGGATACTCCGTTCCTCAATGCCAGCGGCCGAACCCCATCGCCGTGCGGACACGCTCGCCCGCCATCGTAACGGCGGCCTGGCGCGGCGACACACCTTCCCGGTCCGCGCGTTCCAGAATCTCGTCGGTGTTCGCCCGGATGCTCTCATCGATCACCCGGAACGCCGCGACCTGCGTACCTCCACGATACTCGACGGCTGCACAGATCACACCGCCGGCATTGGCGATGAAATCGGGTATGCAAAGCACGCCGCGGTCATGAAGTAACGCCTCTGCTTCCTCGGTGATGCCGATATTCGCGCCGGGCACGATCAGTCTTGCCTGAACCGTGTCCTGGTTGTCGGTACGAATGACATCCGGTCGTGCAGCCGGTATGAGCAGGTCGCAGTCGACACCGATGATTGCTTCGCGATCGAGTTTGGCGCAGGCGGAGAATTCTCGAATTGGGCGCCCCCGCTCCTTGTGCTCGATCAGAGCGCTTGTGTCTATGCCGCCGGCGTCAATCACCATGCCGCTGGAATCCGACGCCGCCACCAGCACCGCGCCTTTTTCGGCGAAAAACCGCGCCGCGTGCTTGCCGACAGCACCGAATCCCTGCACGGCCACGCGCGCGCCATCTAGTGAGAGCTCGAGTCTCTCGGCAGCAACCTCGGCGGCGGCAACCACGCCGAATGCCGTGGCACCGATCTCATCGAGTGGTATGCCGCCCACTTCTCGCGGTAAACCGACACAGCGTCCGATTTCATCCTTTACCCACGCCATCGCTGTTTCGTTGGTGCCCATGTCCGGTCCGGGAATGTAGTCGTCGATGGGCTCGATGGCTTTCGCAAATGCACGGATGAGCTGTTCCTTTGTGGCTGCATCGACGGAAGGATCGGCGAAGATGACCGATTTGCCGCCGCCGTGGGGCAGGCCCGCGGCCGCATTCTTGAAGGTCATGGCCCGGGCGAGCCGGAAACACTCCTCGAGAGAAACGTCGGGCGCCATGCGTACGCCGCCAATCGACGGACCGGTGGCGACGTTGTCGACCACGGCAATTCCTTTCAGTCCGATATTCGGCTCGTGAACGTGCAGGATGGTCTTCGGGCCCAGGTCATCGCAAAATCGGAATGCAGAATCACTCATATCATTTCTCCAATTTTCTGTCGGGTATCGCTGTTCGGGTTTCAGTTCTTCGATCGTCCGTTGCCGGAGCACGAATTCTTGGATTTGTCAGATAATCGTCAGAGGGAATTCTTCCACGGTCCGGCCAGCGCTGCACAGCCTGATCGAAGACATTGCCTGCAGTGATGCGCAATAGCGGCTTCTGTCCACCGAGGTGTTTTGGGCAGCTATGGTCTCACCGGGCCGGACGGGTATATATCAGTAGAAGTACGGACTGAGTCGCGAACCCCGCGCCATTCGGGCAGGGCGGGAGAATCGGTCTCCGGAGCACCATTGTGATGCGCCGGCCTCGAGGAATCATCCTTCCGTCGTGCTGATGCAAAGTCAGCGCTCGCGCTGGATCCTGCCGATCAGGTCCAACGGGATCCGATCCTTTCTGCGCGTTCGACTGTGAATGGTCACACCCTGGCCGCCGTCGGATAGAGGGCGTGTCCCTTGTGCTCAGTCCATTGCTTGGCGGTGTAAGGGAGGACCTCCAGCACTTCTCCGGATTCATGCCGGGCCTTCAGGTCAGCCCAGAATTCGGGTGTCAGGAGATCGGCGTGATGCCCGAGAAACGCCTGCCTGACGTCGTCGGTGAAGCTCAGGAACTGAATGAACTGCTCGGGGAAGATGTCCTGTGGGCCGACATAGAACCACGGGCGGGCGCGCATCTCGTCGATGTCGTCCCGGGCCTCGGGAATCTGCCGGAAGTTGCAGTCGGTGACCAGGCAGAGCTCGTCGTAATCGTAAAAAATAACGCGGCCGTGCCGCGACAGGCCGAAGTTCTTGAGTAGCAAATCACCGGGAAAAACGTTGCTCAGCGCCAGATCCCGAATCGCCTGACCGTAGTCGATGGCAGCCTGCTTTGCCGCATCGTGGTCCGATTCCATCAGGTACAGATTCAGGGGTGTCAGGCGGCGTTCGATATAGACGTGCTCGATAACGACGCAGTCGTCCTCGATGCGGCAACTATCGGCACACTCGGTCAATAACTCATCGAGCAGCTCCTTTGTGAACCGTACGCGATCGAGACGCAGACGGCGGAACTCCTGCGCATCGACGAGTCGCCCGGCGCGGTCGTGTTTGAATACCAGCTGATATTTCTCGATTACGTCGGCTCGGCCGATTGACTTGGGAAAGCCGAAGCGGTCACGAATGACCTTGAACACGATATCGTAGGAAGGGAGGGTAAACACGACCATTACCATGCCCTTGTCGCCCCTCGCATGCGCAAACCTGTCGCTGGAATTCCCGAGGTGCTGAAAGAGTGAGCGATATCTCTCGGTCTTTCCCTGTTTGGCGCGACCAAGCACCGTATATATCTCCGCGATCGGCTTTTTCGGCATCATGGACTTGAGAAAGGCAACCGTTGCGCCGACCGTTGCAAGATCCGCGTGAAAGTAGGATCGCGTGAACCCGAACAGCATGCTGACATCGTCCTCCGAAAGGATTACGGCATCGGCCATGATTCCTTCATCCGTGTTCTTGAACGCAATAACAAGCGGAGATTGCCAGTCGTCGCCATCGATTCGTCCAACAATGTATGCCCGCGTCGCACGATAGAAAATCGGTTCGAGAATCTCGATTTGCCGGATACTGTTACGGCCCTTGCGAGCTTCGCAGTAGGCATCCACCTCGGCGCTGATGAACCGAATGGTTCCATCTATATTTCTGTAAGGCGTGGCGAAGGCGTAATCAACGAGCACTTCATCAAAAAGAAACTCCGTCTCGCCACGGTTCTGGTAAGTGATCGAATTTGCCATGCCCCGCATGTGCTCCGTCGGAACGACGTCCAGGGCAATGAATTCCACGGCGGGATCCACGCCGATCGTCGAAAAAACACGGCGTGTCACGGAACTGAAATAGGTCTTGAAGAACTCGGTATCGGCGTAGTTGCGTATCTGGTGAGCGTACTGTTTCTTGATGAGACTCCACAGTGGCCTGTCGTGCAGACTGTCCGCAAGCTTCTCTGCGACTGTTTCTACGGTTCTGTTTATGGATGCGTCGTACAGCTCGATGCGTTGTACGGCGTCGTGTTGGTTGCTCGACCAGTCACGGCGTTCGAATCTCCTCCTGGCGCGCCGCGTGATTTTTCGGAAGTCGTTGTTGTAGCCTATGAAAGCGTCGACGATAAGCGCCGCAATTTCAGCGGGGTCGGGCAAGCTCATCTGCGCTACATATTATCGATCATTGCCGTGGCAAATTCGCTGCACTTGACCTTGGTCGCGCCTTCCATCAGCCGTGCGAAATCATAGGTCACAGTCTTTTGTCCAATCGTAGCATCCATGGATCTGATAATGGCGTCTGCCGCTTCGGTCCATCCCAGATAGCGAAGCATCATCTCGCCGGACAGGGTCAGCGATCCGGGATTGACGACATCGAGGTCCGCATACTTTGGCGCCGTTCCGTGTGTGGCTTCGAACACGGCGTGCCCGGAGATGTAGTTGATATTGCCACCCGGGGCGATACCGATCCCGCCAACCTGCGCTGCGAGGGCGTCGGAGAGGTAGTCACCGTTCAGGTTCATCGTCGCAATGACATCGAACTCCTTCGGACGGGTCAGTACCTGTTGTAATGTGATATCCGCAATTGCATCCTTGACGACAATCCTGCCCGCATCGAGCGCCGTCTGCTGCTCGGCATTCGCGGCCTCCGTCCCGTGCGCCGCGCGCGCGCGTTCCCACTGGTCCCAGGTATACGTATGGTCGGCATATTCACGTTCCGCGAGTTCGTATCCCCAGTTGCGGAACGCGCCCTCGGTAAACTTCATGATATTGCCCTTGTGCACGAAGGTGACGCTTTTTCGATTGTTTGCAATCGCGTAATCGATTGCAGCGCGCACCAGCCGTTCCGTTCCTTCCTGCGAAACCGGCTTCAGACCGATTCCTGAACTTCCAGGAAAACGAATCTTCAAGAATTCGTTAGGGAAGTTCTCCTTGAAGACGTCCAGAAATTTCTTGCTGGCGTCGGTGCCGCGCTCGAATTCGATGCCCGCGTAAATATCCTCGGTGTTCTCGCGGAAGATGACCATGTCGACGCTGCCCGGTTCTCGAACCGGTGAAGGAACGCCTTCGAACCAGCGCACCGGCCGAAGGCAGACATACAAGTCGAGGAGCTGACGCAAGGCCACGTTCAGGGAGCGAATGCCGCCACCAATGGGTGTCGTCAGCGGGCCCTTGATGGACACGAGGTAGTCGCGGCATGCGTCGACCGACTGATCCGGTAGCCAGCTCGCGAACAGGTCATTGGATTTCTGCCCGGCAAATATCTCCATCCAGTGGATCATCCTTGCACCGCCGTAAGCCCTCTCTACCGCCGCATCGAGCACCCTGACTGTCGCCCGCCAGATGTCCGGACCGGTGCCGTCTCCCTCGATGAACGGGATAATCGGGTTGTCCGGCACCCGCAGCTTGCCGTCCTCGATCGTAATTCTGGCGCCGTCTTCGGGCGGTGTCGGTGTCGCGTCAGCCATTATCGCTCCATTGTTCTTGTAGGGTCCGTGACGGTGATCGGCCATTATAATCGGTCACGGTTTCAATCGCCCGTAACGAGAGTCGATCATGAGAAAACATGTACTGCTGCTAATCGCAGTGTTCTTGATTGCCGCCGCGTCGGTCTCGGCACAGGAACGGCCGAAAATAGGGGTTGTGCTCGGCGGCGGCGGTGCCCGCGGAGCCGCGCACATCGGCGTACTGCGCGCGCTGGAGAAGCTGCGCGTGCCGATTGATGCAATCGCCGGCACGAGCATGGGCGCCATCGTCGGCGGTCTCTATTGCTCCGGGCTGACGCCGGACGAACTCGAAGCGCTGATTGCCTCTGTCGACTGGAAAGACGCGTTTCAGGACACCTCGAAGCGCGAGGATATGACGTTTCGCCGCAAACAGGACGATGAGTCCTTTCCCATCCGATTCGAAATGGGACTCCGCAACGGCCGTCCGGTGTTGCCGAAAGGCCTCATATCCGGCCAGAAGCTCGGGTGGATACTCAGAGAACTGACCTTGCACATTCCGGATGCCGGTAATTTCGATGAGTTGCCCATACCGTTTCGCGCCGTAGCGTCGGACATCGAAACGGGTGACGCGTATGTCATGACCAGGGGCGACCTCGTGCTCGCGATGCGGGCAAGCATGTCTGCACCGGGAATCTTTCTCCCGGTTCGGGTCGACGGGCGTTTGCTCGTCGACGGTGGACTGTCCGGCAATGTTCCCGTCCATGTCGTTCGGGACATGGGCGTCGACATCGTCATCGCAGTCGACGTCGAGTTTCCGTTATACACGCCAGAGCAACTCGAAAGCGCGCTGGAGATTACGGGCCAGATGCTGACTATCCTGATCCGCAAGGAAACACGGCAACAGCTCGCCGGACTGACCGAGTCCGATATTCTCATCCGCCCGGACCTCGGCGATTTGGGGTCGACCGAATTCGAGAACATCACGGAAACCGTCGAGCCCGGAGCGGTGGCCACCCTTGCCGAGTCACATCGATTGACTGAACTGTCACTCGATGAGGCGTCGTACGCGGCATACAGGGCGGCCCGCGACAGGACCTACCGGCCGCCCGAACGACTGGCATTCGTGCGGGTGAGGGACGATGGGCCGCTATCCAGGGAATTCCTGGAATCGCATCTGGAAACGAAAACGGGTGACGCGATCGACCCTGACAAGTTTGCTATGGACGCGAAGCGCTTGTACGGACTCGGCCTTTACGAGCATGTCGGCTACCGGATCGTGAGGGAGAAAGATCAAACCGGTGTGCAATTCGAAACAATTGCGAAGAGTTGGGGCCCGGATATCCTGCAGTTCGGTTTGTCGGTCGAAGATGATTTCGAAGGATCCACCGCTTTCAACGTATCCGCGAGACTGACCAGGACAGGTTTGAATTCCTATGGCGCGGAGTGGCGTACTGACGCGCAGATCGGCACGGATCCGTTCGTTTTTACAGAGTTCTATCAGCCACTCAGCGCCGGTTCACACTTTTTCCTCGCGCCGAGAATGTCGCTGCAACAAAGTAACTTCAACGCATTCACCAATGCCGCGGCCGTCGCCAGATATCGGCTGAGCGAAGCGGAATTGGGGCTCGATCTCGGTCGCGAATTCGGGCGCCGGGGCGAACTCAGGGTCGGCCTGCAACGGGGCGTCGGCGAGGCGAGGATCAAGGTGGGTGATCCGACACAGTCGAACTTCGACTTCGATACGGGCGGGATTTTCGCGCGCTTTGGATTCGATTCGCTGGATGATGTGAGATTTCCGCTGCATGGCGCTCGCCTTAACGTGGAATGGCAGGCGTCTCGCCCCGGCTTTGGCGCCGACGGACATTTCGAGACGATCGAAACCGAGCTGACATCGGTCCGTACCTTCGGACGGCATTCCGTGCTGTTGGGGCTGAACTATGCAACCACACTCGATTCGGATGACACTATCCAGGAATTTTTTCCGTTGGGGGGCTTCCTGAGACTGTCGGGTCTCGAGCGGGGCAAGATCAGCGGTCCTCACGCGGGCGTTGCGCGTGTGGTCTATTACCGGCGATCGGGCGATGCCGATGGCTTGTTGGATATGCCGTTGTATTTCGGCGGATCGATCGAAGCGGGTAATGTCTGGCAAAGCCGGTCAGATATCAGCACGGGCTCCCTGATAATCAACGGTAGCCTGTTCGCAGGTCTTGATACGGTACTCGGTCCAATGTTCCTGGCTGCGGGGATCGGAGAGAGTGGCGATTCCAGCTTCTATCTGTTCTTCGGCTCGGCGCCGAGGTAGAGGAAGACGGGGACGGACTTCGCGGAGTCCGTCCCCATTCATCTGACTATCTTTTCCAGCACCTGGGTCGGGTTGTCGGTGACCCGGTAGTAACCGTGCCGGATGGCCATCTGGTCGAATGCGGCGTCACGTTCGGCCTCGCTGGCATACCAGTGAAATTTTTCCCAGTCATTGCCGATTAACCTTGCCAGCGTGTCGCCGGGCGGCAGCGTTACACGAATACCGAATCGTCGTTCCGTTGCCCCAGACTCAGGACCTACCAGATTATGCTTATGACAATAGCCCATGATTGTCTCTCTCAGCAGCCGTCCCGGAGTATAGCGAAGGCTTGGAACGCGTCTCAAAATTTCCGCCTGGCCGCGAAGCTGCCTTTTCGGTATTTTCAGATAGGTTCTAGTACATCTTCCTGTCGTCGGCACCTTCCCGGTCCACCCAGCCCAGAATCCTGCGCGTTACAAAAAGATAAACGGGTTTGCCGGCACGCATCCATATTTGCGAAAGCCAGGTCGGTTTGTCGAGGATTGCGCGCTCACGCTGCGTCAGATGTTCCGGGCAGTAGGTGCGCTTGTGCTTGAGCAGGTGCCGTAAGTCCTCTCTGGCCAAAAGCCGAAAAAGGCGGTTGCGCCTCTGCGCATGCCAGGCCAGCTGAAAATCGACGATGACCGGCCGGCGCTCCGCGGTCACCAGCCAATTGGATTCCTTCGCAAGATCGTTGTGGACGAGCCCCTGTCGGTGGAGTCTGCGCAATATCTTCGCAGCCGCCCGATAGTAGGCAAGATCGGTCGGTCGGCCTCTGTGCATCGGCAAGCCCGCGATCCAGGTCCGCTGCAGCGAGTCCGTATCCACATGCAGGATTTGGGGCACGCCCGCAGTCCCGTCCACTGCGGCGAGCGCGCGCGCTTCACGGGCCAGCAGCCTGCGTGCGAGCCACCTGGCCCAGGGGCGGGCCCGCCTCGTGTCGCGAACGACCCGCGGGCCGCCCTCGGCGTTTTGCAGGGTCACTTCGCCAAAAATGTCTTTTTTCAGTAACTTATGACTGATCAATCTCGGGTTTCCCGAATGAGCAACAAGCGCTAGCGATGCCGGCAGATTTTGCAGACAATACCCGAGGATATGTCATCAGAAAAACACTCGACAGGTTCGCTCGACGACACCGGTGAATTCTTCAGCGTCGGCGCCCCGCTGCATGCCGTCAGGCCGGGGTACGTGCGGCGACCCGCCGATGACGCGCTTTTCGAAACACTGGTCTCCGGTGGTTTTGCGCAGGTTATTGCGCCAGACCGGACAGGCAAGTCGAGCCTTGTCGCCGCGACATCCGCCAGGCTGCAAAACAATGGCTTCAAGGTCGCGGTTATCGATCTCGAGCAGATAAGCGAACGTGACGGTGGCGCCGATGCCGGACGATGGTTTTACAGCGTCGCCTATCGGCTATTGAGACAACTCCGGCTGAAGATAGACCTGCAATCGTGGTGGCAGGACAAGTCATTCCTGAGCAACCGGCAACGGCTGGTCGAATTTTATGTCGAAGTAATCCTGCAGCACATATCCGAGCGCATTGTCATATTCATCGACGAAGTGCAATGCGTCACCGAGCTGCCGTTTGCGGCGCAGTTGCTCGCAAGTGTACGTGCAGCGCACAATGCGCGGACCACCGAACCGGACTCTTCCCGGCTGAGTTTTGTCCTGATCGGCGAGTGCGATCCGATGAATCTTGTCGAGGATGCGAACCTGTCACCGTTCACGGTCGCGCAGGCAATTCAGCTTACGGACTTTACACGGACTGATCTGGATCTTTTTGCGAACGAGTTGAACCTGTCGACCGCGGATGCCCGGACTGCGCTGGACAGAATATTCTACTGGACGGACGGTCAGCCGTACCTGAGCCAGAAACTCGCCAGGTCCGTGGCCCGTGAGCGTATCTCCGGAAACATCGAATCACATGTCGATCGAATTGCCATGCAGCGACTTGCCGGTCGCGCCGCACTGCACAGCGAGCCGCACATGGGGCACATTCACCGGCAGGTTACGGCTGACAGGAAGCACGGTGAAGCGCTCCTGAATCTCTATGGCCGGATTCGAAAGGGTATCGCGACCGATGCCGATCTCGCATCGCCAGTACAACGCCGGCTCATTGCGGTCGGGTTGATCGTCGCAGACGACAATGCCCAGCTGCGTATTCGCAACCGCCTTTACGAAACGGTATTCACGGCGCGCTGGGCAAACGAGAACATACCGCTGCATTGGCGCGGGCCGGCAATTGCCGTCGCAACCATTCTCGCTTTCATCGCCATTCCGTTTCTTTATACGCAAATCCTGCCGCGACCATACCTGCGCGTAATGTCCTCGCCGACCGTGGAGATCGATACGGCAGCGGCGGCGTACCGGAACCTGCGCTCATTTCCGGGCCATGTGGAATCCGCCGAACGGCTCATGCGGATATTCCTGCAAAACAGGGCCATAGCCACGGAGGATCGCGCCGCGATGATGGAGATTGATCGGATAGCGCGAAGACTGCCGGGCGCAGAAGAATTTGCCGACAATCTACTTGCCGGCTACTGGGACAGGCGGGTTGCCGGTGCTGCCAGGGACGAACATCGCGACCAGGCTTTGCTTGCGGCCCTCGAGTCGCTGATTGTCTCGACGCCGGCGCGCAGGCGCCGCGCCGCCACACTCGTCGGCGATGATTACACGCACCTGGTCGCGACGCATGTCGGGCACGATGCAGATCACGCCGCATTCAGCCCGGAGCAATTGCTGCTGACCTATGCCGATGGGCCGGTGATCTCGCAGTGGTCGCTGGCAAATGACGGGCTGGTACCGCGTGATCCGTGGACCATGTCGGCGCTCGAGGTGACGCCTCTGGTTCGGCGTGTCGTGGTCGATCGCGATGGCAGCGTCGATCGAATCGGGCTGACCGTCAACGTCAGTCATGCACGTCTCGATGATCTCCGCCTGAAGCTGATTGCGCCGTCGGGGCGAGCGGTGGATTTGACGTTTACGCAATCACAGTCCGCTGCCAACGATGTCATCAGGTTCAGTCGCCCGGATCTGGCCGCGCTGATTGGCGAATCCCTGAACGGGACATGGAGCCTTAGCGTACGCGATGAGAACACAGGCGCAACCGGACATTTGATAACCTGGAACCTGAACCTGAATTCTCAGGTTGTCGTCGAAAACTTCGAGCGCGGGCTCGATATTCCGGAACCCGTGGTGCGCGAATCAGACGACCTTTGGTTCAGCCCCGACGGCCGATACGCGATCGCGCGTGCGATGCAAAGCGATAGTGCGCGACTCTGGGATCTCGCCTTCGCGCAACCCGCCCGGACATTGCCGGTGCCGGCGAACGAACGCGTGCTCGGATTGAGTGCGAATGCCCGGTATCTCGTGACGGTCACGCAGGACACGGCGAATCTCTGGGATACTTCCAGCGGCAGACTGCATGCTCGTCTGGCGATCGGTGCCGCGAGCGCCGATGCACGGGTCAGCGATAGCGGCGAGTATCTCCTGATCCGCCGTCGCGGGGAAGCCGATACGGAATTCGAGCTTTGGTCGCTGGAATCAGGGAACGTCAGGTCGAGGCTGAGCGTCGCCGGTTCACCAGCCCTGTTCGCGATTGACGCCCACGGTGCCCGCCTCGCCGTCGCGGACTATGATCGTACCGTCAGGATCTGGGATTTCGCCGACGGCGCCCTGGTCGCGCAACTCGATTTCTGGGCCCAACCCAGCGAGATCAGGCTGGCTCCCGGCGGAGACGCCCTGGGCGTGGTCCATGGCAATCAGGGCATCTCGATGTGGCGTGTCGGTCAACCGGACACACCGCTGGTATTCGAGCGCGGCGCGAATGACTGGCAGATGACATTCTCGCCTTCGGGTTCCAAGTTATTGGCCGGCAGTGCACGGCAGGGTTTTCAGGTATTCAGAAGCAGCGACGGCGCGATGTCGGGGCCACCGCTCGGGGCCGGCCAGCCTCGGGACAGGACGAACATACTCGTGTTCAGTGGCGACGAGCAATTGGTCGTGACCGGAGACGCTGCCGCCAATGTGCGATTCTGGGCGGCGCCGAGGACGATCGACGAAAACCTGGCGTCCGATACGTCTCCGGGACATCGCCTCTGGCGTGAATCGGGCGATTCTGTCACCGCGATCTCGCCCGGCGGCAGCCATATTGCGATCGGCGACGGTGTCGGCCATGTGCACGTTCTGCAAGTGAACGCCGGCGCGGAAGCGCTGGCCGCCGCAAGTGACGAATTGAGTTTTCTCGGCCACCAGGGCGCCGTCGTCGGGCTGGCTTTTAGCCAGGACGGTGCACTGGTTGCCAGCGTCGGGCTGGATCGCTCGATACGAATCTGGGATACCAGCAGCGGTCTGCCTCGCCCGTATCATGTACGAATATCGGCGAACGCAATTGCGCAGCTCGCTTTCTCTCCGTCGGCCGGTCGCCTCGCGGTGCTCGGTGGTCAACGGTTGTGGGTGATCAACACAGATAGCGGCGCGATGCTTGCGAACGTCGAGCTTGGCGAACCGCATGCCGCTGTTGTCTTCCCGACCGACGAGCAGCTTTACGTCGGCGGCGAGAGCGGAATCTTGCGAAGTGTCACGAGCGACAGGACGGGCAGCTGGCATCTGCGGAATGTCTGGCAGGGATCATCAGCGGTCCGCAGTCTGGGTATGTCACCGAATGGCCAGCAGATTATTATCGTCGACGCGCAACACGTCGCGCTTTCGCTCAATATCGCGAGCGGCGCTATCGGCACGGCGAGGTTGACACTGCCCGATACCGTAACGGATATCGTATTCGGGCCGAGTGAATCGCGCGCGATCATCCGGACGGGACGATGGATTCACCGGGCGGGGGTATCTCCTGGCGGATTGATCTGGCTTGATGCGATTCGCGCACCCAAGGCGCTTGCCGGATCGCAAACGGTACAGGTCGGCGACCCGTTCGGAGATCGTGTACTGCTCCTGACCCGAGACGCGGGATTTCCCGAGGTCGCCGAGCTTCGATTCAGTTATTCGATGGGCCCGGCACTCTTCGGCAACAAGGACGAACTGCTCGCAGAATGGCGCGAGAAACTGGGCATTGAAGTTCCGGCGCCTGCGGATCTAGTCCGAAGTTTGCACGAGACCACCCGAGATCATTGACAACGATATGATTTCAATACG
>JBHHWI010000083.1:0-13695 GCA_046756445.1 Woeseia sp. | reverse complement strand
CGCCCACCGCGCGACGTGCAAAAATGGGATTCATGGGTTGGCTCCTTATGCTGTTGTGTAAGTCACGCCAGAGACACCGCTGTTCGAGCTCTTTGGCTATGTGCCATCGCCACTTTGTCTGTAGTTTTTTTGCGACAGTTTTTTTTTGACGACGACATTCGGTGCTTCTGAAGATGGGTATTCTCGCAAACAGTTTCGCCGATTGCAACAAGTCGAATTCTGTTGGGCTCTTGCAACACTCTTCAATCAGAGCCGTGCTCGCGTCGCTCCCTGGCGAACCGACTGCTAACCGGCCAATAGCCGGTCCGATCGACAGGTTACGCCTGAAACGGCTTATTCTTGGTCCTGCGCGACGACGCACCAGGCGTATCTGCAGCGGCAACGTGCAGGAAAAGCCCGAACAAAACAGTCTAGCGCCGCTGCGACGGCCCGTGCGCAATACGCGCACCGAGCGGCGCAAGCAGCATCGTCGCCGGGGAAATCAGGGCAAAGTTGACGTAGCCGAGGCCCGCGGCCCGCAGCAGCGGGTCACCGGCGCCGGTCAACATAAAGCCGAGCGTTCCGGGAACGCTGATCGCAATCGGCCAAGGCAACGGCTCCCGGCAAAACGGCGTCCACAGCCGTCTCGGCGGCATCCCCGGTTCCGGCTGGTCCCGCCAATGAGACGAATCCGATCGCGGAGGTCTCCCAGCAGGAACTCTTCGGCAAGACCGAGGAGCAGGTACGCAAGTCCGTGCAGCAAGCGACCGGCGTGAAAGAGATCGACGAGATCGGCGGCAGATTCGAAAAACTCAGCAAGTCCGGCGAATCCTATGTCATCACGCTCGATAACGGGCAGGTATGGCGTCAGACGGACGCCTCGCGACTGCGCCTGGCGAAAGACGATCAGGTTACGATAGAGCGTGCCGCCTTCGGCTCGTTCAGACTGAAAAAAGTCGGCAGAAGCACGATGATGCGGGTCAAGCGTATCTCCTGATCGCAGGCCACTCTTCCGACGAGTCGTGCTTCCGGCGCGACCAGCTGTGCCGACCGAATATTCCGCGCAGCTATAATTGCCCGTTTGGAACGCCGATTCGTATCTCTAAATGACGCTCAACGAGTTTCTTCGCGATCGCGGACGTTTTTTCTGGATACTGAACGTAGCCGGCTGGTCCGGCTACGTGGCGACGGCCTACCTCGGCGCGCTGGCGCACGAAAAACCGGATTCATACATCGCCGTTATCCTGGCAACGGCGCTGGTCGGGTTTCTGTTGACGATTCCGATGCGGCTCGTTTACCGGCGCCTGTGGGAGCGACCTCCCATCGCGATCGCGATCAGCGTGATCGTGATCTGCTACGTTCTCGCACTCGGGTGGAAGTCGTTCTCAAACTCCGTTTACTACGAATGGGTCAAGGGGGGCTGGAGGCCCGAACACTGGGCAGATTATGTCGGCGGCGTCATGGGGTCCTTCTACATCCTGCTTTGCTGGAGCGGGCTCTATTTCGGCATCAAGTACTACCGGCAACTTCAGGACCAGACTGAACGGACCCTCCAGGCAACCGCGGCAGCGCACCAGGCGCAGCTGAAGATGCTGCGGTATCAGCTCAATCCGCATTTTCTTTTCAACACGCTCAATGCGATCTCGACGCTGATTCTCGACGGCGCCAACAAGGCCGCAAATCGGGCCGTCAGCCGCCTGAGTGATTTTCTGCGCTACACGCTGGACAACGATCCGATGAAGCGCGTCACCCTGGGTTCCGAGCTCGGGGCGCTCGACCTTTATCTGGAAATCGAAAAAGTACGGTTTGGCGATCGCCTGAGTATCGACATTGAGGTGGAACCGCGTGCGCTCGAGGCACTGGTTCCCAGCCTCATACTCCAGCCGCTCATCGAGAACGCGATCAAGTACGCGATAGCCCCCATCGAGGATGGCGGAACGATCAGGATCTCCGCCAAAGTCCATGCGAGCACGCTTGTTCTGCAACTTTCCGACACCGGACCGGGTCTGAACAATCAACAACAGGCCGGTAACGGCTCGGGCGTCGGGCTCGAGAACACCCGACAGCGTTTGCAGCAGCTTTACGGCGACGGCCAGGCATTTACGCTGGCTTCGAACGATCCGAGCGGCCTGGTCATTACGATTAACATACCCTTCGAGACCGACGATGACACTTCGAACCCTGATCGTTGACGACGAGGAGCTCGCCCGCCGCGGCCTGGAAATCCGGCTGCAACAGTACGCCGATGTGTCGATCGTCGGTCAGAGCCGGAACGGCCGGGAGGCATTGGCTGCCGTTAAAGAATCGGCGCCGGACCTGATGTTCCTCGATGTACAGATGCCCGGCATGGACGGATTCGAGGTCCTCCGAGGATTGTCGGGTAGCCGCATGCCCATCGTCATCTTCGTGACGGCATTCGACGAGTTCGCGATTGCCGCGTTCGATGCCAACGCTCTGGACTACCTGCTCAAGCCTATCAATGATTCGCGCCTCGCCGAGGCCATCAAACGTGCGCGTGCCGCGCAGGACGAACGCGAGGCCCGGGCTCATCGAGCGAAACTGCTGAAGTTTGTCTGCGAGCTCACCGGGCGGGAACTGACGCTGGAGACGGCCCTCTCCGAGGCGCGCAAGCAGACACCACGCTTTCCGCGGCGCCTCGCGATCGCTGACGGGCGCCAGACCAACTGCATCGATGTCGATTCGATCGACTGGGTGGACGCCGCCGGTGACTACATGTGCGTTCACGCAGGCGGCGAGACATTCGTCCTTCGCGGCACCATGAAGCGCCTCGAGGAACTCCTCGATCCCGGGATGTTCGTCCGGATTCACCGCTCGGCCATCGTCAACCGCCACCGCGTGAGCTCTCTCCGGCCTCACCGCAATGGCGAGTACTTCCTCAAGCTGGACTGCGACCACGAGCTCAAGCTGAGCCGCAAGTACAAATCCGCTATCCGTCGCTTCGCGGACAATCTCTGACCGGGGGCGGACTCCGGGGAGTCCGCCCCCGGTCTTGCACGGCTAATCGTGCTCAAGCCCCCGTTCGTCGCAGGCGGCTAAACCTTCTCCGGCTGGTGTGTATCAAACCCCCATTCAGGTCACTGCCTTGGGGAAATCAGATAATGGTCAAGCTGTTCTGCCGGGCACTGATTGCCGCCGGCGCCCTGCTCGCGCCACCGGCGCTCGCGCTCACCGATATGGATGAGCGCAAGTCTTTCGTAATCACGCGGACCGCGTCGCCGCCGACGATCGACGGCTGGCTCGACGATGCTGTCTGGCAGCAGGCGGCCGTCATCGATGATTTTCACCAGACGGACCCCGGCGACGGGGAACCTCCCACGGAGGACACGGTCGTGCGTGTCCTTTACGACGACGACTATCTGTATATATCAGCCGACCTGCGCGACAGTGATCCCTCCGGGATCCAGGCGACCCAGATGATCCAGGGCCGGACGTTTTTTTCCGACGACCGCTTCTGGGTCACGCTCGACAGCTTCAACAACAAGCGCAACGATTATTTTTTCCAGGTCAACGCCAACGGCGTGAGACGAGAGGCATTGCGTGAGAACAATGCGCGGTTCATCGAGGAATGGGTCGCGATCTGGCATGCCCGCTCGGCGCTGAACGAGCACGGCTGGGCAACGGAGATCGCGATCCCTTTCAAGTCCATCTCCTTCGACCCGAATTCCGAGACCTGGGGCGTGAACTTCGGCCGCGGCATCGTCCGCAAGCAGGAATTCAACATGTGGTCGTCCCACGAGCGCCAGGACTGGCCGGCCTACGCGGGCGAGATGTCCGGCATCAACGGCATCGAGCAGGGTCTCGGCCTGGACGTGACGCCGTCTGTCAACCTGATCCGGAGCCGCGACTTCACCGCCGGCGACAGCGCCTCGATGATAGAGCCTTCCCTCGATGTGCTTTACAAGATCACGCCCTCGCTGAACGCGACTTTCACGCTAAACACCGACTTTTCGACCACCGAGGTCGACGACCAGCAGATCGCGCTCGACCGATTTTCCCTGTTCTTTCCCGAGAAGCGGGATTTCTTCCTGCAGGACGCCGGCATCTTCGAGTTCGGCAACATCGACACCAACGGACGCCCTTTCTTCTCACGTCGTATCGGCCTGAGCAACGACGGCCGGGCAATCGGCATCGACGCAGGCGGAAAACTGACCGGGCGTGTCGGCAGATTCAACATCGGCATGCTGGCCATTCGCCAGGAGGCGTTCGGGGACGTCGGAGCCAGGGACCTGGTCGTGGCCCGGGGCTCCGCCAACGTGCTGGACGAATCCGCCCTCGGCTTCGTCTTCACACACGGTGACCCGACCTCCAACGACTCGAATTCGCTAATCGGAACCGATTTCCTCTATCGCAACAGCGAAGGTCCATTCGGTCAGATTCTGGAAGGCAGGCTATGGCTCCAGAAGAGTCAATCCAGCGGCTTCGACGGCCGGGATCAGGCTTTTGGTGCGGAGATATCGATGCCCAATGATCGTATCGCCGCAAAAATCGCGGCGCTCGAGATTCAGGACAACTTCCGGCCGGCAATGGGCTTCGTGAACCGTACGGGTATCCGTCAATACGAAGCCGGATTCCGTTATCGCACCCGGCCCGGGAAAGGCCGCTGGCGCGCGATCAATCATCGCATCGATGCCACGCTCGTTACCGATATGAACGGTGATTCATTGTCGCAGCAGCTCAGGATTCGCCCCGTCACTTTCTATTCGCATCGCGATGACTTCGTGATGTTCGAATGGCAACGACAAGCCGAACGCGTGCTCGAGGATTTCCGGCTCTTCGACCGCCTCGAAGTACCGGCGGGCGAGTACGAGTTCGACCGTTACCGTGCGGAGATCGCGACCGGCCGGCAGAGGCCCGTTCGAGTCGTCCTGTCCGTGCAGGACGGCGGTTTCTTCGGTGGCGACCGGCTGGAAAAATTCGTCGAGTTACAGTGGCGCCAGTCGGCGTATTTCTCGATGGCTGCGATGTTCACCGAGAACCTCGTGGAACTGCCGGGCGGCAGCTTCACCTCGCACCTTGCCAGCGTGCGGACCGATATTGCATTCAATCCGACGTGGTCGTGGAGCAACCTGATCCAGTACGACAACTCGACCGAGTCGGTCGGCCTCAACAGCCGCCTTCGCTACCTGCCGGAGGCGGGGCGTGAGCTACTACTCGTATTGAACCGGGGCTTTTCGGTCGATGAGTTCAACCGCCTGACCAGCAGTGACAGCGAGTTGAACCTGAAGTTTTCCTACACGCTGCGGTATTGACCAACGATCAACGGGGCGCGGCAATTGAGGCTTCACCACAAGATTGCATGAGCGTCATGGGTGGAAAGGATCCAGGCAGGTCACGCCCGTGTCCGCTATGTCCGCAACATTCCGTGTAACCAGCGTAAGGCCATTAACGTGTGCGGTCGCTGCCAACAGGCTGTCGATGGCTGGCAGGGGTCGAACCCGGTTGAGTCGACCCCATTCTTCGGCGATCGACACCGTGATCGGCAGAATCCGCCGACCGAACGATTGCCTGACCTGCGTGAGCCATCGATCAAGAGCGACTGCCTTTTGCGGGTCGCGCGGCCTGGTTCGTTCGATTCCCTGTCGAATCTCACCGATGACGAGAACGCTGAGATACAGGTCCTCGTCAGCGATAGTGGAAAACCACGCTGCTACATGAGGGTCCATCCGGTCCTGCTTTCGAATCTCGGATATGACGTTTGTGTCGATCAGGAAACTCAAAGATCCGATACTCGACCGGTGTCACGTGAACGCCTGATCCGGACTCCTTCCAGGGGGGCGGCAGCGAGCAGTGCCTTGAGCCCCTCACTTCCCGGCCTGATCAGTGCCGTGAGCTCTTTCCTGATCCGGTCAGCCGCCTCACCGCGGTCGCGCAGCAGTTTCGCCAGCCGCCGGATCAGTGATGCGTCGGACTCTGACACCTCCACTTCCACCCGTCTGAGTCCCTGTTCCTTGAGCCGCCGCCGGTAGTTTTGTGTGGCTTTTCTTTGTGATGTGCCCAACGATCCCTTCTATTTCCGGTAATATATCCGGAAATATAACAAAGAACGGCCCTCGAGCCAAGCGACTTTATCGGGCGAAATCGACAAATACTCGAAGACTTAAATGGGCAGGACCGTCGTGTGCTTGATCTCCGACAAGGCAATGTTCGAATTGATCTCCTGCACGCCGGGTAGCTGCGAGAGCTTGTCGAACATGAACCGTTCGTATCCCTTGATGTCCTCGGCAACGATACGCAGCAGAAAGTCGACGTTGCCGAGCAGCACGTAGCAATCGAGTACCTCGGGGTAGCTGCGCACCGTCTCTGCAAACGCAGTCAGGTTGCTGCGGCCGTGAGAGGTGAGCTTGACATGAACGAACACCATGGTGTTGAGCCCCACCTTTTCGCGGTCGAGAATGACGGGCTGATCCACAATCACCCCTTCGTCACGCAGGCTCTGGACGCGGCGCCAGCAGGCGGACTGGGACAGGCCGATCTGTTCGCCGATTGCCGAGGCCGTGATGCCCGGCTCGGTCTGCATGATTTCCAGAATCCTGCGGTCGATCTGATCGATGTGAAGTGGGCGCATAATTTATTATTCCAGATGCTGTAGAATGCATAGATTATGCACAAAAGCTGCACTTGGCAAAAGAATTAGCAATAAATTTCGGGCTTCACCCGGATATATTGGAGTGCTCTGTCACGGACGCCGTTCGCGTACTATGATGCAGCTCCCGCAGCACGTCGATGTTGCGGCCGAGCCGGTCCCGGCCAGCGTTGCGCGTATGCGGCAACCGGACAACAAGAAGGAATCGCGATGGCGACCAAGTCACGACTGCATATTCCGCGCCCATCGGCGCGGCCCGGCGAGAAGCCCGACTTCAGCTATCTCGAGCTCTCGCCGGCGGGCAGTGTCGAAAAACCGCCGGTCGGCGCACGCACGCGTGACATCGAACGCTTGAGTTTCGACCTCGTGCGCGTGCTCGACGACGACCATCAGGCGAAGGGCCCCTGGGATCCGAAGATCGATCCGGCCGACCTCCAGATCGCCCTGCGCTGGATGTTGTTGAACCGGGTGTTCGATGAACGTATGTGGCAGATCCAGCGACAGGGCCGGATATCCTTCTACATGCCGGCGACCGGCGAGGAAGCCGTCTCGATCGCCCAGGGCATGGCGCTGCGCCCGGGCGACATGTGTTTCCCGTCCTACCGCAATCAGGGGCTTTTTCTGTATCGCGGCACCAGACTGGTCGAACTGATGTGCCAGTGCCTGTCCAATACCGGCGATATGTGCAAAGGCCGTCAGCTACCGATCCTGTACCACGATCGCCGCGCCAATATCTTCTCGATTTCGGGAAACCTCGCGACCCAGTACCCGCACGCCGTCGGCTGGGCCATGGCCGCGGCCATCAAGGGCGAGGACCATATCGCCGCCTCCTGGGTCGGCGACGGCAGCACGGCGGAGGCGGATTTCCATCATGCGCTCACGTTCGCGGCCGTCTACCAGGCGCCGGTGATTTTGAACGTCGTCAACAACCAGTGGGCCATCTCCACCTTTCAGGGATTCGCCGGCGGGGAGCGGCGACCGTTCGCGGCAAGGGGGCTCGGTCTCGGCATCCCGGGCATACGCGTGGACGGCAACGACCTGCTGGCGGCCTATGCGGTAACCCTGTGGGCGGCGGACCGCGCGCGGCGCGGCGGCGGCCCGACGCTGATCGAACTGGTCACTTACCGCGGCGGTGCGCACTCGACCAGTGACGACCCGTCGAAATACCGGCCGAAAGACGAGTGGACCGCCTTCCCGCTCGGAGACCCGGTCGAACGGCTCAAGCAACATTTGATCGCGGGGGGGCACTGGTCGGATGGCAAGCACGACAAGTTGATTGAAGAACTCAAGGCTGAAGTGCAAGCGGCCTGGAAGGAGGCCCAGCAATACGGGACGATGAGCGAAGGGCCTTATCTCGATCCCACACTCATGTTCGACGACGTCTACGCCGAGACACCGGAACATCTGGAACATCAGCGCCGGCAACTAAGCGAACTGGAGGCCTGAGGCCGTGGCGCAGATGAACATGATCGAGGCGATCCGATCGGGGCTCGACGTCATGATGGGCAGGGACCCGAGTGTCGTCGTGCTCGGCGAGGACGTCGGCTACTTCGGTGGCGTCTTCCGCTGCACTGACGGCCTGCAACGCAAGTATGGTGAACATCGCGTCATCGATGCGCCGATTTCAGAAGGCGGCATCATCGGCGCTGCGATCGGCATGGGCGTCAACGGCCTGCGCCCCGTTGCCGAGATCCAGTTCGCCGACTACATCTACCCGGGCTTCGACCAGGTCGCCAGCGAGCTTGCGCGTTTGCGCCATCGAAGCTGCGGCGACTACTTCTCACCGGTGACGGTCCGCACGCCGTGCGGTGGCGGGATACGCGGCGGGCAGACGCATTCTCAGAGTCCGGAGGCGATTTTTACGCATGTCAGCGGCATCACGACGGTCTTGCCATCCAACCCTTTCGACGCGAAAGGGCTCTTGATCAGCGCAATCGAGTCCGACGATCCGATCATCTTCCTGGAGCCGAAACGTATCTACAACGGCCCCTTCGACGGCGACCCCGACCGACCGGCCGTGCCATGGACGACGCACCCGAAGGGCGAGGTGCCGGAAGACCACTATACGGTACCGCTGAGCTCGGCCGAGGTCGTGGAATCCGGGGAAGAACTCACGATCATCACCTACGGTACCCTGGTTCATGTCGCGCAGGCGGCCGCGAAGCTCGAGGGCGTGGACGCCGAGATCGTCGACGTTCGAACGCTGGCGCCGCTGGACGTCGGAACGCTCGCCGACTCCGTGATCAAGACCGGGCGCTGCCTGATCGCCCACGAGGCGACACGCTTCAGCGGATACGGCGCCGAGCTGGCCGCGACGATTCAGGAAGCCTGCTTTTATAATCTGGAAGCGCCGATCGAGCGGGTCACGGGCTGGGATACGCCGTACCCGCATGCGTTCGAGTGGCAGTACTTCCCGGGGCAGAAGCGCCTTGCCGCGGGGATTCGCAAAGTGATGGAGGCCGAATGAGCGAATACGTCTTCAAGCTGCCGGACCTCGGCGAAGGAACGGTCGAGTCAGAGATCGGCGAGTGGTTCATCAACGTCGGCGACCAGGTCGCCGAGGAAGACGTGGTCGCAACGATGATGACCGACAAGGCAGCGGTCGAACTCGCCTCGCCCGTGTCCGGAAAAGTACTCTCACTCGCCGGAGAGCCGGGCGACGTTGTTGCGGTCGGCGCACCGCTCATCGTGTTCGCCACCAACGGCGCGGCAGACAGTCCCAGGGCCAAGACACCTGCGCCCGCCGACGAAGGGAGAAAGACCACTGCCGCAGCAGCGCGGCCCGCCGCCGATACTGTTCGCCCGTCGAAGGTGGTCACGTCCCCCGCGATCCGCAGACGAGCCAAAGAAGCCGGTATCGATCTCACGCAGGTAACGGGCAGCGGGGCCGGGGGCCGCATCCTCCGCAGCGACTTCGATCAGTTCGTGCAGCGACAGAAGGCGCCTGTCGCGCCGGCCGTTGCCGGGCCGAAGCCGGCCGCCGCGACCGAGGAAAAAGTCATCGGGCTCCGCCGTGTCATTGCGGAACGCCTGAGCCAGGCGAATCGGGACATTCCGCACTTCTCCTACGTCGAGGAGATCGACATCACGGAGCTGGACTCGCTCAGAAAGCACCTGAACAGCCGAAAGGTCGAACCGTCGGAACGACTGACCCTGCTGCCATTCCTGGGGTTGGCGCTGGTACGCGCGCTCCGGGAGTTCCCGCAGTGCAATACGACCCACGACAGGGAACGGAACCTACTATTGCGGCACGCCGCGGTGCATCTCGGCATCGCCACGCAGACGCCCGACGGACTCAAGGTCCCTGTTGTTCGCAATGCCCAGACACGGTCGATCGACGATCTTGCAGCCGAGATCCGTCGCGTCTCCGAGGCCGCGCGCGACAACACTGCGAAAAAAGACGAACTCGCCGGCTCGACGATCACCATAACGAGCCTCGGCAAACTGGGCGGTATCGTTTCCACCCCGATAATCAATCTGCCGGAGGTCGCCATCATCGGCGTCAACAAGGCGGTCGAACGACCGGTCGTGATCGACGGTCAGGTCACCGTCAGGCTGATGATGAATCTGTCATCGTCCTTTGATCACCGCTTCGTCGACGGCTACGACGCCGCAGCCATGATCCAGCGCGTCAGGGAGCTGCTCGAGCACCCGGCAATGATTTTCATAACCGATTAACGAGGGCTTTCGATCGAGCGCGCTTGTTGCTGCAACAGTGTTTCGAATCTCGGATCGTCCCGCAGATTGTCGAGGTCCGTGTCATTGCGCATCCAGGCAGCGCTGACCGTGCCGTGTTCGATCGCTTTTTCGAGGTAAGCAAACGCCCTGTCTTTCTCTCCGAGGGTCGCGAGGTTGCAGGCGACGTTGTAAAGGATCACCGAATCGGTCGGATCGATCTCCAGCGAGCGCTCCAGCCAGCGTATCGCCCGCTTCCTGTCGCCGGTAACGATCAGTGAGCCCGCGCCGAGATGCATGGCGCGGGCATCGTCGGGATTCCACTCCAGGTGTTTTTCGACAATGGGGACTGCCGCCGCTGCCTCCCGCAGCGCCTCCTCGTCGCGGCCCAGCCCTTTGAGAATCTGCACCCGCAGCAGTCTCGACTGATACTCGGCGGGATCGACCTCGGCAGCTTTCGCAAACAGCTCCGCCGCCCTTTCCAGGTCACCCTCGTGAAATTTGGCGCGGCCATAGTAGTAGTAGGCCTCGTACAATCTAGGGTTCAGTTCCAGCGCCTTTTCGAACTCCACGTTCGCCTCGGCATACTGGTCGCAGATCAGGTACGCGAGACCGCGCGATGCGCGCGTCTCGGCGAGTTCCGGATCGAGTTCCAGGGCTTTCTCGCTGGCCCTGCATGCTTCTGTCCGGTATTCCTCCTGTGGATCGACGTACATGCTCAGAAATGAGAAACAGTCTGCATAGCCTGCCCAGGCCAGCGCGTACCCCGGATCGATCTCGATCGCCTGATGAAACATCTGCCGGGCAAACTCGATATCCCTCTTTCGAAACCGATTGAAGAACTGCCGGCCGCGGAGATAATACTCGTACGCCAGCACGTCCCGGCTCGAGCGACTCCTGATGGCCGACTGTTCTTTCGGGCTCAGTGTTTTCACGAGCGACTCGGCAATGCACCGGGCGATTTCGTCCTGAATGGCAAATATGTCCTTCAGTTCCTCGTCAAAAGTCTTCGCCCAGATGTGATAGCCGTCGTCAACACTGATCAACTGAGCGGTCACCCGTATTCGATTGCCGGCTTTCCTGACGCTGCCCTCGAGCACGGTTGCGACGCCCAGGCTGTCGCCGATCTCCCGGATATCGCCGGATGTGTCCCTGAACTGAAAAGACGAAGTTCGCGCGGCGACATGAAGCTTTTCGATCCTCGCAAGCGCATTCAATATCTCCTCGGCCACACCGTCACAGAAGTGTGCCTGGTCCCTCTCGGGACTCATGTCCAGAAACGGCAACACGGCAATGGAGGCCAACGTGGAGGTCGTCGAGGGAGACTCGCGCGGATCATGGACTGCCCCGGCGTCGCGTTTGATGCCCCTGGGACCGATGTCGAAAAACCAGGAGATGACCAGAACCACGGGGAAACCCAGTATTACCGCGATCACAAGAGCGGTCATCGCCCAGCCCGGTAGATGTAAGGGTTCGAACGTCACCTCCCCGATTTGCAGCAATATCCAGGCAACGACCGCGTAGGCAGCAGCAGTCTGATAGACCTTGCGACGTCTGAGCTCGCTGAAAAACGAAGACGGTGAAAGCTTACGCCTTTTCATTCAGGGAGGATAAATCACGAACCTGTTGTTGTAACCCGGCAGATCAGGTGGCAATGCCGGGATGCCCGTAACCCGCCGCAATTCATTGCGGCTATTACGCATTGAGATTTCCCGGTTACCCCCCAAATATCTGATTTAAGAGAGATTACGGGTGGCAAACGGTGCATCATGCGAAACGGCGCCGCAGCTCTTGAACGCATGGATTCGGCCCTGATCGATTCTCTGCGAAGTCCGGACTCGTACCGTCACACGGTCGAATCCATCGAATTGATCGAAACCCATGTCTCGTGGGTCGTCCTCACAGGGGCGTTTGCCTACAAGATCAAGAAACCAATCAAACTCGGATTCCTGGATTTCCGTGAGCTGGAAGACCGCCGGTTCTACTGCGAGGAGGAACTCCGGCTGAACCGGCGCTGGGCGCCCGAAATATACCTGGATGTCGTGCCGATCAGCATGCATGCCTGCGGGCCGCTCGTTGGCGGCGACGGGCCACCGGTCGAGTACGCCGTGCGCATGCGCCAGTTCGATCAAGAAAGGCGACTGGATATCCAGCTCGAGATGGACGAGCTGTCTTTGCACGACATGGATGAGCTTGCAAACAACATAGCGCTGCGCCACGGATCGGCGGACATCGTCGGCCCTGCCGGGCGCATGGAGACGCTGTCCCTCATCGAAGGCGCGATGTGGGACAACCTCGACGCACTCGAGGGGCAGCTGCCTGCAAGAAAGATGCAGGCATTGCGGAACTGGACAGCCGAAAGCCTGGATACGCTGGATCCGGTCCTGAGACAGCGTTTCGACGACGGCTGCGTCCGCGAGTGTCACGGCGACCTGCACCTGACCAATCTGGTGCGCCTGCCATCCGGAATCACTGCCTTCGATTGCCTCGAATTCAGCACCGACCTTCGTAATACCGACGTCATGGCCGACGTCGCGTTTCTGGTGATGGACCTCGTTTCGAGAAGGCGGCCCGATCTTGCGTATCGATTTCTCAATCGCTATCTCGAAGTCACCGGTGACTACGGCGGCATGAAAGTCTTTGCGCTGTACTTCGTTTATCGATGTCTGGTGCGAGCCAAAGTTGCGCTGATCCGGAGCCGTGAACGCCAACGCGACAGCGACGCGACGGTCGATCTCTCCAGGGTGCTGGAGTACTGCAATATGGCGCTCAGGGAAACACGCCACCGGACGCCATTACTGGTCGTCATGCACGGACTGTCCGGGTCGGGCAAGACCCGGCTCTCGAGCAGACTGCTGTCCGCCCTGCCGGCTGTGCGCATTCGTTCCGATATCGAGCGCAAGCGATTGGTCGGCCTGGGCGAATCCGCCGACAGCGGTTCCGGCGTGGCGCAGGGTATTTACTCCGAAGCAGTAAATCGCGACGTCTACAGGCGGCTGCATCGGCTGGCGGCGACGACACTTCGCGCCGGGCACGATGTCATTCTCGACGCTTCCTATCTGAAATCCTTGGATCGCGAGCATGCCCGGCGGATCGCCGCCGCTTCCGGCGCCGGCGTCGTCTTCCTGCACACGACGGCGCCCGTGAGCGTGCTGCGCGACCGAATACTGATACGCGCAAGCGGCGGCAGGCAGCCGTCGGAGGCGGATATCGAGGTGTTGGAATACCAGCTCGATAACGTCGAGGAACTCAGTCCGGCCGAGCAGGGCGCCGCTGTCGAATTCGACACCCGTGAGGTCGTGAATGCCGAAGACGTATGCAGACGACTGCGCCAGTGCACAGCCGAATCTCTATGACCAGCGCAATCCGGTAGCCGTACTCACTAGGTATCTACACTAGCAGTACGCAGTAGTACTACGAATGTCCGACTGACAGTT
>JBHHWI010000082.1:0-13718 GCA_046756445.1 Woeseia sp. | reverse complement strand
GAGCGGCGGAATAGCCCGAAGATTGCACGAGACCGCCCGAGATCATTGACAACGACATGATTTCAATACAAATAAGGAATTTCCAAGCGGCGACACTTCGTCGTTTTCGCTGGCTGCCCGGCCTGTGGCCGGATCTCGTTGCATCTGACTGGCTCTTCCCTCGAGCCATAGCCCGCTATGGCTCTCGGTCCAGAGCGGCGTCAGCTACAACGATCTCGCGCCCAAAATCCCGGGCTCTCGTGCAATCTTCGGGGCTAGGGACCCATGGCTGACTATCCGAGAGACCTGAAGGGGTATGGCGGGAAACCACCGGCCGCGGACTGGCCCGGCGGGGCGCGCGTCGCGATTCAATTCGTCATCAACTACGAGGAAGGGGCCGAGAGTTGCGTGCTGCACGGTGACCAGGCCTCGGAAGCCTTCCTGTCCGAGATTGTCGGTGCGGAAGCATTCGAGGGACAGCGCCATATGAACATGGAATCCGTCTATGAATACGGCGCCCGCGCCGGATTCTGGCGGCTGCACGAAATGTTCTTGTGCCGAAAGATGCCGGTTACCGTGTTCGGTGTCGCGATGGCGCTCGAGCGCAGCCCCGAAGTCGTCGACGCGATGTGGGCCGCGGAGTGGGAAATCGCGAGTCATGGTTACCGCTGGATCGACTATCAGTTCGTGGACGAGAAGACGGAACGCGAACACCTCGAGAAAGCAATCGACATTCACCGGCGGGCGACCGGCGAGCGGCCGCTCGGCTGGTACCTCGGTCGCTGCAGTCCGGCCACACATCGACTCGTGGCGGAGGAAGGTGGTTTCGTCTACAACGCGGACTCCTACGCGGATGATCTGCCGTACTGGGATTACAAGTTCGACACGCCGCAGCTCATGGTGCCCTATACGCTGGACGCCAATGACATGCGTTTTGCGACGCCGCAAGGATTCAATTCCGGGCAACAGTTCCTCGACTACCTCAAGGACAGCTTCGATGTGCTGTACGCGGAAGGCGCCGAATCGCCGAAGATGATGTCGGTCGGCCTGCATTGCCGGCTCATCGGGCGCCCCGGCCGCGCGGCAGCACTGGGCAGGTTCCTGGACTACGTGCGGGATCACGATGAGGTCTGGGTGTCCAGGCGCATCGATATCGCGCGGCACTGGCAGAAACGTCATCCGCCGCGGGCATAGATCAATGTCTGTGGCATCGCACCGGGAAGAATTCGTCTGCCGCTACGGGGGAGTCTATGAACACTCGCCGTGGGTCGCGGAGGAGTCCTTCGCCGACGCGGCAAATACCGATGACGTCGATGAACTGGCGAGGATCTTCGCCGAATGTGTCAACCGGGCCGATCATGAAAGAAAGCTTGCACTCATTCGCGCCCATCCCGATCTGGCCGGGCGGGCAGCGGTCAGCGGCGAGCTGACCGACGAATCGGACATGGAACAGGCCAGCGCCGGAATCGATCAGTGCACGGCGCAGGAATACGAGCAGTTTCAGGAATTGAATGAAAAGTACAAAGACAAATTCGGGTTTCCCTTCATCATGGCGGTTCGCGGCAGCAACCGGCGTGACATTCTTGCAGCTTTTGCAGATAGGCTTGCGAATGACGAACGGATCGAATTCGAAATGGCCATCAGTGAGATTCACAAGATTGCGCGCCTGCGCCTGAAGGAACTGATGACTTGAAACCGGGACAGGACAATCCGTTTCGCCAGTGGGTGCGTCTTGAGCAGCCGCGACTGGGAACACGAGTCGTTTTTGCGACCGATGATTTTTTTGCGGACAAGGCCAGACTGATCGATCCGGCGGAACCGGTATTTGTCCCCGACAAATATGACGACAACGGTAAATGGATGGATGGATGGGAAAGCCGCAGGAAGCGTGAACCGGGGCACGACTATTGCATCGTCAGGCTCGGCGTTCGGGGGGTGATCCGCGGATTCGATATCGATACTAGCCACTTCACAGGCAACTGCCCGCCGCATGCCTCGATCGACGCCTGCGCGAGCGACGAAGAGATTCCAGGAGATGGCGCAAACTGGCGGGAGGTGCTGCCGAAAGTCGCGCTGGCGGGAGATTCACACCATTTCCTGGCCGTAGACGACCAATATGCCTATACACATATTCGTCTGAATATCTTCCCGGACGGCGGCGTGGCGCGGTTGCGCGTCTATGGAGAAGTCCGGCGGGATCCAGATGAGATTGATCATGACGCGGTCATCGATCTGCTCGCGCTCGAGAACGGTGGCAGGGCGCTCGTATGCAACGACGAGCACTTCGGCAGCATGCACAATCTCAATGTCCCGGGAAGAGGCGCCGACATGGGCGACGGCTGGGAGACGGCGCGCCGACGCGAGCCGGGCAATGACTGGGTCGTTCTGGCGCTGGGTCTTCCGGGCGTCGTCGAGAAAGTCGAGATCGACACGGCGCACTTCAAGGGCAATTACCCGGACCGGGCCGCCATTCAGGCGGCGCACCTGACCGAGGTCAATCTCGAGGATCTGGAGTCTGCGAGCAGGAACTGGCCGACGCTGCTGCCGGAAAGCAAGCTGGATATGGACCGGCAACACTACTTTACCGATAAACTGAACGACGTCGGCAAGGTGACGCATGTCAGACTGTCGATATTCCCGGACGGTGGCGTGAGCCGCCTGCGAATTTACGGTCGGGCCGCATGAGCGGACCGGCTCTAAGGGCGGTACCGATTACACCGGAACGCTTCGCTCCTTATGGTGATGTCATTTGTGCATCGCCGGACACGAAGGCTGCCATGAACGAAGCGCGTTTCGATCGATTCAGCGAACTCGCCAAGGTCGATGTCGATACCCGGGGGGGCGGCGCGCCTTCGATCAGCATTGCGCGCTGCAGGGCCGCGACGACATTGCCCTATCGCTTCGATCTGGTTGAGAGGCACCCGCTGGGCAGCCAGGCGTTCATCCCGTTGTCGCCGTTCCGTTTTTTTGTCGTTGTCGCACCGCCCGGCGCGTCGGTCGAGCGCGAGGAGCTCTGCGCGTTCGTGACGAACGGCAGCCAGGGAGTGAATTACCACAAGGGCGTCTGGCACATGCCGATGATCGGGCTGGAAGAGGGGCAGGAATTCCTCATTGTCGAGGGCAGTGGTGACGGCGAAAATTGTGAAGAGCATTTCTTCGGCGAGCCCGTCACCTTGCTGGGCCAGTGAGACAGATGGCGAAGACGACCGCATTTCGAGCTTCGATCCTGCATTGTCTCGACGATCCGGGCAGCACGACGGATCACGACAATTCCGCTATCGAATATATCGACGACGGGCTGCTGATCGTCGATCAAGGCCATATTGGCGAGATCGGCCAGGCCCAGGCACTGCTTTCCAGTGTGGCTGACGGAGTCGAGCTCGTCGACTACCGCGACAAGCTGATCATTCCGGGGATGATCGACTGCCACGTGCACTTCCCGCAGGTCGATATCATCGCCTCGTACGGGGAGCAGCTTCTCGACTGGCTCAGAGAATTTGCTTACCCGGCGGAACGCCGGTTTGCAGATGCCGGTCATGCGGCCGAGGTGGCGGATTTCTTCGTCGACGAGCTGTTGCGTAATGGCACGACGACGGCGCTCGTGTTTGCGACTGTTCATCCGCAGTCGGTCGACGCAATTTTCGAGAAAGCGCTGAGCCGCAACATGCGCTTGCTGGCGGGCAAGGTGCTGATGGACAGGAACTGCCCGGAGGATCTCAGGGACGATGCCAGGTCGGGGTATGAAGACAGCCTGAAATTGATCGAAAGGTGGCACGGTAAGGGCCGCCTGGCTTACGCGATTACGCCGCGATTTGCCGTGACCTCGAGCGAGGCCCAGCTGGCGGAGGCCGGGCGACTGGCCGGCGAACATCCCGACGTGTACGTTCATACTCATCTGGCGGAAAACGAGGATGAGGTCGAGCTCATCGCAAAGCAGTTTTCCTGGAGCCAAAGCTACCTGGGCGTCTATGAGCGCTTCGGCCTGGTGCGCGAACGGTCCGTGTTCGCACACTGTTTGCACCTCGACGACCGGGATCGCAGATCAATGGCGGACCATGGCGGCGCCATCGCCTTCTGCCCGACCTCGAATCTGTTCCTGGGCAGCGGCCTGTTCGATCTGCGAGCGGCGGAGCAGCATGGCATACATGTCGGGCTCGGTTCGGACGTAGGTGGGGGCACGAGTCTGAACGTCCTGCGGACAGCGAGCGAGGCATACAAGGTACTGCATCTGCAGGATCAGACATTGCCACCGTTCAAGGCGCTGTACCTTGCCACGCTCGGGGCCGCAAGAGCGCTTTACCTGGATGACAAGATCGGCAATTTCACAAAGGGGAAAGAAGCCGATTTTGTCGTGCTGGATTCGAATACCACTTCGATTACATCACGCAGGTTAAGCAGGTCGGAAGACGTTGCAGAAAAACTGTTTGCACTGATCATGCTCGGCGACGACCGCTCCGTCGCAGCTACCTATCTGATGGGCAAATCAGAATCGCCCGGAAATCGCTGACGTTGGTTAACGTCGGGCCGGTGACAACGAGATCTCCCAGTGCTGAGAAGAAGCGATAACTGTCGTTGTTCTCGAGCAGCGCTCTGGCGTCTAGTGACAGCTCGAGTGCACGCGCAAGGGAATCCGGGGTGACATGGCAACCGGCATTGTCTTCGGTGCCGTCGATGCCGTCGGTATCACAGGCGATCGCATAAATGCAGGGATGGCCATCGAGGGCGATCGCGAGCGCCAATGCATATTCGGAATTGCGACCACCCTTGCCGTTACCGCTTACGGTGACCGTCGTTTCCCCACCCGAGATCAGTACGCAGGGCGGGCGCACCGTGCCGGCAGCCGAAGCGATTTCCCTTGCAAGGGCCGCGTGCTCGTTCGCGAGTTCGCCAGCGTCGCCGGTCAGGTCACCGAGAACGAGCGGTTCAATGTTTTCCCGGCGGGCTGCGTCGGCCGCAGCGCTCAGTGCGTCAGCGGCGGTGCCTATGATTCGCGATTCCGATCTGGCGAAACAAGGGTCGCCCGGTTTCGGCGTTTCCGCGGCCGGATTCCCGAGGCGCTTCAGGATATTTTCAGAAGCGGCGAGCTTGAATTTGTGAATAATATCCAGAGCCGCACGGCAGGTTGTATCGTCCGGCACTGTCGGCCCCGAGGCGATCACGGAGATGTCGTTACCAGGTACGTCGGAGATCGCCAGCGTCACGAGCCGTGCCGGTGAGCACGCGGATGCCAGCCTGCCACCCTTGACTGCCGACAGGTGTTTTCGCACACAGTTGATTTCTGCAATGCTTGCGCCGGACTTCAGCAGGTTCCCGGTCAAAGTCTGCTTGTCGTTGAAACTGATCCCTTCTGCGGGCATCGAGAGCAGGGCGGATCCGCCGCCCGAAAAAAGACAGATAACCAGATCATCCTCGACCAGGTTGTCGACCATTGTCAGAATTCGTCTTGCGCCATTCCGGCCTGCCGCATCCGGCACGGGGTGACCCGCCTCCAGGACCTCTATCTGTGCGCCTTCGAGACGGTGCTGGTACGGCGTGATGACCAGTCCGGTAAGTGTGGCCGGCCAGTTGTCTTCAAGGGCACGCGCCATCGAAGCTGCAGCCTTTCCCGCCCCGATGACAACAGTCCTTCCCTTCGGCGGGGTGGGTAGTTGTCCGGGCATCAGGTTTGCCGGCTGCGCGGCCGCGACGGCCCGGTCAAACAGATATCCGAGAAACCGCCTCTCGTCCCGCATTCAGGCGGCGGGCTTGCTGTTGCGCGTGTCGATGAGCGGCCGCAGTCGGTCGATGATGCCGGCAAGCTCGGGCTTGTGCTCTTTCACCTCTTCGATCGACAAGCCCGACAACTCGTAAGGCAGTATCAGCCAATCCGAGGTCTCGCGAACGTAGTAATCCGGTGGACGAATTGTCCGGTCGGTCTGCCGGTACCATACCGTCGCGATGCGGATGTCATGTGGGAGGTTGCGCCGGGTTTTTCTGGACAGGGTCTGAATCACTGCATTAACGCTGCACCCTGTGCTGTAGACATCATCGACGATCAGCAACGAATGCTTGTTGCAAAGGTTTTCGAGCAAATACTGCAGACCATGGACGCGAATCGAGTCCGCCTTATCGACCATCTGCGAATAGGCAGGGAGGCCTGTGTACGAGGTGCGAATCGCGATGTGATCGGTCTTGACGCCGAGATAGTCGAGGCCTTCCTGCACGGCGATGCCGACCGCGCTACCGCCCCGCCAAAGACCGACGAGAAAGTCAGGCTTGAAACCGGCCTGATAGATGTCTGCTGCGAGTTGAAACGAGTCGATTAACAGGTCGTTCGCCGCAATGAATTTCTTGTTCATTTCTTTTCTAGGTCACGGCAGATGTGCTGTAGTATTAGCGTACGTAATTATAACGATAAGTTCGAGAATCGGCATGGACAAGACCGTATTGACGGCGCAGGATCTTCTTGCGGATTCGTTTGATCTCGGTGTCAGAATTCTGGAAAGCGGCTTTCAGCCAACGCTCATCATTGCGATATGGCGCGGCGGCACGCCGGTCGGTATGGCGGTTCAGGAGGTGCTGGCTTATTGCGGTATCGATTCCGATCACATTGCAATTCGCACGTCCTCGTATGTCGGAGTGGACGAACGCGGGGCAGTGGCCGTGCACGGCCTGAATTACATCATCAAAAAGGTCTGTTACGACGATCGCGTCCTGATCGTCGACGATGTCTTTGATACCGGCCATACGATCAAAGCGGTGATCGACGAGCTGACCAGGCGCGCCCGCGGGAATACTCCCGAAGACATACGCATCGCGGTGCCGTGGTACAAGCCCACCCGGAACGAGACCGATCTCGTGCCCGACTACTACATCAGGGAAACTGCCGAGTGGCTGGTATTTCCTCATGAGCTCGATGCACTGTCGCCGGAGGAAATGCAGTCCGCGAGACCGGAGCTTTACAAGATTATCAGGTCGGTGTCCGGCTCCGCAGCCACTTGATGGACAGGGTCTGCGTCTATTGCGGCTCCAGCGCCGGGAATAGCAAAGTCTACGCCGATGCGGCCAGGGACCTGGCGGAAGTCCTTGTTCGGTCCGGCATCGGCCTCGTCTATGGCGGATCTTCCAGGGGCATCATGGGAATGCTGGCGGACGCCGTACTGGCCGGCGGAGGCAGGGTCGAGGGCGTAATTCCAAAGTCACTGATCGAAAAAGAAATCGCGCATGAGAGTCTGACTGAAATGCATGTGGTCGATTCCATGCATGCGAGAAAATCCCTGATGGCGGTATTATCGGATGGCTTTGTCGCGATGCCCGGCGGCTTCGGCACACTCGAAGAGATCGTCGAGATCCTGACCTGGGCGCAGCTGCAATTTCATGACAAGCCCTGCGGCCTGTACAACGTGACCGGCTACTTCAACCACTTGTTGTCGTTTCTGGATCACGCGGAGGCAGAAGGCTTTCTGCGACCGGCGCATCGGGCAATGCTGCACGTCAGCAAGAGACCGGCCGATCTGATTCGGCGGTTTGAATGCTATGTTCCGCCGACGGCCGTGAAATGGAGATAGGTTCTAAACGTCATAATAACAATCGAAGCTTTCCGCTGGCGGGCTTTCGCAGGTTGCCGCCGAAAAGGGAATACCGTATTCCCAGTTTGCGGCCCTTGAGGTCCGATCCGACGCAGATACGCAGCGGTGTCTCGAAAGCATTGACCGGGGCACCAGTCGGAATCTCGCCGAGCGTATTTGATACGTGGATAGCATCGTCCTTCAGCGTGACGGCCGGATAGTCGGCTCCTTCTGTGGAAGGCCTTTCAACATACTTGCCGTTGCGCAGCACTTTGGGCAGACGGCTGGCGACGTAGAACGCGTTGTGATTCGGCAGAACGATCGAGAGTGAAGCATCCCGGATCGGCTCGTCACCCTGATTGTAAACAATGAGCTGGATTTCCTGGGCGTTTGTCTCGAAAAGAAAATACTCGTCGTCGAGCCGATGTTTCTTCTTGATCTGCGCCATTTCCGCCATGAGATCCTCGACGCTGCGGTCCTCGTAGGGACTGTCGGCACCGTACAGGCGCGCGTGCGTCAGCCGGGCCATGACTGCAGTGGATCCGCTGTCCCTGGTCGTGCTCTGAAAGTCGAGCAGCTGCTCGAGCTTCTTGCTGGCAATCGCGGATGGCATCAGGCCGAGATCGATGGTCTGAATCTTCTTGTCCTTGTGGATGATCTCTCCGGCGAAGCCGATCTCGACCCGATCGGCGGATACCGCGTCGCGGAATTTCTTTCCGAACATCTCCAGTAACTGCCGGCGGCCCATTTTGATCGGTGTGTTATCGACGCGGATGTAGGCATCGCCACGGCGCAGCTTCTCGGAGTGATCGACGCGCATCATGTACGGCCTGTCCTGGCAATCGCCGATTTTGAAGACACCGAGCCTCTTTCCGTCCACCTCTACAGGCTTGTACTTCAGTCTTATCGGAGGCTCCACGAAGTCGGCTACCAGACCCTGATAGGAAGGCTTACCGGAGAAGTCGTCCCTTGTTACGGCCTTCAGCCGCCTGCCGCCCTTGCGGTCGAAGGCAACGCCGATGACGATATAGCGCGGCCCCTCGACGTCCGCGTTCGCCATCGCGATGACGTCACGCAGAAAACGACGCACATCGTCGTTTCCGTACGGTTTTGCGCGAAACTGAATCCCGGTTGCGGGGGCCGCAGCGCGAACGAGTTTTGCAAAATCGCCCATTTGACCCCAAATTCTGAACGATTATGTCCAACAAGATCGGAACCAATCTACATTTCTGAGAGTTTCCCGGTCGCCCCGGAGGTGGGCGTGACAGCGTCGCGCGGCCGTCATCGACGGCCAATCCGCTTGTTTTCCCGGGCCGCGGAGCGTTATTACCAGGTCAGGCGCCAGCCGCCGCCGCCGTCCACGCGGGACCTGCGTCTCTTGCGCATCCTCGAATGCAGGGCTGCGCGCTTGTCAGCCAGCCATTCTTCGCGGCCGACTTTGGTGTCGAGGCCCTGATCGGCGCGCCGCTTCTCCTCGGCGGCGCGGAATTCGACGAACTCTTCGTAAGATTCGATCTCCGCCCTGAGTTCGCGGATGATGAGTTCGACGTAAATTGCGTCGTCAAGGAAGCCGAGACCCGGGATATGATCCGGGATAAGGTCTTCGGGATCGCAGAAATACACCAGCGCCCCGAGGACCCGGCGACGCTCATCGTCGCTCAACTGCCATTCCTGGTCGTTGACCATGTCGATAATGACCTCGAGCTTCGACAGACGGTCAGCGATGAATCCCGGCAGATCACTCGATTTGGCGTCTGTGATCAACTGGCGCGCAGCAGCCTCGATATTGGCAACGTTGTCCTCGCTTTCGATTGCCGATTTCGCCCGATCGACAATGGATTGGAAGTGGTCGAGATCGGAATCGCTGAGCGTAAATGTGATGTCGAGAGGCATGTCTAACCGTCCTTCATTCGTTTTGGTCGTCTGGGCATGACCCGAGTCCTGACCTCGGTTCTTGTTTGTTCATCGGATCAGGGCGGTCGAGCAGTCCGGATTGTAACCGGAACCGCTTCGCCCGGTCACGCATAATCCACTGAAATCAGGCATGTACGGGCGGCAAATCGCCGGCCCAGGGCCCGGCCTCCTCCAATTCACAGGCGAGCCGGAGCAGCAATGCCCCGCCGCCGGCAGGAACTCCCGCCTATGCATTATTATCTCGTCTGAACGCCGGGCCCGGCAGTACATCAGCGAGAACAATTTATGCCGTCATTCGTAAGTCACCTGGAAGCCGCAATAGACGGCACGGAGTTGAACGCCCGTGAGCAGCATACGCTGCACGAGGGCAGACCGATCTGGGTTCGGTACGACCTCGATGCCGTATCCGGTGCGCTGCAAAAAAAAATGCTGCAGAGGCGACCGCCGACGCTATGGCGCTATCGCGAGCTCCTGCCGGTCGAGGACGATCGGGGCATCGTGTCGCTCGGCGAGAGCATGTCGCCCCTGCTTCGCTGCGACAGGCTGGGAGCGTCGCTGGGCCTGAGCAACCTGTTCATCAAGGACGAATCCCGGATGCCCACCGGTTCATTCAAGGACCGCGGCCAGTCCGTCGCGATCACGATGGCGAAGTGGTTCGGCGTAACAAGAGTGGCGATTCCGACGGCAGGCAACGCCGGCGGATCCATGGCCGCGTACGCTGCAAGGGCGGGTATGGAGGCTTTCGTGTTCATGCCCGAGGACTCGCCGGAGATCAACCAGTACGAGGCCGTGCAGGCGGGCGCACGCACCTATCTGGTCAATGGCCTGATCAATGATTGCGCAAAGATAGTGCTCGACGGCAAACAGGCGATGGGCTGGTTCGACCTGTCAACGCTGAAAGAGCCGTATCGCATCGAAGGCAAGAAAACAATGGGCCTCGAACTGGCCGAACAGCTCGATTGGACGCTGCCCGACGTCATTCTTTACCCGACCGGTGGTGGCACCGGGCTAATCGGCATGTGGAAGGCGTTCATGGAATTGCGTGATCTCGGTTGGCTCGAGGGCGAGCGCCTGCCACGGATGGTTGCGGTTCAATCCGATGGTTGCTGCCCGATCGTCAAGGCATTCGACAACAACGAAAGGTTCGCAGAACCGTTCGAAGGCGCCGCCACGATGGCCGCCGGGCTGCGTGTGCCGGCGGCCGTGGGCGACTTCATGATGCTCGATGTTCTCCGGGAAAGTGACGGCTGCGGCGTCGCGGTATCCGAAAAGCGGATTCCTGAATGGATGCGGCTCGGGACCGAGGCCGAGGGAATATCCATAGGACCGGAGTCGGCGGCTTGTATCGGCGCTGTGGAGAGTCTGCTGAGCTCCGGATGGCTGACACCCCACGAACGCGTCGTGATATTCAGTTGCGGCGGCGCGAAAAAATATCCGAACCTGATTCGGGCCGACCTGCCCAGAATCGATAAGGACGATGTTCCGGACTGGGCCGCGTTCTAGCAGCTGTTGTAGGGATCGAAACCGGATTCCTCGATATCGGCGTCGGCGGGTTCCGGCACTTCTTCTTTTCCGAGAATCCTTCTGAGCGCCTGAGTGCTGACCAGGCTCAGATCTCCGGCCGACCGGTCGCCGGTGTATGCCGGCGCGTAGGTGACCTCGGCGCCTTTGTCCTGCCCGGGCAGGCCGGGGTCGTTGTCGAGGACCTTCTGCAAGTCCGCGTCGTCGACGATCTCGAAGCGGCCCGTTGCCGGGTCTCTCGCGAGAACCCCTTCGCCGCCGCTCGCGGTGGCAGCCTCGATCGATTTCCTGGCTTTTTCGTCTTTCGACGCAAGTATCTTCTTCAGCGCCTGGGTCGACATCAGCTCGAGTTCGGCCGTCTCGACCGGCTCCGCCCAGACAGTCCTGCCCCTGCCGTCCATCCGGATCCTGGCCGGGCGCTGGATTCTGACGGTTGTGTCACGTTTGTCGGACATGGCGTCGCCTGGCGAGCATTGTGCGGCAACGGCCGGGGCGCGGCCAGTGTGCGGGTCACACTGCGGCCCGGTTTCTCCGGCCCGGCCCGGCGCAGCATGCAGGGGGAGCGTGTCCATTAATATATAGGACAAACAGACCATAAAAAGTTGGCGGACTGCCGAAAAGCTGTGGAACAGTTCCCGGAATCGCGGGCAGGTGCTCGTTACCATTGCACATATTCCTGTGTTTGGGCCACACGCTTAAGCTTACGATGAACCTGGAAATCGCCTTGTCCGTCCTGCTTTGTTTCAGCGCCGTCTGTTACGTGCTGCTGGGCGTGCGGCTCATCGGCGGCAAGCGCGAAGTCGGCAGCAAGCCGGTCGGCATTACATTCATTGCCATCGGCGCCTGGGTTCTGGGTGGTGCCGTCGAATTGATGGCCACGTCCTATATCGTCTTCTCTGTCGGGCGGATGGGGCATTTCGTCGGCACGTCTCTGGTGCCCGTCACCTTGCTGCTCTGCTTTCGCGAATACACGGGTTACGAAACCTCGAAAAGCGCCACCGCGGCGCTCCTGATTGTGCCGGTCATGTCCATTCTGGTTGCGGCGACCAACTACATACACGAGTTCATGTGGTATCTGCCCGCCAGGGACGCGGCCGGAGAGTTTCTGACCCGGCCCGTAAGGTGGGGGCCATGGTTTGTATTCCTGCATGCACCTTACGGCTACGCCGTCGTCGGATCCAGCATCCTGACGCTGGTCACGCACAGCACCGCCGTTGCGCCGGCGCACCGGCGGGGACTGTTCCTGCTGGCCGGTTCCGCCGTTGCGCCGCTCCTTGCCGTGGCCGCCTATGACTTCGGCATCGGGCCCAACACGATTTCGACGCTGCCGATGGTTTTCGCGGCCCTGCTTCCGATCTATGCCTGGCTGGTGATCGGCGAACAGATCATCGAATTCGCGCCGCTGGCTTACGAAACGGTCTATCAGAACATGCAGGACCCGGTCGTGGTGGTCGACGACAAGGAGCGAATCATCGGCCTGAACCACGGCGCCGAGCTGATGCTCAACGTCTCGGAAACCGACGCATTGCGCGAATCGCTCGATGCCGTGTTCGGAGAGGAGATCCCGGAGATTCATGAAGCCCTGGATACCGGCAAGCCGCAGAAAATGCTGACCAACACGGGCCGATTTCTGCACCTGCAGGTTTCGCCCATATCGGCCCGCAAGGCGGCCGTTAGAAGCGGGCGCGTCCTCATGTTTCGGGACGTCAGCGATGTCGAAAAAGCGCAAAAGGAAGTTCGCAGCAGCGAGAAGCTGTTGCGCACGCTGGTCGATCATTCGGTCAACGGCATCATCCGGATGCGCTGGGTCACCGGGCATGACGGCAAGTCCCTGCGATGTATTTTCGCGAACGCGGCTGCCGGCCGGTACCTGAATAAGGATCCGCAGGAAATCGTCGATCTGACGGCCAGCGGATTGATGCGACTCGCTTCCAGCGGAATGGACAGAAACGACGCCGATGATCTGGTCGAGCAATTCGTGGAAGCCGCGGTAAGCGGCGACGTAATGGACACGGAAGCCCGGGTCAGCGCGGATTCGACACAGAAGTGGCTGCGCATCATCGGCGAGCCCGTGGGCGACGACGTCGCCGTGACCTTTGTCAATATCACGGATCGCAAGGCCAAGGAGATACAGATGGAATCCATCGCCTGGTCGGATCCGCTGACCGGCGTGTTGAACCGGCGCGGATTCGAACGGGACGCGGCGAAGAGGCTGTCCGAGAGCGACGACAATGCCACCGGCGCGCTGTTGTTCATCGACCTGAACGAATTCAAGCAGATCAACGACAGGTGTGGCCATGAAGTCGGCGACCATCTGCTCACGATTGCGGCGAGGCGCCTGCGAACCAGCCTCCGGTCGCATGACATCATCGGGCGTCCCGGTGGCGACGAGTTCGTTGCACTGGTTCCGGACGTCAAGCCGAAAGTCGCCGAAAAGCTGGCGGTCAGGCTGGCCAAGCGCCTGGAAGAGCCGTACATCGTCGGCCCCGATTCGCTCTACTGCGCGGCAAGTATCGGGCTGGCCTTGTATCCGGAGCACGCCAACACGCTAACGGGTCTGCTGCGCGCCGCCGACCAGGCCATGTACCGGGCGAAGGCGCGCTGCCGCGGCGTGTCGGACATCTCGGATACCGATCTTCTCGAAAGAGCCGGCTAGCCTGAAAATTGCACGAGAGTCCGGGCTTGTGGGCGAGAGATCGTTACGGCTGACGCCGCTCTGGACTGAGAGCCATAGCGGGCTATGGCTCGAAGGAAGAG
>JBHHWI010000081.1:0-13922 GCA_046756445.1 Woeseia sp. | reverse complement strand
TTCCCGGAACGGACTCGAGCCCGAGATCGTTACGAAGCTCGTCGAAAACAACGGTGCTGCTCGAGCCGGTATCCAGCGCGAAACTGAAGGGGCCCTGATCGTTCACCCGGGCATCGACGACGATGCGGCCGTCGTCTATGACACGGTAGGGCGCGATCGCAAGTGCGCCGTCGCGGTCGAGCGTACCGGCACAGCCACTCAGAACGAGAACAGTTGCCAACAACAGTATTTTCGGACTGATCTGCATGCGTGCCTTCAGCTCGGACCACCGAACGGGCCGGATTCTCCCACGGCAGGGCTCCGGGAATCGGGGACGGACCCCCCGGGGTCCCTCCCCCACCGAGTTCGAGGCGGTCGATTCGAGCAAATTGCCGTCGGCATCGAGATGGATGATCTCGCCGAACTCGAGCTCGCGGATCCTGGGTTCGATCTGCTCGCGGTCACCGACCACTACCCAGACGAGGTTATCAGGCTTGATAACCGCATCGCCGGCCTCGGCAATCTGGTCGAGGGAAAGGTCCCTGACACTGTCCGCATAGGTGTCCCAGTAATCATCGGGCAGGTCGTAAGTCACGATCTCTCCGATGTCGGCCAACACGGCGTTGGCCGTCTCCCAACGACCGGGGAGGCTCAGCGTATTGTTGTCCTTGACCTTGGCGAGCTCGTCATCCGTTGCCGGGTTGTCGCTCAGATACTCTGTCAGCTCGCGCTCGATCTCGGCCATCGACTCCATGGTCTTGTCTGTCTGCACCGGTGCGTACGCGATGAATGGCCGCTGACCCCTGGTGGAGAGGAGTACCGATCTCGCGCCGTACGCCCAGTGCTTGTCTTCGCGCAGGTTCATGTTGATGCGCGACGTAAAGCTGCCGCCGATAATCTCATTCATCGTCTCGATGGCGATCTCATTGCCCTGTCCGGTCGGCGGCGCGACGTTGGCGGCGAAGATAATTGACTGAACGGCGCCGGGACGGTCGATGATATAGATACGTTCCTTGTCCGGGAGATCGACTTTAGCGATATTCTTGGTCGGCACATTCCCCGTTTCCCAGCGCTTGAACAGCTTTTCGAGCTTCGGCTTGATCACCTCCATCGTGGTATCGCCGACCACGATCATCGTCGCGTTGTTCGGCCTGAACCAGGTCCGGTGGTAGTCGACGAGCGAGTCACGCGAAATGCGATTAACGGATTCCTCGGTGCCGGACCCCGTCAGCGGCAGGCTGTACGCATGGCCCTTGCCATACATAAGCGCGGGCACGACCCGTATGGCGATCCCGATCGGTTGTGTCTTCTCCTGCTTGATCCGGGCGAGCGTGGCTTTGCGCAACCGGTCCAGCTCGTTCTGCGGGAACACCGGGTTCAGCACGATATCGGCATACAGTTCGAGGGACGCATCGAGGTTTTCCTTGAGCGCACTCAGCACGACAAAGGACGAATCGATACCGGAGCCCGCGCCCATCGAGGCACCGAGCCTCGCCAGCTCCTCGTTGATCTCGAGTGCATTTCGGCTGGTCGTGCCCTCGTCGAGCATCGCCATCGCCAGGCTCGATGTCCCCGGTTCGCCGAACTGGTCCGAGGCGTATCCCGCGTCAAACTGCATTCTCAAGTTTACGACCGGTATCGAGGCACGAGTCGCGACGATCAACTCCAGCCCGTTGCTCAGATTGCCTCGCTCGAATTCGGCAAACCCGACCTCCGGAAAAGTATTCGTGACCGGTACGGCGGATCGGTCGGCACCCTGTGCTGCTGCGGCCAGCTCCGGAAACGGGAGGACGTCCAGCTGGTAGGAGCCGGCACGAAGCCACCGGTCGGCTGCGGCGTTGATCGCTTCGGGAGTTGCCGCTTCAAAACGGTCCAGAGACGTCTTGTAAAAGCCGGGGTCACCGGCATAGATGGCATTGGTCGCCAGGACATCCGACTTGCCGCCGAATCCGCCGATGCGCTCCACGCCCCGTACGAACCCGGACTTGCGCTGCGCCTTGACCCTGGCCAGCTCGTCCCTGGTCATGCCTTCGTCGAGGAATCGCCGCAGTTCCTCATCGATCGCCTGTCTGACGGCTTCGATATCGCCGCCGGGCTGAACCGTGGCCTGAATCGAGAAGAAGCCGCCGATCTCCCCGGCGTAGAGCGATGCGCTGACACTGGTCGCCGTCTGGTCTTCATATACCAGCCTCTTGTACAGCCGGGAATTCTTGTCGCCGGCCAGTACGGACTCGGCAAGGTCCAGGAGATCCGCGTCTTCCGATACGAAATTCGGACCGCCCCATACCTTGTATACACGGGCCTGCGGCACCCGGTCCTGCATGGTCTCGTATTTGTCGGCGTCGAGCCTTACGATCCATGTCCGCGGCTTCGCGATCGGCGGGCCGGGCGGGATGTCACCGAAGTATTCTTCGACCTTGCCGCGCACTACCTGCGGGTTCACGTCGCCGGCAACGACGATGACGGCGTTATTCGGGCCGTAATAGGTCTGAAACCACTCGTGGACATCCTCGAGGCTCGCGGCATCGAGGTCCTCCATCGATCCGATGGTCGACCACGAATAGGGATGGCCCACGGGGAAAACGCCCTCCAGGATGCGGTAATAGACCTTGCCGTAAGGCTGGTTGTCTCCCTGTCGCTTCTCGTTCTGGACGACGCCGCGTTGCTCGTCCAGTTTTTCCTGGGTTACAGCGCCGAGGAGATGGCCCATGCGATCCGACTCCATCCATAAGGCCATATCGAGCGCGGTCTTCGGCACGTTCTGAAAGTAGTTCGTACGATCGAAGTTGGTCGTGCCGTTCATGTCCGTCGCACCGACCAGTTCGAACGGCTTGAAATACTCATCGTCGTAGTTTTCGCTGCCGTTGAACATCAGATGTTCGAACAGGTGAGCGAAACCGGTCTTGCCGGGTCTCTCGTTCTTGGAACCCACGTGATACCAGAGGTTTACGGCCACGATCGGCGCTTTGTGATCCTCATGCACGATCAAACGCAGCCCGTTATCGAGCGTGAATTCACTGTAGCCGATTTCGATATCGCTGGCTGCCGCCGGGTCGAAGACAAGCAATGCCAATACCAGGAAGATCGGGCATGTCATTCGGGGAATCGTCATGTCGAGGCCTTTCGGTTTTTTCTCTGATCGCGGGAGTCTATCAGGAGATCGTGCAGACTAGAGACTCGATTGATGCGACAAGGTTCCTTGTCGAGTGCATAATGCCGCCCATGAATCGCGAAGCGAACAGGCGGACGCTTTATCCCGCCATCGAACCCAACCATACCGGCTATCTCGAAGTCAGCGGTGGTCACGAACTCTATTATGAGGAGTGTGGCAATCCGCACGGCAAGCCGGTCGTTTTCCTGCACGGCGGCCCCGGCGGTGGTTGCACGGAGAAGATGCGGCGCTTTTTCAACCCCGATGTCTATCGCATCGTGCTGTTCGATCAGAGGGGCTGCGGCAGAAGCCGGCCGCATGCGAGTCTCGAGCAGAACACGACCTGGGATCTCGTGGACGACATAGAGATCCTGAGGGCTGCCCTGCAAATCGACCGCTGGCAGGTATTCGGCGGCTCCTGGGGCAGCACGCTCGCGCTGGCTTATTCCCAGACCCATCCCGGCCGGGTCACGGAACTCGTGCTGCGCGGCATTTTCATGCTGCGCAAGAAGGAAATCGACTGGTTTTATCAACACGGCGCGAGCGATCTGTTACCGGACCTGTGGCAGCACTATCTCGAACCGATTCCGAAATCCGAACGTCACGACATGGTGAGCGCTTATTACAAGCGACTTACCTGCGACGACGCCGATGTCAGGCTGGCCGCTGCGCGGGCCTGGTCCGTGTGGGAGGCCTCGGCCAGTTTCCTCATGCCGAACGAGAAAATTACCGCCACGTTCAGCGAAGAGAAACTGGCGCTGTCGCTGGCGCGGATCGAGTGTCACTACTTCGTCAATGGCGGGTTCATGGAAGAGAAACATCTCATCAATAACGTCGACAGCATCCGCAACATCCCGGCCATCATCGTCCAGGGCCGATACGATATCGTTTGCCCGCTGATCACTGCCTGGGAGCTGTCGCAGGCGTGGCCGGAAGCAGATTTGCGAATCGTGCCGGACGCCGGGCATGCCGCGTTCGAGCCGGGAATCGTGCACGAGCTGGTCATGGCGACCGACGCCTTCGCGGCTCTTTAGACAACCTGTTGGACACATTACTCATCACCAACGCCCGTCTGATCAACGAGGGCGAGATTCGCGACGCCGATGTACTGATAAAAGGCGAGCGCATCGAAAAGATCGGGTCGGGCATCACTCCCGGTGTCGATGTCTCCGTTCTGGATGCCCACGGCAAATACCTGATGCCCGGCATGATCGATGACCAGGTTCACTTCCGCGAGCCCGGGCTGACGAACAAAGGCGACCTGGCAACCGAGTCGGCCGCCGCGGTGGCGGGGGGCATTACGAGTTTCATGGACATGCCGAATGTCAATCCGCAGACGACCACGCGGTCGGTGCTGGCAGACAAGTACAAACTGGCGGAGCGCCGCTGCAGCGCGAACTACGCTTTCTATCTCGGTGCCACCAACCGCAACATCGACGAGATCAAGGCGCTACAGATCAACGAAGCCTGCGGCATCAAGGCATTCATGGGCGCATCGACCGGCGACATGCTGGTCGACGACCCGGAGGCGCTCGAGCAGTTGTTCGAGCATGCGCCCTTGTTGCTGGTTACGCATTGCGAGCACTCACCGACGATAAGGGATAACGAAGCCGGCGCCAAGGCGAAATACGGCGAGCAGGTGCCGATGTCCGAGCACCCGAACATTCGTTCGGCCAACGCCTGCCTCGTATCGTCGAGTCTCGCCGCCGACCTTGCACGCCGTCACGACACGCGTCTTCATGTGCTGCACCTGACGACTGCTATCGAAATGGGCCTGTTCTCCAAAGCAGAACGAAGTGAAAAGCGAATCACCGCTGAAGTCTGCGTGCACCACCTGTGGTTCGATGAGAGCCGATACGAGGACCTCGGTGCCCGAATCAAGTGCAATCCGGCCATCAAGACGGCCGAAGACAGGGCTGCGCTCGTCCATGCATTGAATGAAGGGCGCATCGACGTCGTTGCAACCGATCATGCGCCGCATCTCGCCGGCGAAAAACAGCGAACGTATTTCAAGGCGCCGGCCGGATTGCCGCTGGTACAGCACGCGGTTCTGACCCTTTTCGAGCTGGCCAAAGACGGGCTGACCACGCTCGAGCTGCTCGTCGACAGGACCAGTCACGCAGTCGCGGACATCTACGGTGTCGTAGACCGTGGCTACGTACGCGAAGGCTACTTTGCGGATCTCGTATTGATCGACAGCGAGGCGCCGTACACGGTCGGCTCGTCCAACCTGCTCTGCAAATGTCACTGGTCGCCGTTCGAGGGTGTGACCTTCGGCTCGAGCGTCGATACGACGATCGTAAACGGGCACGTCGTGTATCGGAACGGAGAACTGACCGGTGATATCGTCGGCCAGCGGCTACAGTTCGACAGGGGCCGATAGCCTTCCTGAATCGTAATGGCGATTTGCGCGCCAAGCACTTCAATTTATACGCTAAATCGTTTACTTTCCGGGCCATCAAGCTATGCTAGCGCCCATTGGAGGCAGGTGTTAGACGAATCTGGCGCGTCACGCAGATGAAGCCGACAGACACTTCCACGCCCGACTATTTCCACAAGGTCGTCGATTGCCAGTGGGCATGCCCGGCCCATACGGACGTTCCGTCATACATACGTCTCATTGCGCAGGGCCGCTTCAGCGATGCATACATGCTGAACAGGGAATCGAATGTCTATCCGGGCATCCTGGGCCGCGTTTGTGATCGCCCCTGCGAGCCCGCGTGCCGACGCGGCCGTGTGGAGAGCAAGGCGGTGGCAATCTGCCGGCTGAAGCGGGTTGCGGCCGATCATCGTGACGACATCGCCGATCGCTTGCCGAAAGCGCCGAACAAGAAGAACGGCAAGAGCATCGCATGCATCGGCGCCGGTTGCGCTTCCCTGACCGTGGCGAATGACCTGTTGCCGCTGGGTTACGACGTAACCATATTCGAGGCCCTCGATACCACCGGTGGCCTGATGCGCACCAACATTCCCCAGTTTCGTCTGCCGCCGCGAGTGCTCGATGAGGAGATCGGCTACATCGTCGATATGGGAGCCGAGGTCAAATTCGATCACCGCATCGACAGCATGAAGGATCTTCTCGAGGGCGGCGGGTTCGACGCGGTGTTCGTGGGTACCGGCGCCCCCAGAGGCAAGGAGCTCGAGCTGCCGGGCCGGCATGACTCGGAGAACATCTACATCGGTATCACCTGGCTCGAGTCGGTCGCATTTGGCCACGTCGACTCCATTGGTGAAAAGGTGTTAATCATCGGCGTGGGCAATACCGCCATGGATTGCTGCCGCACGTCGCTGCGTCTCGGCGCGAAAGACGTCAAGGTAATGGCCCGCAAGCCGAGAGGATTCTTCAAGGCGTCGGACTGGGAACTCGAGGATGCCGAAGAGGAACAGGTCGAGATCCTGGTCAATCATTCGCCGAAGGAGTTCGTCACCGAGGACGGAAAACTCATCGGGATGAAGTTCGACCGGATGGAGTACCAGGTCGACGATGCCGGCAGAATCGATCGGGGCACGTCTGTGGGGGAAGTCATGATCCCCTGCGACGACGTCATTCTCGCGGTCGGCCAGGACAACGCATTTCCGTGGATCGAGCGGGACATCGGAATCGAGTTCAACGAGTGGGACTGCCCGATCGTCGACGAGACGACCATGATGTGTTCGCGAGAGGGCGTGTTCTTCGGCGGCGATTCGGCATTCGGCCCGAAGAACATCATCTGGGCGGTCGCACACGGGCACGAGGCAGCGATCTCCATTCACAAATACGTGCATGGGGAAGACATAAACGACAGGCTGCCGCGCGGCATGAATCTCACCAGCCGCAAGATGGGCATGCATGAGTGGAGTTTCTCGAACGACTACAACCCGGCCGAGCGGCGCCTGATGCCACACGTGGATTTGAAGGAGCGCTTCAAGAAGCTGGATATCGAAGTCGAGCTCGGATTTACCGTCGAGCAGACGATCGAGGAAGTGGAGCGCTGCCTCAACTGCGATATCCAGACGGTCTTCAGCGCCAATCTGTGCATCGAGTGCGATGCCTGTATGGACATCTGTCCCGTCAACTGTCTGACCATCACGGAGAACGGCGAGGAAGACGATCTCCGGACCCGGCTGGCGGCGCCTGCGGAGAACCCCGATCAGGACCTCTACGTGTCGGAGAACCTTCCGCAGACCGGCCGGGTCATGGTCAAGGACGAGGATCTATGTGTACATTGCAGCCTGTGCGCCGAGCGCTGCCCGACAGGCGCCTGGGACATGCAAAAATCGACCATTCTGATTCCGTATGCCGCCGACGAGGCCGGGCGCGGTCAGCCCATGCCGGCGAAACTATCTGCCGGTTGACGGATTGCCAGCGGCGAAGGGTAAGAAGACACCGCCCCGAAACTGTCTATATTAGTAATTGAGGCCCCGAAAAACCCGAGGAAAAGCGCCCGTGTCGAAGACAAACGACGTCGTCATCAGGATAGCCACCGTTAATGGCACGGGCTCGGCCAGCGCCAATAACCTGTTGATGAAGTCGATCTTCAGGATGGGGGTGCCCGTGGTCGGCAAGAACTACTTCCCGTCCAATATCCAGGGGCTGCCGACCTGGTACGAGGTTCGCGTGACCAGAGACGGTTTCCAGTCGCGCTCTGACCGCGTCGACGTCATGGTCGCGATGAATTCGCAGACCTACTCGAAAGACATGAATGCCGTTGCGTCGGGCGGCTGGCTGATCTATGACTCGACATGGCCACGCAGCCGCCTGCTGGACAGGGAAGACATTACGGTGCTCGGGATACCGTTGTCGAAGTTGTGTAATGAGCAATTCGAGGGCGCGCGGCCGCGCATCCTCATGAAGAACATAGCGTATGTCGGCGCGCTTGCTGCATTGCTCGATCTCGATCTCGACGTGATAACCAGGCTGCTCGAGGAGACTTTCGCCGAGAAGAAGCACCTGATCGCGTCAAATCTGGAGGCGATTCGCCTCGGCTACGACTTTGCGAAAGCGAATTTCTCCTGTCCGTTGCCACTTAAGGTCGAGGCCATGGACGAGACGAAGGGCCACATCTTGATCGATGGCAACACGGCCGCCGGGCTGGGCTGCGTATATGCCGGCGCGACTGTCGGCGCATGGTACCCGATCACGCCTTCGACCTCGTTGATGGACGCCTACAAATCCTTCTGCAAAAAGTACCGGATGGACGCCGAATCGGGCGGCAAGAAATTCTGCATCGTGCAGGCGGAGGACGAGCTGGCGGCCATCGGCGTCGTTCTCGGGGCGACCTGGAACGGGGCGCGCGCTTTCACCCCGACCAGCGGGCCCGGCATATCCCTGATGAACGAATTCATCGGCTTCGCCTACTACGCGGAAGTTCCGGCCGTTATTTTCGACGTGCAGCGCGCCGGTCCGTCGACGGGTATGCCGACCCGCACCCAGCAGTGTGATTTCCTGCTGTGCGCATACTCGTCACACGGCGACACAAAGCACGTGCTGCTGTTTCCGGCGAATCCCCACGAATGCTTTCAGATGACCGTCGACGCGTTCGACCTTGCGGACAGGTTACAGACGCCGGTCATGGTGTTGACGGACCTCGACATCGGAATGAATGACTGGATGTGTCCGGAGTTCGAATGGGATGAAAACTATGAACCGGACCGGGGAAAGCTGCTGAGCGCCGAGGACCTGGAATCGATCGACAGGTTTTCCCGATACCTGGATCCCGACGGCGACGGAATTCCGTATCGGACCCTGCCGGGCGAGCACCCGAAGGGATCGTATTTCACCCGCGGCTCCGGCCATAACAAGTACGGCGCGTATACCGAGGATTCTGCCGAGTACCAGGAGGTCGTCGACAGGCTGCTCGTGAAATGGGAAACGGCTCGCGGTCTCTTGCCCGGACCCGAGATCGAGTATTCGAAGTTCAATAATACCGCGATCCTTTCGGTCGGCAGTTGTGACGGGGCCGTCGCGGAAGCGCTCGTCCGGCTCCGGGAAAAGAACATCGGCCTGAATTATTGCCGGGTGAAGGCATTCCCGTTCAATGACGACGTCAGGGACTTTCTCGACAAGCACGAACGGATTTACGTCATCGAGCAAAATCGTGATGCGCAGCTGCGCTCCCTGCTGATCCTCGACGCGGAGGCCGACCCGGACAAGCTGGTTTCGGTGCTGCACTACGACGGCATGCCGATCAATGCGGCATTCGTGATCGCAAGGATCGAGGAGGAAGTGGCAAAAGGCCGGGCCGCCTGAGGGACAGAAACATGAGTTACCCATCGAAGCCGAGAATTACCCATCCGAAATTGCCGAAGAACAGGCGCGGCCTGACGGCGCGCGATTACGAAGGCACCGTTTCTACGCTCTGTGCGGGCTGCGGTCACGATTCGATCACGGCAGCCATCATACAAGCGGTATTCGAACTGGATCTCGAACCGCACAAACTGGCGAAAATGAGCGGCATCGGCTGTTCGTCCAAGACGCCGGCCTATTTCGTGAGCGAGTCGCACGGGTTCAATTCGGTCCATGGGCGCATGCCCTCGGTTACGACCGGCGCCAACGCCGCGAACCGTGATCTGGTCTACCTCGGCATCTCGGGCGACGGAGACTCCCTGTCCATCGGCATGGCGCAGTTTGCGCACGTGATCCGCCGCAATCTCGACATGTGCTACATCATCGAGAACAACGGCGTGTATGGCCTGACCAAGGGCCAGTACTCGGCGTCCGCCGACGTCGGCAGCGTCGCGAAGAAGGGGCCGGCCAACAGGCAGATGCCGATCGATCCCGTCAGCACCGCCATCGGTCTGGGCGCCACCTACATCGCGCGGAGCTTTTCCGGCGACAAGCAACAGCTCGTGCCGCTGATCAAGGGCGCGCTGAGGCACAAGGGATTCGCGCTCATCGATGTCATCAGTCCCTGCGTGACCTTTAACGATCACGAGGGGTCGACCAAGAGTTACGCGCACACGCGGCAGTTTTACCATCATGTGATCGATGCCGACTTCATACCACCTGCGGAGGAGATCAAGGCGGCCTATGACGAAGGCTCCGCCATGCCGGTCGAGTTGCACGACGGCAGCAGGATCATATTTCGCAAAGTAAACAAGGACTACGACCCGACCAGCCGCGCCGCGGCATTCTCGTTCCTGCGCGACAGCGTGAACGCCGGGGAGATCATTACCGGTCTTTTGTACATCGACGAAGAATCCGGCGACATGCACGACCTCTCCGGCAGCGTCGACACGCCGCTGGCGAAAATTCCCTTTGACGAACTGAATCCCGGCCGGAAAACGCTCGAAGAGCTGATGGCGCGCTACCGTTAGCCGCAAATATCTGATTTACTGCAGGGCCGGGTCCATTCTCGGGAGGCCTCAAAAATGCAGATACCAATAACGGCCCTGTATGCGGCACGACGCTCGTTACCGTGGCCGCAGGCATCGCCGCGATCTGGAATAGTGTGGATGTCCTGTTCCTGTAGGCGCTGATCGGCAAGAGAAGATGAAACGGAATCGACGACGCTTCCTGCAGGCCAGTCTCCTCGGCACGGCCGCGGCGGCGACCGGGGTGCCCCGGGCCCTGGCGGAATGCGAGGGCCGAAAGGACACCGCCGCAAAACTCGAGATCCTGGTCCTGGGCGGGACGGGATTCATCGGGCCGCACATGGTCCGCGAGGCATTGCGGCGGGGACACGATGTCGTGCTGTTCAACCGCGGCAAAACCAACAGCGCGCTGTTCCCCGATCTCGAACTGCTGATCGGCGACCGCGACAACGGCCTCGACGCCCTGAAGGGCGGGCGCTGGGATGCGGTCATCGACAATTCCGGCTACGTTCCGCGGCACGTCGCGGATTCCGCGAGACTGCTGTCGCCGGCCGCATCGCATTATCTGTTCGTGTCATCGATCTCCGCGTACGCGAGTTTTGCGAAGCCCAATCACGAGGATTCACCGCTGGCGACGATGTCTGACGAGACCGTGGAGGAGGTGACCGATCAGACCTACGGCCCGATGAAGGCCCTGTGCGAGCAAAGAGCGGCGGCGAAATTCGGCGAAGACCGGTTGACCATACTGCGTCCCACTTACATCTGCGGACCCGGCGACCACACGGACCGCTTCAGTTACTGGCCGATCCGGACGATGCAGGGCGGAGAGATGCTGTGGCCCGGCGAGCCGGACGACAGGATCCAGATCATCGACGTCAGGGACCTCGCGAACTTCGTCGTCGACTGCCTCGAGCAGCGCATCGCCGGAACCTACAACACGGTCACGCCGGCCGGCTCCTGGTCGATCGGAGATCTGCTCGAAGACAGCATGGCGGTGACGGGAGCACACGTGACGCCGGTCTGGGTGAGCTCCGAATTCATCCGTGAGCAGACCCTCGACATGCCCATCTGGGCCCCGCCGACCGGCGAGTATGCCGGTGTGGCCTTGGTGAGTGGGGAAAAGGCCGCAGCCAAAGGCCTGCGCAACCGCCCGCTCAGGGAGACGGCACGCGACCTGCTCAGCTGGTGGAAGACCCTGCCCGATGCGCGCAGCCGCACTATCCGGGCCGGCCCGAGTCCCGACGAAGAGGCAGCCGCGCTGGCAAGCTGGCGCGGACAATCGGCCGCCGGGACGTAGGCGGCCTGATATCGGGGACGGACTCCGGAGCTGGTCAGGGAGCCAGCCCCGGGGATTGCCGTCTATCCCTGACAGCGCTCCGGGTCTGGCTCCGAGACCAATTCGGTCGGCGGCGATGACTGACACGACGCTCGAGCATGCGTCCCTCGGGAGGTGTAGTAACAAACGAGATTGCGGTAAATTGGTTGACGGTCACTCACAGATATATGACCTGCGCTACAATTGTTTGATAAACAAAAAGATTTTTTGGGCCGAAAATATCCGGTTCATGCATCCAATCGGTCCCGTGGCGACATCTACTCCATAACAGGCAGCAATGCTGCGCCATAAAGCAAATGGAGACACCAAATGGTTGAAGAACTGATACCGATCGCGTTATTTGCGGCAATCGCGCTGATCTTTTTTATCGTGCTGTATTTCCGGCACCGCTCGCGCACGGAAATGCAGCAGACCGTCAGGCTGGCGCTCGAGAGAGGCACCGAACTGTCGCCGGAGCTGATCAACAGGATCGGCGAACCTGAGCCGAGCAAGAACAAGGACCTGAGGCTCGGCCTGATCTGGCTGTCGCTTGCCGCCGGGCTGGCGCTTTGTGGCGTCGCGGTGCCCGACCCCAGCGGTTACGCGCTTCGCGGCTGCCTGGCCGGCGCCGCGTTCCCGTTTGCCATAGGCGTCGCCTACCTGATCATGTGGCGATACGGGGCAAGGACCGAATCCCGCTAATTACGGATCGACGGGTGTGCACGGCAATGATGACATGGATCTCGTCGCCAGGGTGGTGGCGCAGCAGGATACGGCCGCGTACGGCGAACTGGTGCACCGCCATCAGTCCCGGGTCAGGAACTTCCTGCGCAAGCTCTGTCGCGACCACGACCTCGCCGACGACCTCGCGCAGGACTCGTTTCTGCACGCCTGGGACAAACTGCATACCTTTGCCGGTCACGGTTCGTTCATAGGCTGGTTGCTGAAAGTTGCGTACACGACATTCCTGCAATCGAAACGAAAATCGTCACGATACGACCAGGTACTGGAGAGGATGGGCCAGTCGGCCGGCTCGAGCGGCGCCACGCAGACGGAGGAGTCGGACGAGCTCGGCGATCTCGACCGTTTTCTCGCGGTCTTGACGGAGCAGGAACGCGCGGTGATGATTCTTTCGTATGCCTGCGGGCTGTCGCACAGGGAAATAGGCGATGCCGCGGAACTGCCGGTCGGTACAGTGAAATCGATCATCTTTCGCGGCAAGGAAAAAATCAGGGAAAGTTTTGAAATCGAAGATCATCAGTATGGTTGACAGGCTTAAAGACAACGAGGACAGACAACTCGAGTCTCTGTTCAGATCGGACCCTGTTCCGGACGCAGGCTTCTCTCGCAAGGTCATGTCCCGGATCAGGCGGCGCATCTGGATCCGGCGTCTCGCGCTTCCCACGGCTTTCGTGATCGGTGCGGCCATCGCGCTAAAACCATTGAGCCAACTGGTCGTCGCTTTCAGTCAATTGCTGACCTTGATTCCCGCGGATTTTGGCGGCCTGTCGCTCGATATCATTCCGCAGGCCTCGACTATTCTTCTCGGTGCCATGCTTCTTGCGGCCATGTCGATGGTCACAAAAATGCTGGCGGACTAATTAGAACCTGTCTCAAAATACCGCGTGGCCGCACAGTGGCCCTGCGGGATGGGATGCAAGGCGCGAGGAACGAACTGTGGTCGTTCCACTGGAGTGACGAGCAACGCCGCAGACCGCCCGCAAGGCCACTGCCCATGCGGGTTTCCGTCCACAAGCCCGTCTGACGTCGTTGCTCGCCTTGCGAATGATCACCGACATTCGACGCGGCTCGTGCCGCGCAGACGGGCTTGTGGACCGGAGATGCGGCTCACGGGGTATCTTGAGATAGGTTCTAGCATATTCAAACACCGTCGTTGTCACGACCGATCGGCTCATATACATTTGGCCGATGAATCTCCGCGAGCAGGTCGAGGAGTTGTTGCCCGACTGGGAGCGCTGGTATCCCAGTCTGTTCGACGCTGCCAGCGATTTGGGCCTGATCAAGGCGCAAGTCTGCGACCCGAGCACGCTTCTTCTCACCAACCGGCATGCGCGCCTGCGTCAGCGCGCCAAGGAAGCTCACCGCGCCAATTGGGGCGGAAACGCGCAGGACTAGCCTGAACATTGCACGAGACCGCCCGAGATCATTGACAACGTTATGATT
>JBHHWI010000080.1:0-14047 GCA_046756445.1 Woeseia sp. | reverse complement strand
GTAACAGTGTACGTCCCTTCCATGTAACCAACGTCACCATGCGCATACACCCCGGTGTCCTCTAACCCTATACTGACGTCGCTGGCCAGTGACTCCGTGAAGTAGGCCTCGATGGCGGTGCGGCCCCTGATCGTTTCGCTGTTTGGTGGCAATAACTCGCCAGAATCTGCATAAATTGCTGCAAGTGCGGCTGCATCTTTGGCGTCAAAGCCCGCAGCAAAATATGTCGACGTGTGGACGCAGCACTGGTCGTTTCTTAGCGTAGAATTGCTCCTGGACAAGGCTGCGCTATGAAGTGCTCGCGAGTCGGTCCGCGTGAACTAAGAGAGACTGCGCATGAACGGAGAGGGCAACCTGGCACTTTTCTGCGATTTCGAGAACATCGCTTTGGGTGTACGCGATGCGAATTATGCGAAGTTCGATATCCAGTTGGTTCTTGAGCGCCTGCTTCTGAAAGGCAGTATTGTCGCCAAGAAGGCCTACTGTGACTGGGAGCGGTACAAGAAATTCAAGCCAGTCATGCACGAAGCGGCATTCGAACTGATCGAGATTCCGCATGTGCGGCTTTCCGGCAAGAACTCCGCGGACGTCAGGATGGTCGTCGATGCGCTCGATCTCTGCTACACCAAGGAACATATCGATACGTTTGTCATTATTTCCGGCGATGCCGATTTTTCACCACTGGTCAGCAAGCTGAGGGAGAACGCCAAGACCGTTATTGGTGTTGGCGTTAAGAGTTCAACTTCGGATTTGCTGGTCGCCAATTGCGATGACTTCATTTTTTATGATGATCTGGTTGCCAGGCAGCCGGTGACGAGCAAGCGGAGGTCCAGGACTGCGAAGACCAAGAAGGCGAGCACCAAGGCAACGGCGACGAAGAAAAAAAGCAAGAAAAAGGACGAACTGATCGAAGAAGCGATAGCTCTTGTGCTCGATACGGCGGAAGCGCTGTATGCTGAGCGCGGCGACAGGTCGAAGCTCTGGGGCTCAATGATCAAACAGACAATCAAGCGGCGAAAACCGCAGTTCAATGAATCCTACTACGGTTTCAGTTCATTCAGCGATTTGCTCGAATAAGCAGAGGCCCCGGATCTGCTCGCGCTCGAGATGGACGAGCGCTCGGGCGGCTACATAGTCCGTAGCATCAACCGGAAATAGCTTGTCCGTCTTGACAGTATGCAGAAACCGCGAGAGCAAACGCATCTGACTGAGGTAATACTCAATCTCCGTATAAATATTTGACACCCTGCAATAGAATGGTTAATAAAGTGAACTTCTTTACCATCTGGCACTAGAATGGCCGGAAAATCCACCTTCTTCTCAAAAAAAGGTTTTTATGCAGCAAGAACGGATTTTTGGCATAGGATTGTCCAAAACCGGGACCACCAGCCTTACCCGCGCCTTACAGCTGCTGGGCTATCGAACCAACCATTTCCCTTATTCAGCGCTGCAATTCCATTCCGGCCGGCTGGAATTGGACCTCCAACGAATCTGTCAATGGGATGCTGCTACGGATTCGCCCGTAGCCCTTTTTTACCGTCAACTAGAGGAGCAGTTCCCTAAAAGCAAGTTTATCCTGACTCAGCGGGATGTCGGTGCATGGCTGGATTCCTGCCAGCACAACCATGTCTGGCCGGGTAATTTTGTCCGGGACAAGGCGATACGGCTGTTGCCCCATATCCGTAAAATCCTTTGTTTGCACCGCAATGTCTTTGGCTCGGAACAATTTCAGCGGGATGGGTTCCGTAAAGCCTATGAAAATCACAACGATTCAGTCATAGAACATTTCCGGCGCAAGAAACGGGATCTGCTGGTGATGGATATCTGTGCCGGGGACGGCTGGGAGGCATTGTGCGATTTTCTCGGCGTGCGGGTACCAGATGTCCCCTTCCCCTTTGAGAACGTAGGTAAAGTCAAACGCCTGAAGAGAACCAGCCGACGGGCCTTATGGCGCGGATTATCTATGCTGCCAACGCCGGTCCTGACTGAACAACGCGTGCAACGGATTATCGCTTCCGGAGCATATACCGATTAATCAGCCACTTGAGCGCGAAATAGGCAATTATCAGCACCGCGACCGCGCTCATAAGTGTGCCCGTATTTTCAAACAGATCCAGGTATCGCGTTACCCCACGACCGAACATCCAACCGGCCATCACCGCAGCACCGTTGATCACCAGCACCGCCACCCCGTCCAGTTTGAGGAACCTGTGCCAGGCATAATGCGCTGCGCCGAAAAGCAGGATCTGTGCGATCCGCAGACCGTAGGCAAACTTGATGGCGACAAAAAACAGCCAGTCGCGTTTTCTATAGTTGTCGCGTAAGCGGCTTACCTGTTCACTCTGCTCTTTAAAGAGCCGACTTGTGCGCAACCGGTTAGCCAGCCGTGACCGTGCCAGGGCGAACCAGCCGATATCCGAAGCGTAGTTACCGAGAAAAGCTCCCACCAGAATTGGCCACCAGGGGATGCCCGCGGATCCGCCAAAGGCGGCCAGAATTAGGATAACGGCGGTGCCACCGATAAAGCTGCCGGCGGAACAAACCAAGATGGGCGCTGCCAGCAGCCAATTCAACAGATGATTTGTGATTGATTCATACATGAGTTAATTTTGGGCACCCTATAGGCACAACTCCCGCAGAACCTGTAGGCGTGTCTTAACATAGGTTTAGTTCAGTTCCGGGCCTTTCCGGTCTCGTTGCGGCGTCATATCGGGCGTCATATTGTTGTTTTGTTGTTTTATGGACGATCACGGTATCTTTACCCGCTTGCGCGGCGAAGGCTCCAGCCCCATGCTCTCTGCCTACCTGGTATTAGCCTGCGGGGGCTGCGGCATTCAATCAGGGTGCCGCTTTGGCGTCAGCAATCAATCCCGGGAGCAGTTCGCAGCTAAAGTTACCGAAAGCCGCTAAAATGTCCGCTATGAGTGCGAAACGCCCTGACACCACTGAAAAGCTCCATGCCGAGATCGAGCAGACGCCGGCCCGTTACCGGCCATTGCTGCTCGGGCTTGTCCAGTCGTTCCGCAAAGGCATCGAGGAAGACGAGCCCTGGCCAACCGCCGCCGAATCCTTCCGTGAAGGTTGGCAGGACGTGAAGGCAGGCCGTGTCAAGCCCGTTGACACGCTGTGGGACGGCATCGACGCTGATTGACTTGTGGTGAATCACCCCGGGTATTCCGGAGACTCTTTTGTGTGAGTCAGGCGGCCGTTGCCTGACCCTCCCGTTGCTCATAGTAGGCTGCCTCGAACTCAGCCGGCGGGATGTTGCCGATCGGCTCTAACAGCCGTTTGTTGTTATACCAGTCCACCCACTCGAGTGTCGCGTACTCGACTTCGATCGACAAAATCAGGTGCAAAGAAGAGAATTCCGGCAGGTCGCCCTTAACGACCACCACGAAGCGCCTGATCCTTGCAATTAAGCCAGCTGAGAACGCGGGCCGGCATCTCTCTGCGGTTATCGCGGGTGACTTCCCACAAAGTACTCTCCGGCAGCCGTTTGAGGTCAGCGATCAAGCCGCCTCCCGAGCGTGCAATGGTGCCGACGATCGTGCACGGCTGATCGAGCAATGCGCGCAGCGCGTGGTTGAAGCGCGTGGACAGACACTCCATCTTGCCGACTTCATCCACCAGGTAGACGTCGGCCGGAGGCTCGCGCGAGAGTGCAGTGGCCGACAGCTCGTCGATGGCGCCCACGTCCACTCCGTATCGGCCGACATGGTAACGCTTCGGAAATTCGACATGCGCCATCACGGCGGAGCCGCCGCGAAAGCCCGCCAGGCGAAACCCCTGTCGAACGCCCCGTTCGCGAATCTCCTCGGTATAGAAGCCGCCGAGGCGATGGTGCGGCAGCGCCTCGGCCACTCGCTGGATCACCGTGGTCTTGCCGACACCGGGTGTACCGGTCAGCCAAAGCACGGTCGTCTTTTGGTGCCCGTTCCCGTGCCCGCTCATTCTCCTGGCCGGGCCTGGTTCGTGGCTGTGTGGCCCCGTTCGTAGAGGGTCAGCTCCCAGCCATCGGCGCTTATGTCGTGGCGCAAGATATACGTGGCTTCATCATCCCCCCGGCACTTGAAGTAGCGGTGCCCGGGAGACAGCCACCGGTCGAGCACCTCGAGGACGTCGACGGCCTGTCTGCCGAGGTAGAAACGCTGCGGTGTTTCCTCGCCGCGGTATCCCGCGTAACACTCGACGCGGATGTTGGTCACGGACTCATTCCTCATGCTGACCGTATCGGTTTCGATAGCTTAGCTGAAACCGGCAAACCCGCAATGCGGCGTCCGGCTCATGCGCGATGGACGGGAGGGAGGCAGTCTGACGTCGTGGTTCGTCTGCTAGACTGTCAATACAGACTTGAATCCCTATCGAGAGATGAAAAAGCAGCTGATAGTCTGCGCAGTCACTGCGTGTCTCATGGCGACGGCAGCCAGCGCGATGGGGCCTCTGCGTTGCAAGGGAAAGCTCATCGATCCGGGTGTCTCCATGGCCTATGTGCTGCAAAAATGTGGCCCGCCAGTGTATCGGATCATCGAAACGGGGCCGGTGCGAAGCCGATTGGTCACCGGATTCGCTGGGCTGAGCGGCACATATGTGTCCGAAGAATGGGTTTACGAGCGGGGCTTCGGACGGTTCCCGGCAGTCCTGATATTCGGCCACGGAACGCTAAAGCGTATCGAATACCTGCCGGAACGATCCGGTCACACTCGATTATTGGACTACAATTAGAAAAAGAATGATCAGCTTCTGAAAGAAGGTAACAAAGAAGCAGGCATGGCATCGAACAGCAGTTCCCCGGCATCCGGTTGAGCGCTTGTCGGGAAGGTTGTTCCGTGTTCGTGCCTGCGTCGCCTGTCTGACAAACTGGCGTCAAGGTTGTTTGCGCTTCGCTGGAGGCCTTTTAATACGGAGGTAGTCATGGACTTCGTCAGCTTCCTTGTTCTGCTTATCATAGCCGTGATTGTGGCCGGTGTGCTCCATTATCCCCTGAAGTACTACGTTACGCCGGGCATTTGGTCGTATCTCTCAAAGGTGGTGATCGCATACGTCGGCGCGCATCTCGGCGCTTACTTTTTCGGGCAATGGTGGCCCGGCGTCGCCTACGGGGAGATCTACATCGTGCCGGCGGCCCTGGGCGCGTTGGCGATCGTGATCGTGGTCGTCGATGTCGCCAAGACCTTGAAAGGCTCGTCCGGCAGTAACTGACTCCCGGGGCCCGTTCAACGGTGCCGGCTGAAATCGCCGGGGCGGTGCCGTGTGCCTGTTAGACTATTTGCGACCAGGAACTCGCGTCGCGCCGGTCTGTGTCGTTCATCCAGGTGAATTGCCTGGAGAATTCCCGGGCCAGTTGACGAGCGTCCCTGGTCCAGGTGCAGGACTCGCAAGTGCAGGCTTTTGAGTTGTGCTGCATTTGCTCGTTATGCGCCTCGATCAGGCCGATGCTGTACAGCAGGGAGGCGTGCATGGTGTGGGTGGATTTGCTGGCAAAATCTGCGAAATCGTTAAGGCAGCTCAGCCAGTGACATTCCTGCTTGAGGCCGCAGCCGCAACAGCGGTCGCAGGAAGCGTCAAACAGTCGTTCCTGCGGACAATCCGCGAGATCGATTCTTTCCAATACGAACAACCGTGGATACGTTAGTGCCTCGAGTAATCTTCGCCGCATGGCCGTCTCCCGTCACGTAGATCCGAACAGTCGTTCTGTCCCCCGGCAAGTTAGTACCAATGCGGGCCGCTGTCTATCGCTGTCGCCACCGTGATGCATTCGGTATACCCGTATTGTCGGGCTGTCCGGGCACATCAATTGCCCGCAAGGCATGCGAGGCCGGATCCCGCCCGCGGCGGCAACCATCAACTGTCATCCCGGCTGATCAGCGCATATAGCAATTGCTCGATCCGGGCACGCATATCGTCGGGAGCGATCTGCGGGCGGGGTTCAGTCTCCGGTCTTGGCTGATCCGATGCTTTGTCGGACCCAAGCAATCTGGGATCCAGCTGATCCAGCGCGAGGCCTGCGGCAATCTGCGCATCATTGATACTGTCTTTGATGTTTTTCGGTCCGCTGGCGCAACCGGCCACCAATATTCCCGGCCGGGTCGTGGAAACACCGGCGCCGTTCGCGCCAGTCACAGCGATGTAGCCACTATCGGCCAGCTCGATATCGGCAGTCTGCGCCAGCTCCGCCAGACTGTCCGGGGGCTTGACGTCGGAGCACAGCACCACCATGTCATAATTCTGCTGAACGTACTGACTGGCCGAAAAATCTTCGTACGACACCTTCAGCGTACCTTCTTTTGTCGGCTCTACCTCGAGCATTGCGCCGTTATGGACGTCTATCCCTGTCTTGCTGGCAAGGTCCTGCACCTCCGCCTGTTCGCTTTTCCCGCTTAGCTGTGACAGGACCAGAACCGCAACCGTTTCGACGTCCTGCTCGAGGAGCTGATGAACCTGACTCGCAACGATGTACAGGGCAAATTGCGAAAGCTCGTCGAGCACCAGCAAGACGCTTTCAGGATAGTCTTCGTTGGAGGGCTTCGATGCATAGCCGCCGGTCGGCCCCGGCGCCTCCAGCAATCGCTGAAGTTCCGCCGAGGTGACTACGTCCGGGTGCGCACAATAGCCCAGACCGGCGAAATCCGTGCTCTGGTCGATCTGAAAACCCGGGGCGAGAATAATGGCGCCGACGGCCCGTTCGTGAACGGTATCCAGCGGAACATTGAAATGAATGGCGTCGTCGTCGCAGACCTCGATGCATCGCTGACAGGGCAGGTAATTGGGCGGCGTGTTGAGACAGTTCTCAATGTCGATGACCCATGCCTCGGGCAGCGTCTCTCCCATGGGTGTGTAGATTGCCTTTCTGTAGGTCAGGCCGGCGTCGAATTCGTTCGGCAGAACGACGGGGCATACCGCGCGGCAGAGTTTGCAGCGCGTGCAGGCATCCGTCACGAAGCGCGCCTGTTCGCGGATCGACACGCTGAAATTGCCCGGCCGTCCTTCGATGCCGACCAGGTTCGCGAGGGTGATGATCTCGATTTTGTCGTTGCCGGCCAGCGCTTCGAACAGCGGTGTGCCGGTTCCCTCCGCACGGTCGCCGATGGCTGAAGCATCCGTCATCGTCGCCGCCAATCGGCCGCCCACGATGGGTCCCTGCTCGACTACCACAACGCGTGCCCCGGCTCTCGCACATTCCATGGCCGCATGCAGCCCCGCAACCCCGCCACCGATGACCAGTATCGAGTCCGTCATGATGGCCCGTCGCTCTGTGCAAGCCTGATGCCGGCGTCGAGCGCCTTCAGGTCGAGGTCGATTACGTGTTTCCTGACCGTCGTGCGAATCGCCTGTTCCACCGACTCGCGGCTGACCACCCCGGTCTTGCCGACAAGGTAACCCAGCATCACCACGTTCGTCGCCAGACGATTACCGAGTTCCTCGGCTATCTTAGTGGCCGGCAGGCCGAAACAGTTCTCCTCGTCCTCGGAGGGCTGCACCAGCCCGCTGTCGACGATCAGCAGCCCGCCGGGCCTGAGCCGCGAGCGGAATCTCGTGTAAGCCTCCTGGAAGAACACCGCCAGCACGTCTGCCTGGGTGACGAACGGGTAATCCACCGCGCCGTCGGAGATCACGACGTCCGCTCTGGAGGCGCCGCCGCGGGCTTCCGGTCCATAGGTCTGGGTGCAGACCGCTTCCTTGCCGTCGAACAGCGCGGCAGCCTTGCCGAGCAGCCGGCCGGCGAGCACCATGCCCTGGCCGCCGACGCCGCCGAAACGGATCTGGGTGGTCGTGTTTGCGCCAGTGCCGCCGGTATCTGCCATTTGTCCCGCGCCGCAGGTCACACCGTAAACGGTTTGCGCTCGATATCGACGAAGTTGCCGACCGTTATGGACTTGTTCTCGTCGATCAGGTCGATATCGAGGTCTTCGAGGTTCCGGGCGCCGTTCTCGATGCGGCACCGCTCGCGATAGATCTCCACCTCATGCAGGCCGTCTCCGATCTTGTTGGCCCGGCCGAAGCTCGTCGGGCACGGCGCCAGCACCTCGATGAAACAAAAGCCCTGTTTGTTCATCGAGCGCAATACCGCGTCCTGAAACTCGCGCACGTGCAGTATGGTCCAGCGCGCAACGAATACCGCCCCGGTGGCCTTCGCCAGGTACGGCAGATTGAACGGATGCTCCACGGCACCGTACGGCGCGGTCGTTCCCCTGGCGCCGACGGGCGTCGTCGGCCCGACCTGGCCGCCGGTCATGCCGTAGGTGAAATTGTTGATGCAGATAACGATCAGATTGACGTTGCGGCGGGCGGAGTGAATAAGGTGATTGCCGCCGATCGCCGTGAGGTCGCCGTCGCCGCTGATCACGGTTACGTTCAGTTCCGGGTTATGGACGGCGATGCCCAGTGCGAATGGCAGCGCGCGCCCGTGCGTCGCATGGTAGGAGTCAACATTGACATAGCCCGCCGCCCTGCCGCTGCAGCCGATACCGGAGACGCAGATGTGCCGGTCCTGATCGATTCCGGAAGCGGCGATCGCGTGTGCGTAACCGTGAATCACGGTGCCAATCCCGCAGCCCGGACAGAGAATGTGCGGCAGGCGATCGGCGCGCAGCAGATCGTCTATCGGGTGGATGCTCGCGGCGGCTTGAACGGGTTGTTCGGTTCCAGTCATGATCTGATCAACTCCAGGATCGCGTCCGGCAAGGGCATGGTGCCGCCGGCGTGGTTCAATCGTATGACAGGCAGGTGCGTCAGCCGCTCGACTTCGCGCCGTAGCTGACCGAGGTTGATTTCGGGGACGATGAATCGTTTGACCTTGCCCCGCTCGATGAGTTGCCGGATGGGTTTCTCGGGAAACGGCCAGACGGTAATCAATCTGAGCATGCCGCACTTCAATCCCTCCATCCGGGCCTGGTTGACGGCGTGGCGGGCCGAGCGCGCGGTACAGCCGAACGAAACGACGATGGTGTCGGCGTCGTCCACATCGACCTCCTCGTACATCTCGATATCTTCGGCATTGAGTCTGATCTTGTCGACCAGCCGATTGACCAGTTTGTCGTGGGTCTCGGCAAACATGGACGGATAGCCGCGCTCGTCGTGAGTGAGTCCGGTCATGTGGACCCTGTAGCCTTCGCCGGCATGCGCGATCGGCGGAACCAGGTCCTCGTCCGGTTGGTAGCTAAGGAACGGTTTGTCACCCGGCTTATCCCGTGGCGCTTTGCGACGGGTCAGCGGCAGGTCGTCGGCCGCCGGTATCACCACGCGCTCGGTCATGTGCCCGACGACCTCATCCATCAGGATGAATACCGGCACCCTGTACCGATCCGCCTCGTTGAATGCCCGGATGGTCAGGTCGAAGCACTCCTGCGGGGATGCCGGGCAGTAAGCGATGATGCCGTAGTCGCCGTGAGATCCCCATCGGGCCTGCAGGATATCGGACTGACCCACCATGGTCGGCAGGCCGGTCGAGGGCGAGGCGCGCTGCACGTCGGCGACCACACAGGGAAGCTCCATCATGGCCGCGAGACCGATGTTCTCCATCATCAGGCTGAAACCGGGGCCGGAGGTCGCGGTCAGGCTGCGGGCGCCCGCGGCCGATGCACCGATGATGGCGGCCATGCTGCCGAGCTCGTCTTCCATTTGCACGAAGCGGCCACCCAGCGCCGGCAATCGCCGTGCGAGGTGTTCGGCGATCTCCGTCGACGGCGTTATCGGATAACCGGCAAAAAAATCGAGCCCGGCCGCCAGCGCGCCTTCGGCGCAGGCGTGATCACCCAGCATGAAGTGGGTGCCGGTCAGGATGCGCGGCTCGACATCGACCTGCAGGCCCGGCGATGCTGCGCTATCCGGCATCCGGTTCTCCCCCGGCGTCCTGCTCGCCGGATACCTCCGTGGTGTAGATCGCCAGCTCCGGGCACATCAGGTCACAGAAGCCGCAATGCACGCAGGCCGACTCCTTGCCCTGTGCCACCACGGGAAAGTGATATCCCTTGGCGTTGATGTCCTGCGAGTACTCCAGCACGTCGGTGGGACAGAAGGTGATGCAGAAATCACACTGCTTGCAGCGCTCCGGGATGACGTGGACCCGCCCCTCGGGCACCTGAGCCAGGGACAGATCCATCGGTTGTCGCCTGGCGTTCGCAACTGATTTGGTCAAGGTACTCCGCCTCGGCGGCCATCGCACCGCCCAATCCGGTGCCGATGCCGGTTCCGGCCGTTCTTCCGTAGGCTCACGCTATGTCGTATAGAGACGCATTTCTGTACGGGCTTTCCACAATGGGCCTTCGCCGAACCACCTCTAGAATGAGGAGGATCACCGGGAGGCAAGGTATGAGCGCATGATTATTGCCGTAACGACGCTGGCAGCACTGAGCTTCCTGTTTGCGTCACTGTTGGTGCTGGCGCACAGCAAGCTGCATGTCGAGGAGGATCCGCGGATTGATGCGGCGCACCAATTGTTGCCGCAGACCAACTGCGGCGCGTGCGGCTTCCCGGGCTGCCTGGGCCTGGCCGAGGCAATGGTCGAAGGCAGCGCGCTGCCCGGCAAGTGCACGGTGATCAGCGAGGACGAGCGGGAGTTCATCGCCGAATTCCTCGGGGTAGACGTGGGCGCGGAGGAAAAAGTCGTGGCGAGGCTCGCCTGCGCCGGTGGCACCAATGTTTCCCGGAACCGCGCCCTCTACCGGGGTCTGCGTTCATGCCGCGCCGCCGCACTGGTGGCCGGGGGCGGCAAAGGCTGCTTCTGGGGATGCCTCGGACTGGGAGACTGCGAGGTCGTCTGCGATCCGGATGCCATCGTCATGAACGAACATGAACTGCCGATCGTCATCGACGATGCCTGCACGGCCTGTGGCGATTGTGTGGATGCTTGTCCCAAAGATCTGTTCTCACTACACCCGGTCAGTCACCGGCTCTGGGTTGCCTGCAAGAACCTGGAACTGGGAGACGCGGCTGTCGAACATTGCGAGGTGGCCTGTGACGCCTGCGGCAAGTGCGCCGTCGACGCACCGGACGGTGTGATAACGATGGTGGATAATCTGCCGGTAGTGAATTACGAAATGGATCACAATGTCAGGGGCGCGATCGACCGCTGTCCGACAGGGGCGATCGTCTGGTTCGATCCCGACAGGGGACCGGTCACCGGTCGCGCGGCGCTCAGGGTCGTGCGTCGGAGTGCAAGGCAGGCCGTGCCGACCTGAACGAGCATCCGCATCCATGAAGAAAGGCAAAGACAGGTTCAGGTATCCCGGCACTCGTTCTGCGATGGACGGTAACACGGCCGCGATCATGTGCGAGCGTGAGTCCAGTGACGGCGCCGGCGCCTACCCGATCACGCCGTCCACGCAGATGGGTGAATACTGGGCTGAAGCGGCCGCGGCGGGGCACATCAATATATCGGGACGGCCGCTGATTTTCATAGAACCCGAGGGTGAGCATTCCGCCGCGGCTGTCACCGCGGGCATGTCGATGACCGGACTCCGGGCGACCAATTTCTCGTCCGGCCAGGGCATCGCGTACATGCACGAATCACTGTACGCGGCTGTCGGCAAGCGCCTGACCTACGTGTTGAACATCGGTTGCCGCGCCATGACCAAGGCGAGCCTCAACGTGCATGCAGGTCACGACGACTATCACTGCGTGGACGACACGGGATTCTTCCAGGTGTTCGCCAAAAACGCGCAGCATGTGGCGGACCTCAACATCATTTCACATCGCATTGCCGAGCTGGCGCTGACGCCCGGCATCGTCGGTCAGGACGGTTTTCTGACCACGCATCTGATCGAGTCGCTGATGCTGCCGGAGCGCGAACTGATCGCCGACTATCTCGGCTCGCCCGACGACGTGATAGATACGCCGACGCCGGCGCAGAAAATAATTTACGGAGACAAGCGCAGGCGCATACCGGAACTCTGGACCGTGGACGACCCGGTCATGTCCGGCGTGGTGCAGAACCAGGATTCCTATATGCAGAGCGTGGCTGCGCAGCGGCCGTATTTCTTCGATCACGTCGTCGAGCTCACCGAGCAGGCGTTCGACGACTTCTACGAGCTGACCGGCAGGCGCTACAGCCGCGTGATGACCTATCGCTGTGACGATGCCGATTACCTGATCGCCGGGCAGGGCAGCCTGATTCCCACGGCCGAAGCGGTCGCCGACTACATGCGCGAGCGACGCGGCGTCAAGGTCGGCGTCGTCAACCTGCTGATGTTCAGGCCGTTCCCCGGCGATCTGATCAGCCGGATCTTGCAGGGCAAAAAAGGCGTGGCGGTGCTCGAACGGGTCGATCAGCCGCTGGCAGCGGACCTGCCCCTGATCCGCGAGATCCGCGCCACCCTGAGCAAGAGCGTCGAGAACGGCCGCAGCATGAACGACTCGGCGGACAGTCCGGCGCATCCGGATCTCGCCGCTTACAAATCAATCGAGGACCTGCCCGAACTCTATTCGGGCTCGTTCGGTCTCGGCAGCCGGGACCTGCAGCCCGAGGGCGTCATCGCGGCTATCGAAAACATGCTGCCCGACGGCGCGCAACGACGCATGTTTTATCTTTCCGTCGACTTCGTGCGACGGTCGACGATGACGCCGAAGCAGGAGATCTATCAGGAGTCGGTACTCGACGCCTACCCGAAGGTCGCGGAGCTTGCCTTGCGCGGCAGCGAGAATCCGAACCTGATGCCCAGGGACAGCATCACGGTGCGCATGCATTCGGTCGGTGGCTGGGGCGCCATTACCACCGGTAAGAACCTCGCCATGACCCTGTTCGACCTGCTCGGCTATCACGTCAAGGCCAATCCGAAATACGGCTCGGAAAAGAAGGGCCAGCCGACCAGTTACTACCTGTCCGCGGCGCCGGAACCGATCAGAGTCAACTGTGAGTATTATTACGTCGATGTCGTGCTGTCGCCCGACCCCAACGTGTTCAGTCACACCAATGCGCTGGCCGGCCTCAATAAGGGGGGCGTACTGGTCATGCAAAGCGATGCCGGGTCGCCTGAAGAGTTCTGGGAATCGATACCGCAGCGATATCGCAGGACGATCGTCGAGAATGATATTCGCGTCTTTTACCTCGATGCCTTCCGGATTGCCCGCGACGAGGCCACCGATCCGGAATTGCAGTTGCGCATGCAGGGTATTGCCTTCCAGGGCGCGTTCTTCGCGGCGGCCCCACTGCTCGAGAAACACGGACTCAGCGAGTCAAAGCTGCTGAAAGCGATCGAGAATCAGTTGCAGGAGAAATTCGGCGCCAAGGGCGCCAGGGTCGTCGAGGACAACATGCGGGTCGTGCGGCGCGGGTTCGGGGAGACCACCGAGGTCACTGACAAAGACCCCGGCACGGGCAGGCCTGAAAACAAGGGCAGGAACCGCCCGGCGATTCCGCTGATGGTGAAACGCGAGCCCGAATCGTCCTCGGCCGCCAGCGACATCCATCGGTTCTGGGCACAGACCGGCAGCATGTATGCGGCCGGCGAGGGCGAGTCCGTGCCGGCGGACCCGTTCATGAGCATGAGCCTGATGCCGGCCGTTTCCTCGCATTTCCGGGACATGACGTCGATTCGTTTCGAGCATCCCGAGTTCATCCCGGAGAACTGCACCGGCTGCGGCGACTGCTACGTGGTGTGTCCCGATACCGCGATTCCCGGCCTGGTCAACGAAGTCGGCCAGGTGCTCGATACCGTCGTCAAGCGACTGAAAAAGCGCGGCAGAAAACTCGAGCAGCTTCCGCGCGCCGTGCGCCGGATGGAGATCAAACTGCGCAAACTCTTCGCTCAGGCCGAGGAAACCGATTCGGTGCAGGCGATGATCGAAGAGGCGATCCAGGCGACGATTGCCGACGCCGATCTGCCGGACGACGCCGGAAAGCAACTCGAGGAGGAATTCGCCGAATTCCGCGAGGAACTCGGCACTTTCCAGTTCGCGCTGTGCCGGCCGTATTACACGCTGCCGGAGAAAAAGCAATCGGGCAGCGGCGGCCTGTTGAGCATTACCATCGATCCCTACACCTGCAAGGGTTGCATGGAGTGTGTGGAGGTATGCAAGGACGACGCGCTGCGGCCTGTCACGCAGACCGACG
>JBHHWI010000079.1:0-14051 GCA_046756445.1 Woeseia sp. | reverse complement strand
ATGCCGAAAAAGGCCGCCGGGCGCTCCCGGCGCGTCGTGGAACAGGAGTGGGCCGAGGGCCTGATCGGCAGCATGAACACGGCGGGCTGGTACGAGCTGCCGCGGACCCTCGGCCGCAAGGTCGCGCCCCTGATCGGTGCGAAGGACAACGAGGTCGTCCTGACCGATGCCACCGGCATCAATCTTTACAAGGTGGTGGCCGCGGCGCTCACACTTCAGCCGGACCGAAGAGTCATCGTCATGGAAGGCAGCAATTTCCCGACCAACAACTACATGGTCCAGGGGCTCATCGCGCAGCTCGGCGACGGATACGAGATAAGGTTTGCCGAAGCGGACGAGATCATGGATTCGATCGATGAGGACGTCGCCGCGATCTGCATCACTCACGTTCACTACAAGACCGGCCGTATTCACGACATGGCGGCGATGACGCAACGCGCGCACTCCGCCGGCGCCGCGGCCGTCTGGGATCTCTGCCATACCGTCGGCGCCATGCCGGTCGATCTCAACGGATGCGCTGTCGACTTCGCCGTGGCCTGCACCTATAAGTACCTGAACGCCGGACCCGGCGCGCCGAGCTTGTTGTTTGCCGCCGAGCGCCACCACGGCAAATGCCCCCAGCCTTTGACCGGCTGGTACGGTCATCAAGCGCCGTTCGACTTCGATCGCGACTACCGCCCGGCGCCGGGTATTCAACAGATGCTCACCGGCACGCAGCCCACCGCGAGCCTGTCCACCGCCGAGATCGGCATCGATATCATGCTGCGGGCGGACATGAACCTGGTTCGGGAAAAGTCGATGCGCATGACCGAGCTCTTCATCGAGCTGGTCGAGAAACGATGCAGCGACCATGACATATCTCTCGCCAGCCCGAGAGACGCGGAGCAACGCGGCAGTCAGGTCTCTTTCTGCCACGACGACGGTTACCGGATCGTTCGCGCCATGCACGATAAGGGCGTCGGTTGCGATTACCGCGAGCCCGGCATCATGCGATTCGGATTTGCACCTTTGTACATTCGATATGTCGACATCTGGGACACGGTCGAGACGCTCCATGACATTCTGGAGAGCGGCGCCTTCAATGCCGCAAAGTACCGTGACCGCGCCGCGGTCACATAGCTGCATAGTGCACCGGATGGCGCAACATTCAGATTCTGGGGGGAGAGAAGCATGACTACATCGAGCGGACTGCACTGGTCCTCGCGTTTCACGTTTCTGATGGCGGCCGTCGGCTGCTCGGTCGGCCTCGGCAACATCTGGCGTTTTCCGTATTCGGCCGGCGTCAACGGGGGCGGCGCCTTCGTGCTCGTGTACCTGGCCGCCGTGATCGTTTTTGCCCTGCCGATACTGATGGCCGAGCTGATGGTCGGCCGGCGAGGGGCGGCCAGCCCGCCCAACGCCATCGCTGCCGTCGCCGCGGAGTCGGGCAGGAGCCGCAAGTGGCGCTGGATGGGCATCCTGCTCGGCGGGATCGGCGCCATCACGGTGCTCTCGTTTTATTCGGTGGTCGGCGGCTGGACGCTGGCTTACGCGTTCAAGATGGCGGCCGGGCAGCTTCAGGGCATCAGCGCCGAGAATGCAGGGCAGGTGTTCGACGAGCTGAACGGCAGCCCGGACTCGATACTCACGTGGTTCGTCGTGTTCATCGGCCTGACCATTTTCATCTCCACGCGCGGACTGCACGCAGGCATCGAGCGGGCGGTCCGCGTGATGATGCCCGCATTGTTTTTCATGCTGCTCGCCATGGTCGTCTATGCCGCCATCGTCGGCGACCTCGGCGCCGCGCTCGGTTTCATGTTCAGGCCCGACTTCGAGAAGCTCAATGCGAAGATCGTGCTCGGCGCGTTCGGCCAGGCGTTCTTTTCCGTCAGCGTCGGCATCACCAACCTGATGGCCTACGGCGCCTATATCGACAAGAAGACCAGCCTGCCGCAGGCCTCCGGCATCATCGCCGGTGCCGACACCCTGGTCGCCATGCTCGCAGGCCTTGCCATATTCCCGATCATTTTCGCTTACGGCCTGGAGCCGGGCGCAGGCCCGGGGCTCGCCTTCATTACCCTGCCTTTCGCCTTCGGCCAGATTCCCGGCGGGCTCATCATCGGCGCGGCATTCTTCATCCTGCTGTTCTTTGCCGCGCTCACCTCCTCGATCGCCATGATGGAGCCGCCGGTATCCTGGCTGACCGATGCCACCGGACTCTCGCGCCGCTCCGCCGCGCTGCTCTCCGGCAGCATCAGCTTCGTGCTCGGAGTTCTCGCCGCGTTGTCGTTCAATGTCCTCGGTGACTTTTATCCGCTCGGCGCGATTCCGATCTTCGCCGGCAAGACATTCTTCGCCCTGTTCGATTATTTCGTCATCAATCTCCTGATGCCCTTCGGCGGCATCGTGATCGCCGTGTTTGCCGGCTGGATGGTGAAACGACAGTTCAGCGCCGACGAGTTGTTCGAAAACCAGAACCTCACCGCGCACCGCGTCTGGCTTTTCCTGGTCCGATTCCTGGCACCGGTCGTGCTCGGGTATGTCTTGTTCGACATGGCGACGAGCTGAGACCGAACCATGCAGTTCATCGACATCCCGGAGCCCGGCGGGCCCGAGGCGCTGAAGCTCTGCGAGGGACCCGCGCCTGAGGCCGGCCCGGGCGAGCTCCTGATCAAAGTGCTGGCCGCCGGCGTCAATCGTCCCGACGTGGCGCAACGCCAGGGCGTCTACCCCGTGCCACCCGGGGCATCGCCCATCCCCGGCCTGGAAGTCTGCGGCGAGGTCGAAGAGCTCGGCGGCGGTACGACGACATTCGAACAAGGGCAGCAGGTTTGCGCGCTGGTCAACGGCGGTGGCTACGCCGAGTACGTCGCCGTCCCCGAGGGCCAGTGCCTGCCGGTGCCGTCAGGGCTGAGCGCCATCGAGGCGGCCGCACTGCCGGAGACCTTCTTCACCGTCTGGACCAACGTGTTCGAACGCGGCGCCCTTAAAGAAGGCGAGACCTTTCTGGTGCACGGTGGCTCCAGCGGCATCGGCACGACTGCGATCCAGTTGGCAACGGCAAAGGGCGCACGCGTGTTCGCGACCGCTGGTTCGACCGAAAAGTGCGCCGCCTGCGAAGCGCTCGGCGCAAAGAAGGCCGTCAATTACCGCGAGCAGGATTTTGTCGAAGAATTGAAAAACGCTACCGGCGGTGCCGGCATTGACGTAATTCTCGACATGGTCGGCGGCGACTATCTGAACCTCAACATCGATCTCGCCGCCCTCAACGGCCGCATCGTCATTATCGCCGCGCTCGGCGGCAGACAAGCCGAGCTCAACCTGGCGCCGGTGTTCATGAAGTGCCTCGTCATAACGGGCTCGGTCCTGCGCCCCCGGAGCGATGCGGAGAAGGCCGCAATTGCAGCATCTCTAAAGAACGAGGTCTGGCCGCTGATCGAATCGGGCGAAGTGAAGCCCGTGATTCACAAAACCTTCCCACTGAAAGACGCAGCAAAGGCACACGCACTCATTGATCGCAGCGAGCACATCGGCAAGATTGTGCTGACGCTCCATTCGTGACATAGCATATCCCACGATAGCCACCGCGCTTCCCGCGCCCGGCATAGGTCCCGCTCACCGATTGTCGATAAACTCGTCAACCGTCAGGCCGATATCGCGTGCTATCTGTCTGAGCAAGATCGACGAGATATCACGGCCGGCATGGTCCGGGACGGTGGTTGCGCGGCCGTCAGGATGGCGGTACTGCTTGTGTGAACCGCGCTGACGGACTTCCTCAAAGCCGAGATTCAAGAGGATCTTGCTGACTTCACGCGGCTTAAGAACAGGCGCCTTGGGCACGTCAGACGGCGATGGTTTGCGTGCCTATGAATTCGGTACTGAGATCGGGCTCGCCGTCTTCCAGCAACATCTGCAGGACCTCGACGAGATTGGCATGCAGCTCATCCAGTGTTGCCCCCTGGCTATGCGCGCCCGGCAAGCCGGGTACATGCCCAACGTACAGATTGGTGTCAGCGCAACGTTCAATGACAGCGGTGTATTGATGCATGGTTTCGATCCGATTGAGCAGCGGCCAGTATTTTAGCTGCAAAAGGGGGTGGCTGCCGAGAGTGGCGTAGAAGCCCGCAGGACAGAGGCGGCCGCTGGCAGACACCGGGTGGGTGAGGTATGAACGCCCCGGCCTGACGACCGAGCGAAGGGCCGCGCGGCGACTTCACGGCAATCAAAGCCGGAAATCCACGATCGCCGGGTTGCTCCGTCTATTTCCTGCGCGTGAGCCAGGCAAGCAGCATTCTGATCTGCGCGTCGTCGAGGCGGTCTTCGAAGGCCGGCATGAAACCTGCGCGCCCGAGGGTGATCGATTGTTCGATGTCTTCGATCCCGCCGCCGTAGAGCCAGACGTCGTCGATCAGGCTGGGTGCACCGAGCATGGTGTTGCCCTCGCCCGTCGCTCCGTGGCAGGCGACGCAATACTGGGTGTAGAGCGTTGCTCCCTGATCGTTTTCCGGCGACTCGCTGCCTTTGCCCAGTTGTTGAACATAGCGGGCGACTGCCTTGACGCCGTCGTCACCGAGCGCGTCCCCCCATCCGATCATGGCAGCCTGCCTGCCGTTGCGAATGGTCTCCTCGATCCGGGCGACCTCCCCGCCCCACTGCCATTCGTCGTCCGTCAGGTCCGGAAAACGAGATGCCTGCCCCTTGCCGTCCGGGCCATGGCAGATGCCGCATTTTCTGTCGAAGATGCGCCGCGCTGAAGCCATGACGGCCATGTCGCCGCGAAGCGCGATCAGGGTCGAGCTCGCGATACGACGCCGGTCCTCTCCGAACTGCTCGCCGTAGGATATGAAGCTCTCGTTCAGGCGGCCGCCCTGCGACCACCGGAGCACGCCGCTGTAGCTGCCCAGGCCCGGATAGAGCATCAGGTACACGACCGAGAACACCATGAGTAAAAGTATCAGCCAGAACCACCACATCGGGGCGGGGTTCGATCCTTCCTCGAGTGTTTCGTCCCAGACGTGAGCTTCTTCCTTGTCGCCGTTGGTGGAGAAATAGACGCTGAAGACCAGCCAGCCGAGCGCCACCAGGCTGACCAGCGTCATGACGGCAATCCAGCCGCCCCAGAAATCCGTGGGCATGTCAGCCATCGGGCTCCTCGTCCTCCAGCGGTTTAGGGGCGGCCTCGTCCTCCAGCGGAATGCGGGCGGCCTCGTCGATCGAATCGTCCGAGGCGCGCATGTACACCCAGACGACCAGCCCGATCATGAATGCCATGACCAGCATGTCGCCTGCAAAGATGAAAAAGGTCACGGCTTGTCTCCGTGCCCGAAGGCCGTGCCCAGCTTCTGAAGATAGGCGACCAGTGCATCAAGATCCGTCTTGCCCTCGAGCGCGGCATCGGCGGCCGCGATGTCCCCGTCGTCATACGGATGGCCGAGTTTTCTGAGCGCGGTCAGTCGCTGTCCGATATCGCCTGCCGCATTTGCCTGGCGCTCCGCCAGCCATGGATAGGCCGGCATGATCGAGTTCGGCACCACCTCGCGCGGGTTCATCAGGTGCAGGCGATGCCACTCGTCCGAATACCTGCCGCCGACACGGTGCAGGTCGGGGCCGGTGCGCTTGGAGCCCCACAGGAAGGGTCGGTCGTAGACGAACTCCCCGGCCCGGGAGTACGGCCCGTAACGTTCGACCTCGGCGAGCAGGGGCCGAATCTGCTGCGAGTGGCAGACGCTGCAGCCTTCGCGGATATAGATATCGCGGCCCATGAGCTCCAGCGGCGAATAAACGGTCGTCTTCGCCGTCGGCATCTCCAGCGACTCCTGGAACAGGCTCGGCAACACCTGCGCGACGCCGCCGATGGCGGATACGAAGAGGATGCCGAATATCAATAACCCGGTATTCTCTTCCAGCTTCTTGTGCAGTCCGATTCCGCTCATGAGCTAGGCACCGTGTTCCGCCGGGGGCCGAACCTGAACGGTCTTCGCCCCCGATATGGTCTTGAACAGGTTGAACGCCATCAGCGCCGCGCCGGAGAGGAACACGACGCCGGCAAGCAGCCGTAACAGGTAGTAAGGCGGCATGCTGGCCATGATGTCCCTGAAGCTGTAACGCAGTTCGCCGAACTCATCGAGGCTCAGCCACAGCAGTCCCTGCGAGATACCCGCGCCCCACATGGCGAGCACGTACAGCATCGTCCCGGCGAGCGCGAGCCAGAAGTGAATGTTCGCGAGCCTGACGCTGTACAGTTCCCTGCCGACCAGCCTCGGTACGAGGAAGTAAAAGGTGCCGAAGGTGATCAGCGCATTCCAGCCCAAAGCGCCGGAGTGGACGTGGCCGATGGTCCAGTCGGTGAAGTGGCTCACGACGTTGACGCTCTTGATGGCCATCATCGGGCCCTCGAAGGTCGCCAGGCCGTAGAACGCGAGCGACAACACGATGAACTTCAGGGCGGGATCGGTACGCAGCTTCTGCCAGGCGCTGCTCACGGTCATGATGCCGTTGATCATCGTCGCCCATGACGGCGCCAGCAGTATCAGGCTCATCACCATGCCGAGAGACTGGACCCACTCGGGGACCGAGTTGTAATGCAGGTGATGCGGGCCCGCCCAGATGTAGCTGTAGGTGAATGCCCAGAACGCGACGATCGACAGGCGGTAACTCCAGATGGGCCTTTCCGCGTGCTTGGGCAGGAAGTAATACATCATCCCGAGGAACCCACCGGTCAGCAGGAACCCGACCGCGTTGTGCCCGTACCACCACTGAAGAATGGCGTCCTGGGCGCCGGCGAACAGCGAGTAGGATTTGAAGAGCGTCGCCGGCATCGCCAGGCTGTTGCCGATGTGCAGCATCGCGATGACGATGATCAGGCCACCGTAAAACCAGTTCGACACATAGATCGCTTTCATCTTGCGTCGGGCGATCGTGCCGAAAAAGACAATTGCGAAGCACACCCACAAGAGCGCGATGGCGATATCGAAAGGCCACTCGAGTTCCGCGTATTCCTTGCCCGCGTTGATTCCCGCGAGCAGCGACAGGCCGCCCAGCAATACGCCTGCCTGCCAGGCGATACCGGTGAACCAGGCGAGTCCGGGCAGGAACAACGGCACGTGACAGGTCCGCTGCACGCTGTAGAAGGCGGTTCCCATCAATGCCGACACGCCGAAACCGAAAATGATCCCGTTGGTGTGCAGCGCGCGCAGCCTGCCGAAGGACAGCCACTGCTGAGAGAAATCGAGCTCCGGCCACACCAGCTCGGCGGCCACGTATACCCCGACCGCCATGCCGAGCACGGCCCAGACGATGGCGAACATGACCAGCGCGGTCACGACCCGATCGTGATAGAAGCCGGGCACGGCTAGATCCCCACCGCCGGTCCGAAGCCGCGTCCCCAGAGAACGACCATCACGCCGAGCAGGCAGACGAATGCGACCAGAACATAGCCGATCAGCGATGACGCCATGAGCATGCCCCGCTCGGGACTGATGCGAAGCACCACCGGCAGGCCCCTGTAGAGGAGATACATGCTCCAGATCAGCGCCGGCACGAGCACGATGACGTTGATGAACACGTGCGGGTAAAGATGAATGATGCTGCCGACCACGAGTGGCGCGGCGACGATCGTGACAAGTGCGAGGTGAATACCCAATGACAAGCGCGCCCCGTAGGTCGAAGCCATCCACTTCGCGATGACCGCGGAGCTCACAAAGCCTGCAAGCAATCCGATGAAATACCCGACGCTGATCTTGACCAGCACGTCCTGGTCGAGAACGAGCGGTTCGGCCGCGCCGAGCCTCCAGCCGAACCAGGACCCGCCCAGGTAAGCCAACACGGGCGGGATGGCGGCAAGCCAGATCACCAGCCTGAAGAACACGGTCCCTGCGTCGGGCCGTGCCTCCGACAATACTTCGAACGCTTTACCCGGACTGAAGAACAGCCAGAGCAACATTGCAGGGGATATTGTTTTTGGTGTTCGTATCCGCAAACCGCTCCGCACTCCCGTTTTCCCCCGCGAGTTTATAACAACTACTCCCCATCGGCATACGGGTTTTCCGAAGCACGAGAGCGAATTCCCGGCGGCTAGACTGTGAGCAGGAATACACGACTGGACAAGAGCCATGATGAGCATCGATACCATTATGACGACGAATCTGGTTACGATTTCGCCGACCGAGAATCTCGATACCGCACGCACTCTGATGCACGACAACCGAATTCACCACCTGCCGGTCGTGGATGAGGACGACAGACTGGTCGGCCTGGTAACACTGACCAATGTACTTGCAGCAACCGACTCGATTCTTCGCGACCCCGACAATCGAATGCATGCCAGCGAGATCAGCGTAACAGACGTTATGGTCACGGATGTTGTTACCGTGGATGAACGCGTAAGCATGCGCCAGGCGGCGCTGTTCCTGGAGAAATACGGCATCGGTTGCCTGCCCGTCGTCACCGGCGGCAAATTGCACGGCATCATTACCGACACGGATTTCGTGGGCGTCGCCATCAACCTGCTCGAGCAGATCGAGCAGACCGAGCCAGTGGAAGAGTAAACGCCCCGGGACCCCGGGGACGGACCCCTGAGGGTCCGTCCCCAATCACTTGACCCTTTGGGCGCCGTCCCCGATCAGTGGATCGGCGACGCCGGTCTGATTCTCATCTATCATCCCGGAGTCATCACGGGAGCCATCCTTACGCATGGACGCCGGACGCCGCCAGCGAATATTCGGAATTGCCCTGCCCATCATCGGCGGCATGCTGTCGCAAAACCTGCTGAACGTCGTCGACACCGCGATGGTCGGGTTCCTCGGCAACCCGGCGCTTGCGGCGGTCGGGCTCGGCAGCTTTGTCGTTTTCATGTGCCAGGCGCTGATCCTCGGCATCTCTACCGGCGTTCAGACCCTGGCGGCCCGCAAGATGGGCGAGGGCCAGATCGACCGCGCAACCAGGGTCCTCAACTCGGCGCTCGTGCTGGTTTTCCTCGTAGCGCCCCTGTTGTCTCTCGTTCTCATCCAGCTCGTCGAGCCCCTGTATCCTGCCCTGAACAGGGACGGGGCCGTCATCGAGCAGGGTGTTCCCTACCTCAAGCTGCGGCTCGCCGCGACCGTGTTCGTCGGCATGAACTTCGCCTTTCGCGGCTACTGGAACGCGCTGGACCTGTCGCGCCTGTACATGTCGACGCTGATCGTCATGCACGCCTCCAACATCCTGCTCAATTACGTGCTGATATTCGGGCACTTCGGCGCGCCGGCGCTGGGCGTCGCCGGGGCCGGCCTGGCCAGCGCCCTGTCGATGGCGATCGGCACCGCGATTTACTTCTATCTCGGATTCAAACGCGCCAGTGCCGACGGCTTCATGAAGGGGCTGGCGACGCGCCGGGAGACTTCCTCCCTGATCAGGATATCCGGCCCGTCCGGCATCCAGCAGCTTTTTTTCGCGGCCGGCTTCGTGGTCACGTTCTGGATCATCGGCAAGGTCGGCACGGCCGAGCTCGCCGCGGCCAACGTGCTGATCACGGTGACCCTGTTCGCCATCCTGCCGGGCCTGGGCCTTGGGCTCGCCTGCACCACCCTGGTCGGCCAGGCGCTCGGGCGCGGCGATCCCGGGGACGCGTATCGCTGGGCCTGGGACGTGGCCAGGGTGGCCATGGTCGTGATGACGGTGCTCGGCGTGCCGATGTGGCTGATACCGGACCTGGTGTCGACGATCTTCATTCACGATGACGCGACAAGAGACCTCGCGCGCTGGCCCATGCGTCTGGTCGGGCTGACCATGCCGGTGGAGGCGCTCGGATTCGCTTTCATGCACGGGCTGCTGGGCGCCGGCGACGCCAAGGGGGTCATGTACGTCAGCGTCGGCATCCAGTGGCTGGTCATCCTGCCGCTGGCCTATTTGATCGGGCCGGTCCTGGGGTTCGGCCTGCTGGGCATCTGGATAATGCAGGGCGGCGCCCGGTCGCTTCAGTCCTTTCTGTTCCTGCGCAAATGGAAGGCCGGGCGATGGCGGGAGATCGCCGTATAGCCTGCCCGTCACGCCTGCCTTTTCTCCAGCGCGTAGATCGCGTCACGCTCCGAGCCCAGAAACAGGGCAATCCAGCGGGTGCGCTCGTCGCTCTCCAGGGCCATCTTGAGCGCCATGGTCAGCGGCACCGACAGCAGCATGCCGACCGGGCCGAACACCCAGCCCCAGAACACCAGCCCGATGAAGACGATCAGCGGCGAGATGCCGACCCCGTATCCCATCAGGCGCGGCTCGACGATGTTGCCGAACAGCATGTTCACGCCGAGAAAACAAAGCGCTGTCGCGGTGGCCGCGCCGGCGCCCAGTTGCAGTGCCGCCATCAGCACCGCCGGGACGGCGGCAATGATGGAACCGATGTTCGGCACGTAGTTCAAGAGGAACGCGAGCATGCCCCAGAGCAGCGGGAAATCGAGCCCGATCATCCAGGTCAGCATCCCGATGAACAGGCCGGTCGCGATACTGACGACCGTCTTGATGCCGAGGTAGCGGCCGAGGTTGCTGAGAAAAAGCCGTGGCCGTTCGAACGACTCACCGCTCTTGCCGAATGCGGCGGCGATCTTGGTCGGTATGGTGGATGCCTCGAGCAGGATAAAGACCATCGTGAAGAAGATCAGAAAGGCGTTGGTCAGCACGTCCCCGACACCGTTCAGAATGCTCGCCACCAGCCCCATCGCCCAGCCGGGATCGACCACGTCGCCGAGGTTCCCCGCCGCGAAATCCTCGTCGATGCGCTCGGCCACGAAGGCGATCATCTTCTTTACGATGACATCGAGGCGCTCCTGGTATGACGGCAGGGCGGCGGTGAAGTCGGCGACCGAGGTGCCGACGATCATGCCGACGGCGCCGAGCACCAGCATCATGACCACGACGATCAGCAGAGCCGCGGCGACCGCCGGGACGCCTTTCTTTTGCATCCACAGCATCGGGCGCACGCTGATCAATGCCAGGAAAACCGCCAGCAGGAACGGCACCAGCAGCACCTTGGCGGCCTGCATGCCGAATATGAGAATGATGACGGCCGCCGCGCTGATCATGGCGTTCGTGTTCTCTCGCACGATGGCGCTCAATCGCTTCCCCTGTGCCTGTCACTGCCGAATTCCCGGCAGGGGCATCATCTCATATGCCCGGTTGCATTTGATATCCTGTCGCGATGGTTGAAACCAGCTCGACAATGCTGCCGCTCGGCACCGAGGCGCCGGCGTTCACGCTGCCGGACCCTTCCGGTCGCAAGTTTACGCTCGATGGAAGCGAAGGCGCCGACGCCTACCTGGTGATGTTCATCTGCAACCACTGCCCGTTCGTCAAGCACGTACGCGAGGAGCTGGCGCGCATCGGACAGGATTACGGGCGACAGAACGTGGCTGTGTACGCCATCAACAGCAACGACTATGAAAAGCACCCTGCCGACAGCCCCGGGGCCATGCAGAAAGAGGCCACCGACTGGGGATACGAGTTTCCCTATCTCGTCGACGCCGCGCAGAGCGTGGCAAAGGCCTACCGGGCGGCCTGCACGCCGGACCTGTACGTGTTCGACGCCGGCAGAAAGCTCGTCTACCGGGGCCAGCTCGATGACAGCCGGCCGTCGAACGATATCCCGGTCAGCGGCCGTGACGTCCGTGCCGCGCTCGACGCCGTACTGAACGGAACCGCGGTTTCCGAAGACCAGAGGCCGAGTATCGGCTGCAACATCAAATGGAAACCGGGTAACGAGCCGTAACAGGACCCGCCTTTCTTACGCCGCGACTGCTTCGGGCACCGGCTCAAGCTTTCTGATCGTGAAGCCCGTGTAACCGTATATCACCGACACCACCGGGTTGATGAGGTTGAGGAACGCGAACGGCAGGTAGGCCAGCGTCGCAACGCCCAGTGTCGCCGCCATGTACGCGCCGCAGGTGTTCCAGGGCACGAGTGGCGAGGTCAACGTGCCGGAGTCTTCGATGATGCGCGAGAGGTTCTTCGGCTCGAGATTCCGTTTCTGAAATTCCGCCCTGTACATCTTCCCCGGCAGCACGATCGAGATGTACTGATCGGCAGCCACGATGTTGATGCCGATGCTGCTCAGCACCACCGTCAGCACCAGCGAACCGGTCGACTTCGCCGCCTTCAACGCGGACTCGATCAGGCGCATCAGCATGCCCGTGTGCTCGAGCACGGCGCCGAACGCCATCGCCGTCAGAATCAGCCAGATGGTGACGAGCATGCTGCTCATGCCGCCGCGTGTCAGCAGATCGTCGACGCCGCTCACGCCGGTGTGGGACACGTACCCGTCGGCCAACGCCAGCCAGACCCCTTTGGTCATCGCCAGCCAGGCCGGCAGGGCCGGAGAGTCCGCGAACTCGATCACGACGTCCGCTTGAAAGACGACCGCGAGGATTCCGCCCAGCAGTGCGCCGAGCAGTATCGTCGGCATCGGCGGCACTTTCCGGTACGCCATGAAAAACACGACGGCCAGCGGCAGCAGCGCCCAGGGGGTGATGTTAAAAGCGCCATCCAGGGTGCTCATCAAGTCGCGGAGCCCCGGGCTGTCGGCCTCGATGTCCACACCGAATCCGGTCACCGTGAACAGGATCAGCGCGATCAGAAACGACGGGCCCGTGGTCCAGGCCATATGCCGGATGTGTGTGAACAGATCGGTCCCCACGACGGCGGGCGCGAGATTCGTCGTGTCCGACAGCGGTGACATCTTGTCGCCGAAGTATGCGCCCGAGATGATCGCACCCGCCGCAATCGCCGGTGACAGGCCGAGCCCCATGGCAACGCCGATCAAGGCGACGCCCAGTGTGCCGGCAACGGTCCAGGAGCTGCCCGTCGCCAATGCCGCGATCGCGCATATCAGGCAGGTCGCCACATAGAATACCTGCGGGTTCAGAAGTTCGAGCCCGTAATAGATCAGCGACGGCACGGTGCCCGCCATCAACCAGGTGCCGATCAATGCGCCCACCGAGAGCAGGATCATGATCGCGCCCATTGCGGTGCTGATACCGGCAACGATCGCCTGTTGAATGTCGGTCCACCGGTGCCCATTCCTGATCGCGATGATCGCCGCGATCCCGGCGCCGATCGTGAGCACGATCTGGTTCGGACCGGACGAGGAATCGGACCCGAAAAGGTAAACCGAAAGCCCCAGCATCAGTATCAGCGAAACCACCGGTATCGATGCATCGATCAGGGTCGGAGTTCTTGTTGTTGGAGTCATAAGCGTCCGCGCATTCTATTGCAGCTCACGCCTGAGCGCATCAATGTGTCGGGGCCCGATCCGGCAACAGCCGCCGATGATCCTCGCGCCTGCGTCATGCCAGCTTTTTGCGGCCGAAACCAGATCCACATCACTGGCCCGACCAATCCACGAATTGGTGGCAACGTCGAATTCTTCGCCGGAGTTCGGATACACGATAACGGCTTTCTCCGGCGCTCCTCTAGTTACTTCGCCAATCAAAAACGATATGTACTCCGGCGCCGTGCAATTGACGCCAATTGCGAGAACCCTCGGATGCTCTCGGAATAATTTCGCGGCCTCACGCAGCGGCGTCCCGTCGCTGATACGGCGCTCATCGCGACAGGAAAAGCTTATCCATGCCGGAAGCCGGGTGCTCATGAGCAGCTCGCAGAGCGCGCGCGCCTCGGGAAGACCGGGAATTGTCTCGCAGGCGAGGACATCGGCATTCGATTGGTCCAGCAGTTGCAGGCGGGGCTCGTGAAATCGCCGCAGGCCAGCCTCATCGATGTCGTAGTCACCGGTGTATTCCGATCCGTCGTGAAGAGCCGCACCGTAAGGACCGATGCTCGCCGCAACGATCGGCGTGCGACCCACTTGCTCACGCGCGTCGATGAATTGCCGCCTCGCCCTGCACGCCAGATCGACAGAACTCGCGATCAGATCGTCGGCTTGTTGTGCGGACAGACCCTGTGACGTGAACCCGTCCCGGCTCGCCTGATAGCTTGCGCTGACAATGATTTCTGCGCCCGCGTCGAGATAGGCGCGATGTGCATCGATAACAGCCGCCGGGTCTGACTTCAGGAGAGCGGCAGACCACAACCTTGTACCGATGTCGAAACCC
>JBHHWI010000078.1:0-14111 GCA_046756445.1 Woeseia sp. | reverse complement strand
CTAGTATCTTGGCGGCCGGGTCCGGCTACCGGCTCAGCACCTTGGAAATTCCCCACCAGTTCTCGCCGAGAATGTTGACCTCACTTTCCCTGACGAGACCGTTATCGGCGATGTGATAAAGCGTCGATATGGTTCCCGCAACCGGTACGGCATCCGAATCCTTGCTGAACAGGGCCTTTTCACCGAGCAACTGGGATCGTCGTTGCAGCACCTCGGCGAAGTCGGAAGCCTGGTCCATCATTTCAATCCGCTGTTGAATTCGTGCCAAAAGCTGTTCGCATTCATGGCGCGTGCCATAGTTGATCGCACCGACGCTCTTGTCGCTGGCCTCTTTCGCCATCGCCGCAAGCTCATCATCGGAAAACAATGAGAACAGTTGCTGTGCGAAGGCGATAATCATCAGGTTGATCGATCGCTTGGTGGCAATGTCGAGGCCTTTGGTGTCCGGCGGCGGACGGTTCTGGATTTCCTCGATCTGCTGAAGCAGGTTCTCCTCATCCTGTCGCGCTGCATCGACCTGTCCGGCCAGATTATCAAGAATTGCGGTGACGGATCGGCGCCGGAATATCTTCAGAAATCCACTCATTGAAATCAGGCGACGACGCTCGACCTGCAGCTGGTCTTCCAGTTGCTGGATAGTGTCGCGCTTATCCCCTACCTGCCGCTCCAGCACCCTGGCTTCTTTCGTGCGTTCTTCGTTCCAGGCGACCAGCAGACGATTATGCTGCTTCTGCTCGCGCTGCTGTTTCAACTGCTCGGCAAACTTCGCGAGTCTACGCTGGCATCGCAAGGCCAGGCCCCGCAGCTGATAGAACACGATGGCGTTGTGTGCCCAGTCCGGATCGATCAGCAGCTCTTCCAGGTGGTCGAGCTTTTGCTGCAGTCTGGCCGCTACGCCTTCCTGTTGCTTGATCTTGTCCTGCAGCCGGAACTGCTCGTTCCTCATGCCGGCGAATTCTTTCTTTAACTCGGCTCGATTCCAGTACAGGTCCAGTAACTTCTCGCTATTCTGCGATTTTTCCTGCGAATTTCCGAAGATTGCGGCAATGCTGGCCAACCCGTGCTCCCTTTACATAATCCACGTGTATCGGACGAGGCTATCAAGGCTACTCGCCCGCGATGATGACAAGTGGAATCGGCTCAGTCCTTGATTGAATCGACAGTTTTCGGGTCTGCGGCGATCGTCTGACGTGAATCGTGATTATCGTTCAAGAACCAGATGGCCCTGATCCATAAGGTATTCCAGCCATTTGTTCAGAACGATATTGCGGCGCCATCTTGCGTCGAGTTCCTCTGCGTGCACCCGCGACAGCCGCCGCAGTTCAGCATGGCGATGAGCGCCGCAAAAACTCATCGCCTCCGCCACCTGACCATCGAGATAGGCCCTGACATGCATGTCAGGATCGGCAATCCGTTGACCGCTTTCATAAAAGAAATAGGAGAGCGACAAGGTAACCGTATATCGGCTTCGCTCGATGATTTCGACATGCAAATCGCAATCACCGGCTACGCGCGACCGGTAATAACCGTCCAGTCTCTCGAGTTCGGGAATTAATTGTTGCAGTCGTAAATAATTGCTTTCATACAAAGACATCAGGCCGACAAAACTGTGCGGCTTTGTAATAGCCTCCGGCACAAGTTGGTATTCGAGCAACATGAGCCAAATATATCATAGCGATCGCAATGCAAAAGGTATGCAAGAACAGTTCCGCTTTTCGCGATATTGCGAAAAAATTATGGTCGAACTCTGCGTTCAACACCTGTACTATCCAGGATTCTGCTTGCGATTTCCTCAATCGAAAATTCCGTCGTGTCCACCTTCGGGATACCGTATCGTTTGAATATCTTGTCCGATTCCCGCAATTCGTAACGCACTTGCTGGGCCGAAGAATACCGGCCAAGTGCCCGCCTCTCTTTTCGAATTTGCTGCAATCGCGTCGCCGCGATCGTCAGGCCGAACAATTTTTGTTTCTGCTTGACCAGAAAATCAGGCAAATTCCCACTTTCGAATTCTTCATCCGTCAGTGGAAAATTGGCCGCATAAACACCGTACTGCAACGCCAGGTAAAGACAGGTCGGTGTCTTGCCCGAGCGGGAAACGCCAATGAGAATGACGTCGGCCATTTGGTAATTCTGGGTAATGCCGCCATCGTCGTTCGCGAGCGCAAAATTGGTCGCTTCGATGCGTTTCATGTATGTATTTATGTCGCTCATGCCGTGCGCCCTGCCGGCGGTGTGAGTTCCTTTTTGCTCCAGTTCCTCTTCCAGCGGCGCCAGGAAAACGTCGAAGATGTCGAGGTGCAATCCGTCCGCCTCCCTGACAATTGCCCGGCAATCGTCATGTACGAGTGTCGAGAACACGATCGGCCTCGATCCCTCCTCACTGGCCACCTGGTTAATATTTTTCACGGCCTCGCGCGCCTTGTCATCGGAATCTATAAATGGCACAGTCACTTGCCGAAAATTCTGTCCGTCAAATTGTGTAAGGAGGCTGTGGCCAAGCGTCTCAGCCGTCACACCCGTCTGATCGGAGAGAAAAAAAACGGTACGTTCGGTCATTTGCACACACCACTATCCAAGAGCTTTCCACGCAGCCACTGCAGTCGATTGTCCATGTCCAGACGGGTAACACAAGGGAGCTGATGGTGGAGCCATACGTTATCAAGCTTGACAGGCTTGGAATGCAAGACGTTGAAATCGTTGGCGGAAAGAATGCCTCACTGGGCGAAATGATCGGCAATCTGAGCAATCTCGGTGTGGCCGTACCCGGTGGGTTCGCGACCACCTCGGCAGCATACCGCGACTTCCTGGCCAGTAACGGGCTCGATCAGCGTATCGCAGCCGTACTCGATGGCCTCGATGTCGATGATATCGAGGCGCTGGCGGGCGCGGGCAAGACGATTCGCGACTGGATCATTGGTGCGCCGTTACCGGGCAGGCTCCTTGATGAACTGCGGGAAACCTGGAACGAAATGTCGGCCGGCGAGGATATCGCCGTCGCCGTCCGATCGTCCGCCACGGCCGAAGATCTACCGGATGCCTCTTTTGCCGGCCAACAGGAAACCTATTTGAATGTGAGGGGTATCGATCGCCTGACCGACGCGCTGCATCAGGTTTTTGCATCGCTTTTCAGTGATCGGGCCATCGCCTACCGCGTGCACCAGGGATTCGATCACTCTCTGGTCGCATTGTCCGTCGGCGTACAGCACATGGTCCGCAGCGATATCGGAGCGGCAGGCGTGGTGTTCACACTCGATACGGAATCCGGATTCCGGGACGTAGTGTTCATTACATCATCCTACGGACTCGGGGAAACGGTCGTACAGGGGATCGTCAATCCCGACGAATTCTATGTTTACAAACCGGCACTCGAGGCAGGTCGGTTTCCCGTGCTGCGCAAGAATCTCGGCAGCAAGGCCATCAAAATGGTGTACAGCACTGATCCCGCTCCGGGAAAATCCGTCGAGACGGTTGATGTCGATCACCAGGACAGCCAACAATTTTCACTGGACCAAGACGAGGTGATCGAGCTTGCAAGAACGGCAGTGACGATCGAGAAGCACTACAAGCGCCCGATGGACATCGAGTGGGCCAAAGACGGCACTGACGGCAAGATTTACATACTCCAGGCGCGCCCGGAGACAGTCCAGAGCAGAAGCGGCCGCACCATTCAGCGATTCACGCTCAAGGGCCGTTCCACAATCCTCAGCCAGGGCCGGAGCATCGGTCAGAAGATTGGTACCGGCACGGCGAAGATTATTCGTGACGTCAGCGAGATGAGTCGAGTCCAACAAGGCGATGTCCTGGTTTCGGATATGACCGATCCGGACTGGGAACCCGTAATGAAACGCGCCGCCGCTATAGTAACGAACCGCGGCGGCAGGACCTGCCACGCGGCCATCATTGCCAGAGAGCTCGGCATTCCGGCCGTGGTCGGCTGTGGCAACGCCACAGACAATATTGCCGACGGCACGGCAGTCACGGTGAGTTGCGCCGAAGGCGACGAGGGATACGTTTACGAAGGCCTGCTCAAATTCGAACGGACGCAGATCGAGCTGGACTCCCTGCCGGATATCCCCGTGAAGATCATGATGAATGTCGGTAATCCGGACAGGGCCTTCGACTTTGCCAACATTCCGAACAAGGGGGTCGGGCTGGCGCGGCTCGAGTTCATTATCAATCGGATGATCGGCGTGCACCCGAGGGCCCTGCTCGAGTACGACGAGCTGGATTCCGCAACCCGCGACGCCGTGGACGAGCAAATGGCGGGTTACGACGACCCAGTCGGATTTTTCATCGACAAACTCACCGAGGGCGTCAGCACTATCGCGGCGGCCTTTGCTCCCGAGCCCGTCATCGTCCGCCTTTCCGACTTCAAATCGAACGAATATGCAAATCTCATCGGTGGTGCGCCCTTCGAGCCGGAGGAAGAAAACCCGATGCTTGGATTCCGCGGCGCAGCACGCTATCTGGCGGATAACTTTCAGCCATGCTTCGAACTCGAATGCGCGGCGCTTCGCAAGGTCCGTGAGGACATGGGACTCAAGAACGTTCAGATAATGATTCCGTTTGTCAGAACGGTGCAAGAGGCGAAGGATGTTATTGATCTGCTGGATAAGAACGGCTTACGGAGGGGCAAGGACGATCTGAAGATAATCATGATGTCCGAGTTGCCGTCGAACGCACTACTGGCCGAACAGTATCTGGATCACTTCGACGGCATGTCGATTGGTTCGAACGACATGACGCAGTTGACTCTTGGTCTCGATCGCGACTCCGCAGAAATCGCCGAGCTTTTCGATGAACGTGACGATGCGGTGAAGGCCATGCTGGCAATGACAATCTCGGCATGCAAGGCCAGAGACAAATATGTCGGAATCTGTGGCCAGGGACCTTCCGATCATCCCGACCTGGCGAAATGGCTGGTCGACAAAGGGATCGAGAGCATGTCCCTGAATCCGGACAGCGTCATCGAGACCTGGATGTTTCTTGCCGGCGAGTCCGTATAGAAACGGGGATGGACCCCATTCGGGGTCCGTCCCCGTTTGTCTAAAAGCTGTCGTATCGGGATCGCCGCTGCCACCGAATCCTCGGCAGCCACAATCCCAGAATAATACCGACCGTCAATACGAGCGCACCGCTCAGAAACCAGTACCGGGTTTGCTGCCTGTTGAGTTCCTGATTCTCCTGCTCGAGGATGCTCACCCGTATTTCAGCGTCCGTTAGCTGTTGTTGCAGCTCTTTGTTACGACTGTCGATAGCCAGTACATTCGCAGAGGTCTGTTTGATCTCGGCCAATTCCGACCCCAGTCGTTCGTTGTCACGCTGCAGGGCCCTGATCTGCCTCGTCGCGCTGTCGTACTCCCCTTTTATCGCGTTGAGTTGCGAGCTCATCGAGGTCCCGCGGGCATTGGCGTTGGTCAGCCTGTTCGTCAGAGATTCCAGTTGCTCTCGCGCCGGCGGCTCCGACATCAAGTAGCGGCTCAAGACCCATCCTTCGGTGCCGCCTCCCGTCCTGACTTTGGAGTAGCCGGTTTCGTCGTCCCGTTCGAGAACCTCGAGTTGCGTTCCGCTGGATACCATGAGCTGGATCGCATTGCTGGTACTCGGCCCGGTGCGTAACATGACCTCGAACTGGTCACTCACCCACGCCGGATCGGCCGATGCCTGCGCTGCGGCAAGCAAGAACGCTGAGTGCAGTAAAGCCCTTCTCATCATCGAATAAAGTCGCCCGGCATTGATGGCGCCAACTATAAGGCATGCGCATTTTGCATTGCAAAGCGCACTGTCGGCATTTGGTGACACACTACTCCGTCAGGTGGCGAAGCGAATGAGCATGCTCTTCCCAGTTGAGGCCGTCGAACGCGTCGATCTCCATTGACGTAACGGTTCCCGGATCGAGGCAGCGCGCATTGACACTGTATCCGTTCGGGTTGGACCGGGGTATGTAGAACGATTTGACGCCGCATGTAGCGCAGAACAGGTGTTTCGCGACGCCGGTATTGAATTGATAAGTCGCAAGATCGTCTTGCCCGCTGACCAGCCTGAACTGATTCTTGCGCACGATCAGGTGCAAATGCCCGGACATTCGGCAGATGGTGCAATTACACTCGTTCACTTCGAGATCTGCCGGCGCCTCGACTTCAAACCTGACCCGGCCACAATGGCAGCCACCTTTATGAATCGTCATCTGCCTTCCGCATTTTCACGTTTGCGCCAGACAGCCAGCGCATTGTTGGCGGGCATGGCGTAGAGCCTTTCGCGACGCATATCCGACCTGGCGGCAGACTCATCCAGCATCCCCAGATCGCGAATCCCCATGCTGGCGTCCTGATCACGTAATGACTGATCAAAGCGCCGGTTACTCTCGCTGGTGTAATCGCCGTCCCGATTGAACGGCCCGTACAGACAGAACCTGCCTCCGCGCGGCAGCAGCCGGCCAGCAAGATCAAACATGCAGTGCACCTCGGGCATGCTCATGATGTGCGCGGTGTTGGCCGAAAATACACCGTCATATTTCCCGGCAAATCCAGTCGAGTTTTGCACGTCCAACAGCAGCGGGTCACGAACGTTGGGCAGGCTGGCATCTGCTATCCATGTCCCTATTCCCGCGTGGTTCTCGGCAAGATCGCTGGTTTGCCAAACCAGCCACGGCATGGCTTGCGCGAAATACACGGCATGCTGGCCGGTGCCGGAACCGATTTCAAGAATATTACTGCAATCTCGAAAATCGACCCTGATGACCTCCAGGATCGGCCGCTTGTTGCGTTCGCACGCCGGCGCATTCGGCTTTACGGTCATGCTTGCCCGCACAAGATGCTCTGGTCAAAGAGCGAGTCCCGGTAATACGCGAGTTCGGCAATCGAGTCCCTGATGTCTGCCAGTGCTCGGTGCTCGGATTCCTTCCTGAACCCGTTGGCGATTTCCGGCGCCCAGTTTTGCGCGAGTATCTTCAGGGAACTCACGTCCAGATTTCGATAGTGAAAAAAAGCTTCCAGGGTCGGCATCTGGCGCGCCAGGAATCGACGGTCCTGACAAACGCTGTTTCCGCACATTGGGGACGAATTCTCCGCGACGTGCCGCTTGAGGAATCTGAGCGTTTCGACCTCCGCCTCCTGCATGCTCGTGCCGCTGGCCAGCACCCTCGCAGTGAGCCCCGAATCGCCGTGCTGCCGTGAATTCCATTCATCCATCCCGCCCATTATGTCGCGGCTTTGATGTATCGTGATGACCGGCCCTTCGGCCAGTTCGTTCAAGCGATGGTCGGTGACAATGGTCGCTATCTCAATGATGTGATCGGATGTCGTATCAAGCCCTGTCATCTCAAGGTCGATCCAGATCAGATTGCTCGGGGCCTCCGGCGGCCCGGTATCAATTTCCTTGGTCATCCGATTTCCCGACTCCGACTCGCATCCTCGAGTTTACCGCGACCGGAGATGCAAGGCTGCCCGCATCCCGGCATACTTTGCCCGAGTGCGTTCGGCCAGCCTGAATGTTGCCCCGGTCGGCGCGTGAGATCGGGCGAGGATTTGATGGTTTGAAGGATTTTCCGAGTGAGTGGAATAACGGTGTCTATTACCGGGCTAGCAAAATCCCTCAGGCAATCAAAGACTAAGCGAAAGCGCGCCGACTGGGGCAATGTTCAGGCCGGACCGGAAGCCGAATGACCAGGGCGCTGTCAAACGGACAGGCGGCGCTGGTCGTTGCGACATTCAGCCGGCGGATGAGCCTGCGCCTCGCGGATGGCAGGCAAGTCAGCGCGCGGGTCAAGGGCAAGCGGCTGCGGCCCGTGTGTGGGGACCGTGTCGGGGCGCAACCCATTGACAGGGAGCCGGATTGGCTTATCACGCGCGTATTGCCCCGTCGCAATGAACTCAGCCGCCCGAACACGCGCGGCAATGTCGACGTGCTTGCCGCAAATTTCAGCTTCCTCGTGGTCGTCGCCGCGGACCCGCCGGCGCCTGATTGGTTTATCGTCGACCGATACCTTGCCGCCGCCGAACTGATGGGTGTTGCCGCCGCCGTCATATTTAATAAGACAGACCTGGCGGAGCCCGATGACGATGTGATACAAGCGTTGCAGGAGTACGAGCGCGTCGGTTACCGAACCATACTCTCCAGCGCGAAGGCCGGCAGCAATCTGTCCGCAATTGAAGACCTGCTGGCCAACGAGACCGCGATAGTCGTGGGCCAGTCGGGCGTGGGCAAGTCCAGCCTGATCAATCGGCTTGCCGAGACTGCCGACCTGCCAACTGCGGCCGTTTCCGAAAGCAGTGGCGAGGGCCGTCATACCACGGCCAACTCGGTGATGCTTGGACTGGAGAACGGCGGCGCCGTCATCGACTCGCCGGGCGTGCGCGACTATGCGCCGAGCATCGACAGCACGGACGACGTACATATCGGATTTCGGGAGATCGCTGAGTCAGGTGCGGCGTGCAAGTTCTCCGACTGCCGCCATCTTCGGGAACCCGATTGTTCGGTCATAGAAGCCGTCGGGACCGGACGAATCAGCGAACGGCGCTACGAAAGTTACAGGCGCCTGCTCACGCTAACCAGGAAGCTGACTGAACGAAGGCATTAACCCGGCGGCCAGCCGAAGTTTCGGCCGCCCAGCAGGTGCAGATGTACGTGAAATACAGTCTGGCCCGCCGCCTCATTGCAATTCATTACGACCCGGTAACCGTCTTCGCTGAATCCTTCCTCGGCCGCCACGTGCCTGGCGGCCAGAAACAGGTTGCCGATCTCCTCTTTATCGGCAGCGTCCAGTTCGTTGATCGAGGCAATGTGCCTGCGCGGCACGATCAGGACGTGCGTCGGCGCCTGTGGATTGATATCGCGAAAGGCAAACACGTTTTCGGTCTCATAGACGACGTCGGCCTCGAGCTCTCCCGAGACAAACCTGCAGAACAAGCAATCAGTTTCACTCATCGGGACCTCGCTACTCCTTTGGGTTAATCGACGATCCGACGCCCGAAGAAGGCGTGCGACAGAGTGCCGCCGTCCACGTATTCGAGCTCACCGCCGAGCGGCACACCATGAGCGATGCGGCTGGCAGGTACCTTGTGCCGACTCGCCATGTCAGCCAGAAAATGCGCGGTCGCGTCACCCTCGACCGTCGGGTTGGTTGCGATAATCAGTTCTTTGACTTGCTCGTCAGCCAGGCGTTTTTCGAGCGCATCCATACCGAGTTCCTTGGGACCGATGCCGTCGAGCGGCGACAGGTGACCCATCAGCACGAAATAAAGCCCCCGGTAGCCGGTAGCGTCCTCGACTGCCATCACGTCCGCCGGTGATTCGACGGCACAGATGAGTGATTCGTCACGGCCCGACGCGCTGCAAATGCTGCAGAGCTCATGCTCGGTAAACATTCGGCAGCGGCTGCAATGACCGATGCCGGCGACGCCGACCGCCAGTGCCTTCGATAATTCATCCGCACCGTCACGGTCGCGCTCGAGCAGGTGAAATGCAATTCGCTGCGCAGATTTTTTTCCGATGCCCGGCATGCATTTCAGGGCATCGATCAAACGAATCAGGAGCGGAGAATAAGACACGTTTCGTGCGGCTTGTCAGAACGGAAGCTTCATGCCGGGAGGAAGGCCAATACCCGATGCCACGCCTGAGAATCTTTCCTGAATAGTCTTCTCGACGCGTCGAATCGCATCGTTGAACGCCGCAGCGATCAGATCCTCCAGCATCTCCTTGTCGTCACCGATCAGCGACGGGTCGATTTCGAGCGCCCGCACCTCATGCTGACAGGTCATCGTGATTCTCACCAGGCCCGCGCCCGATTCGCCCGTCACGGCGACCTTGCCCATCTCCTCCTGGGCCTTTTTCATTTCGGCCTGCATCTGCTGGGCCTGTTTCATCAGCTGGCCGATACCGCCTTTCATGTGCGGCTCCCGGCAGGCGACGGGGGCTGATCGTCCGGCGCCTCCTCCGGCGGCCGGTGAACGAGTTCGATGGATTCGGGATTCAGCTCGGCACCGAACATGTCCTGCATCGCCTTAACGTTGGGATCCGATTCCAGGGACGCCCGGGCTGCCCGGATCTTTTCGTCGTCCTGCCGCCGCTTCTCCTGCAACGGCGTGTCCGGTGCTTTGTCGGAGATCGTTATTTCGACCCGCAACGGCTCACCGAACCTGTCGGACACCGCCGCCGCGAGCGCTGTCTGACGTGATTTCGTCAGCAGGGATTCCGAACGGCTGTCGAGGCTGAAATAAAGGGTGTCGTTTTCGCGGCGCAGATACGCGCAGTTGCTTGCCAGCAGTTTGTTGGCGCCGGTCAGGGTCAGCTCATTGATCAGCGTGCTCCAGTCCGGGTCTTTCCATACCGACTGCTCGCGGGCAGGCGCATCCGCCTTCTTCACGGGATCCGCTTGCGCTGCGGTGTCTTCGCGGATGGCCGCACGCCGGCCGTTGGACGCACCGGGCGGTTGAAACGCAAGCATCCGCAACAGCGTCATCTCGACACCCGACCTGGGATCCGGCGCGAGATGCAGGTCGCGGCGTCCCAGCAAGGCTGTCTGGTAAAAAAGCTGAACGTCTTCCGCCGCCATGTTCGCCGAAAGTTCCGCGAGCTCGCCAGCGGCGAGTTCGTCGTCGATATCCGCTGTGCCGACGACCTGATACACGGCGATTCGCTGCAACGACCCCGCGAGATCATCCAGCAGTCTCGCATAGTCCGGAAACTGCTCGTCGATCGCCGCAACGGCCTCGAGCAGACCGGGCGCATCGCCGGCGGCCAGCAGCTTCAGCAGAGCAGACACGTGTTGCCGATCGATGTTGCCCAGCATCACGCTGACCGGTTCTTCGCTGACCTCTCCGGCGCAATAGGCGATTGCCTGGTCGAGCAGACTCAGCGCGTCGCGCAGACTGCCGTCCGCCGCGCGCGCCAGCATTGCCAGAGCGGAACCGTCCGCCCCGACGCCTTCGGCCTCGCAGATGTGCGCGAGGCGATCCCGGATGAGCTTCGGCGTCAGGCGTTTTAGATTGAACTGCAGGCATCGCGACAAGACGGTCACCGGCACTTTCCGGGGATCGGTGGTTGCCAGCAAAAACTTGACGTGCGGTGGCGGTTCCTCGAGCGTCTTCAGCAGTGCATTGAACGAGCTCCTCGACAGCATATGCACTTCGTCGATCAGATACACCTTGAAGCGGCCTGTCGCCGGTGCGTACTGCACGTTATCGAGAAGGTCCCGGGTATCGTCGACCTTGGTTTTCGACGCGGCATCCACCTCGATCAGGTCGACGAAGCGGCCTTCGTCGATCTCCACGCAGGCCGTACAGTTGCCACAGGGATTTGCGGTCACGCCGGACTCACAGTTGAGCGCCTTGGCAAGAATCCTGGCGATCGATGTCTTGCCAACGCCGCGGGTCCCGGCGAACAGATAGGCGTGGTGCAGGCGCTCACTGTCCAGGGCATTCGTAAGCGCCCGCAGCACATGCTCCTGTCCCACCGTCTCGGCAAAGTTTTTCGGTCGCCATTTGCGGGCGAGAACGAGATAACTCATTTTGGTAAGCGTTTTTGCCTGCGAGGGCTGATTCGGGAGTCAGATCGGCCAGTGTAACCAATGCAGCAGCGCCGACCAAACCAGGACAAACTCAAAGGCCCGCGCCAGCCCCTCCCCGGCACCCGGCGTCACCGCTGCCGCTGCTCCCTTCCGGGCCTGACGGGGTTCACGGCTGGCCGTCGCGGGGCAGCCGACGCGGACCGACGGCGATTATGGCCCATGGGCCGGCTCCTTGGCCATGTGGAATGACGCGGTCGGCTCCGCGGCCGAAATGCAGTATATTCGGCCCTCCATTCAGGTGACCTCCATCCAGAACATGAATGAAATCCTCGTACCAATCTCGCCCGGTGAGCTGCTCGACAAGATCACGATTCTCGAGATCAAATCGGAACGCATGGATGATCCGAAAAAAGTCGCCAATGTCCGCCACGAACTGGGCTTGCTCGGCAAGGTCTGGTCGGAATCCGTCGCCGGGGACGAGCTCATCGCAGACCTGCACCGGCAATTGAAGGCCATCAACGAAGAACTCTGGGAGATCGAGGACGATATCCGCGACGAGGAGCGGCACGACCGGTTCGGTGAGAGGTTCATCGAGCTCGCCCGGGCAGTCTATGTCACCAACGACAAACGCGCCAAAGCCAAGAAAGCGGTCAACCTGCACCTCGGTTCGGAAATCGTCGAGGAAAAATCCTACAAGGACTACTCCTGACGCGGTCCGCGGACTACCTGCTCGAGCCGGTCGATCACATCATCGACGGGAATCAGATCCATGACACCGGGGCGCTCGATGCGCGTTCCCCAGCGCAGCGCCTCCGGTTCCTTTCCCAGGAACCGGCGCGCGGCTTCCGGGAACTTGTCGACGCAGATATCGAGCGAGTTGTAAGGCCCGCTGCGCTTCGACCATGTGCAGGCGTGCAGGCCGATTACCGGCGTTCCGAGCGCATTGGCCAGATGGGCCGGGCCGGCGTCCGGCGACAGTACCACAGCCGCCCGCTGCAACAGGGCAAGCGATTGCGGCAGCGTGTCCCGGCCGATCAGGTTGACCGCCGCATTGCGCATCGAACGCTCGATCGACTGACCCATCGACGCCTCGGCATCGCTCGGCCCGCCTGTCAGGGCGACCCGCATGCCCAGGCCGGCGGCTGCGTGATTGGCCACCGCCGCATACCGTTCTGCCGCCCAGTTGCGCAATGGGTGGCTCGAACAGGGCGAGATCACCAGCGCGGGCTGATCGCCCGGCAGCACCTGCTCGGCGAACGCCTGGCTTTCGCGTGACACCGGCAGGTCCCAGCGCGGCTCCCCGGCGTCGAGCCCTAGCGCCCTGGCAAACGACAGGAATCCCTGCACCTGGTGCTGCCCCTCGGCGGCCTCCACGCGCCGGTTGATGAACAACTGATGCAAGTCCCTCGAGCGCGCCTTGTCCCATCCGAGCCGGATGCGGGCTTTGACAAGGGCGCCCGCCAGACTGGCGCGCGCGGCGACTTGCATGTGCATCAGCACATCGAACCGCTCGCCTGCGAGTTGCCGTTTCAGATCCCGAAAAGCGCGCCAGCCCGCACGCTTGTCGAAGATGGCGAAACGCACGCCCTCCAGACCGGCCACCACCTCGTGCTCCAGCCTGCCGCAGACCCAGGTAATCCTGGTATCGCCCGAGCTATCCTGGATGGCGCGGACCACCGGCACGACATGGGTCACGTCACCGATCGCCGAGATCCTCAGGATGCAGATGTTGTGTGGAATCGATACGCTGTGCATGGCTTCGATATGTCGGCGCTATTCCGTCAGTGAATGCCGGCGGCGGCGTCAGCCGGCGTCCCGGTAGTCCGTCCCCGATATGCGGTAAGCGTAGCGTTTTCGGCACCGCCAGAACAAAAAAAAAGCGGCCGATCGGCCGCTTTTTCGTTAGAGGACGCCAGGGCAGGTCTGCTGGTCCCATTTTCCCGACTCTTTCCCGCTTCACTCGCCTTTCGGCGAGTTCCCCGCGTCCGAGCCCGAATCTGTTCTTGGTATCGGGCTGCCCGAGGCATAGCACTTTGATTCTTCCGAGATCCTCAAAGCGTTCCGATTGTTCCGCTGGTCAGCTTTCGCTCACCGGCTTCCCTCCCGGTTCTACCTTCTGCGTCCACCGCCCCCGACACTGGCAGAGGCTCGGACCTCTTTCAGCAGGGCGGGTGCTAACAGGCGAACCTGTTAACGTCGAGGCCAAAGCCTCAACTTCCATATTATGCAAAATCACTGGAAGCGCAAATTTTTTTTCCAGCGACTGATCAACATGAATACGCACCTGTAGGCGATTCGAAAACATCCGAATACTTATTAATGTGGTTTCGTAAGATCGACGGAAACAAGACAACAAGAATCTGCGCAAAACCGGATGCCGGTCTCGCGGAGAGGGCGGGATTGGCTCGTCGCCTTCGGCTCCTCGCCCTCCGGGCGCGCTTCGCGCGTCCAGATCGGCTACGCCGAATTGTCGAACAGGGTTCTCAGCCCAGACCCTCTGCCGGTGATCAACTCGTGTCCGGTTGAGACAGTGCTCCAGGATAGTGGTGCCGGAGTCAACTTAAGCCCAGCCGATCTCGTCGAGATGATCGTCATCGATGCC
>JBHHWI010000077.1:0-14243 GCA_046756445.1 Woeseia sp. | reverse complement strand
TGCTGCCGCCCATATCAGATTTCGACAATCCCGCCGTCAGGTAGCGTGAATGTCGTACCAGGTTGAATTATTGACTTCGAACGATCGGACTTCCGGGCTGCCCTCAATGGCGTCCGCCATCTTCTCGGATACCTGGGGATAGATATCGCGCTGGTACTTTTCGGCATCCTGCCGGGTCTCCCAGAAACTCATGGCAATGGCTTCGTCTTTTTCCTTGTCAAAAATCGCCAGTTCATCACGAAACCCCGTCTGCTTTTTGAGCAGCGGGATGATGTCGTTCTCGAGCCGTTGGTTGAGCAGATCAAATTTGCCTGGTTTGAAGTGTGCCGTAACCTGTCGAACAAACATGACTGACTCCTTTCTCATCATCTGGATACTCGCGTCTGGATGCCCTTGCGGCGGGCCGACGCGCAAAACCTGCCGCATCCGCCATCTCAGCATGCAACGCCGGAAATGTCATTGACATTTGTCAGCTCACGCTAGGTAACATCCACGATGTCCGGAGCGTCGGCGCATCGCCTAGAATGGCGGGACGTTCGGAGAGTCGGCACTTGGGCGCGCACGCTGTCACGAGCACGATAGACTACGGCGATTTCCGCCGCGAATGCGGCTTTTGTTCGCTCAACGAATTGTGCTGGCCGACGGGTGTGGAACCGTCGGATCTCGAACACCTGCAGTCCATGGTACGGCATGCGCGACCATTGCCGGCGGGAAGCTACCTGTATCGCGTTGGCGATCCGTTTACCGCCGTGTATGCCGTACGCGAGGGCTGTATCAAGAGTTACACGCTGGACGCCGGCGGGCACGAACTGGTGCACGGCTTTCACCTTCGAGGGGAGCCGCTGGGCTTCGATGCCGTCTTCCCGGACCGGCACCGCTGTAACGCGCTGATTCTGGAAACCGCCTCGGTCTGCGTCATCCCGTATCAGGACATCGCACGACTGAGCGTGGAGTTCCACAATCTGCAATACCAGCTACTGCGGCTGATGAGCCGCGAGTTTTCCAGGCGGCCCATGTTCGCGGAAGGCTTCGGCGCGACACAGCGAACCGCGAGATTTCTGATGGACATGCGATCCAGGCTGCGGCAACCGGGCGGACCCGAGTACGAGTTCAGACTGCCGATGTCACGTGAAGACATCTCCAACTACCTCGGGATAACGTCCGAGACGTTGAGCCGCTTGTTCGCCAAGATGCATAGAAAGGAGCTGATCGACGTGGATCGCCGACGCATACGGCTGGTGGATCCGGTTCGTCTGGACCTGATTGCACGGGGAATACGGCTGGCGGAAAAATCGGCCTGTAGCTGACAAATGTCATGGACACATCACCCGCCGTAGTTCGGTTTGACCGGGGCAATTCGGACTTGTACGTATTGCCTGCCGCGTCACGCGGGCGGATAGTCATGCGACCCTGTTAAATTGAGCGACACGTGTTTGCCGCGGGGAGGATGGTTATGCAGGTCTTTCTGCTCTTTGTCGTATTGGTCTTTGCGGCCCCGCTGATCGCCTTTGCATCGCCCGTCATCATCTTTGTCGCGCCGTTCATATTGGTCGGTCTTGTACTGAGCTGGATAAGCGATTCCGTCCGGCATCACGCGAGGACGGCAGCGCATTGACAGCCGGCTACGGCAAGGTAGCCGCACCCACAATTGCTTCCGCGACGCCGCGGGCACAAGCATAATATCCGAGTCCCTGGATTGCTCCGAATGCGGCAATTACGTATTTGTGGCGACGGGGAACAATGGTGAGAATTCGGTATCCGGTATAGGCACATGACAGGAGAAATCTGGTGAACAAGTATTCCCTCTGGCAATTGGTAATCCTCGGCGCTCTCATGGTCGGGGGTCTCGCAGTGGCGGGCGGTGATGTCGATGCAGGCCGTGAAAAAGCAGCCTCGTGCGCCGGCTGTCATGGAGCGGCAGGAGAAGGCATGGGTGAGAATCCGGCGCTCGCAGGGCTGGATCGCGACAACCTCGCGAGCGTCATGAAGGAGTACACGACCGGTGAAAGAACCGGGCCGATGATGACCATGATCATGCAGGGCCTCAGTGACGAGGACATTGCCGATTTGGCCGCGTATTACGCGTCGCTGCCCGGCGCAGAATAACGAAAGACTCTGCCGGCGACCCGGTGGTCGTCGAACCAGGCCGCCTTGCCCCGGGCGCGGCCCGGAAGCGGCGATGACAAGAAGCCGAAGTCGTCGCTGACCGTTTGTCAGCGAGGCCGGCAGGAGGACCTGCAATGAGCGTGGACGCCTTTACCAAAGTCGGTATTTTTGCATTGGGCCTGCAGCTTCTCGGCTGCACCCAATCCGAAGTCAGTTTTTCATCCGACGTACAACCGATTTTCGAGCAACACTGCATCGAATGTCACGATGGTGCCGGTGAAGGCGTCGCGGCCAGCGGATTCAGCGTGCGCAATTACGACAGCATCATGAAAGGCACGAACCTCGGAAAAGTCGTCATACCCGGCAGCAGCATGTCGAGCACGCTGTTTCTTGTCATAGCGCAAAAAACCGCCCCGGAAATCCAGATGCCGCCGCATCACGCCAAGGCCTGGGCCGATGGCCGCGGGTCGCCGTTATCGGACGGCGAAGTTGGAATCATTCAGGACTGGATCGATCAGGGCGCGCGAAACAACTAGAACCCATCTCAGGTTTCCGCATGGTACGAAGCAGTCGCTTTATGTCACATGGTGCGTTTTCTTGTTGTTCCTCGAAGCCCGATGAACTTAGGTAGTAACCGAGACTCCGGTTCAGGCGTGAACCGTGTGCACCCGTCCGGTACGATACGTCCGAGCATCGCAAAAAAAATAACGGCGGGTGTCCGGCCATAGAAAGATGGTCGCTCAGGAACTTCTCTGGCAGCAATTCGCTATGTCAAATGACGGCGTGTTTTCGGCGCGGTACATGTATCACGATCGCTCCGCGGCACCGTCGCGATTTTGCGACAAATACTTAGGTACAAGCCCCTATTGAAGGAAAACACTCCGATCCGTACATACTAATCATGAAGCGCTAATTACGGATTAAGGTTGGGGAAAACTGGGGCGCTTGTCCCGAGCAGCGATTGAAATGAAAAGGTAATTAATTGACGAGGTAAATATGAATAGAAAGTTTTCACTGCTTCTCATGTCCGGGTTGGCGGCTTTGCTGATGGCAGGCACGGCCAGTGCGAACGGCAATGGCGCCGGCATCGTGGGTAGTCCGCATGACTTCTCGACGGATACATGGAACTTCCGGAATGAGATCTGCAGGGTCTGTCACGTGCCGCACGATCACGATCGCAACTACGAGCTGTTCGCGAACGGCCTGTTGTGGAACCATCAGCTCAGTGCCGAGACCTATCAGATGTATGCCGAGGAAGGTGCTTCGAATCCGGTCTTCGCCAGCTTCATCGATGGCGCTTTCGACAATGAGCCGACAGGCGGCGCGAAGCTCTGCCTGGGATGCCACGACGGCACGGTCGGTATCGACCAGTTCGACAGGAGCAGCGGCGCCACGAATGCGACCCCACCGACGGCCACGGTATTTATCGGCGACATCAATACCGGCTTCCAGGTTCCGGGCGCAGGCGTGCCGCGGATCGGCACCGATATGAACCTGACCGGCACCCACCCGCTGTCGATCGTCTACGACGAAGTAGCGGATCCGGGGCTGCATCCGAAGACCAATGCGTTGGGCACCGGAACGATTCAGGATGTCCTCGAGCCGACAGCGGCGGGATTCAAGGTCCAGTGCAGCTCGTGCCACGACGTTCATGACGGCGTCGGCGAAGCGGTGGCGGGCACGCACTTGCTCAGAGTGTCGACCAAGACACCTGCCTCCGGGCTCTGCCTGACGTGCCACAAGAAATAGCGTGACGGTAGAATAGTCTGTAGGCCTGGTTTACGACTCCAGCCTACAGACTGCCGGCGTCCGATGCGCGAGCCAGGCCCGCGCTTGACGCATTGGTGCAACCGGGGCTGCCGCGGATAGCCGGACGCAACACGCGGCACCAGGAATTGAGGCGAAGGCAGAGATGAGTGAGCGCAGCAGTGAAAAATCGTGCGCCATGATTGGTGTCATTTGCTCGCTCGCCGTCAATCTGGCCGCTGCGGAAATCACCCTGTCACCCGGCGAATCCTGCGCGAGCGCCTCCTGCCATTCCGATAAATTGCATACCTCTGTTCCGCACGACGGCGGGCCGGGCGCCCAGTTCTGCGGCGTGTGTCACGTCGCCGAAGAGCCAGGCCAACACCAGTTCCGGTTCGCCGCCAGCGGTGGCAAGTTGTGTAGCCAGTGCCACGCCGCACTCACACGGCACGAGCACAAACATGCGCCAGCGAGTGCCGGGCTCTGCACATTCTGTCACAGCGCGCACAAGTCGCAGTACGCGGTCCAACTCAAATTCCCTCCCGAGGCGCTGTGCGTGAGCTGTCACAACAAGACCGTGCCGGACGGGGCCCTCACGATTCATGGTCCGGTGGAGCAGGGCCGGTGTACCGCCTGCCACGATCCGCACAGCTCCGGCCACGAGTTTCAACTGGTCGATGCCATGCCCCAACTCTGCTTCGGCTGCCACGATCAGGATCAGACGGATCACGAAGGCAAGAGGCTGCCGGCCGTCGAGGAGTTGTTTGTCGACAAGTCGCTGCAACAGCATCCGCCGTTTGCCCGGGGAGATTGCGCGCTGTGCCATGAGCCGCACGCCTCGGACAATTATCGATTACAGCGATACCCTTACTCGTCGTCGTTTTACACGGAATTCTCGTCCGACAGCTATTTTTGCCTCATGTGCCACGGGGAGGCGACCTTTGCCGAGCCCCGAACCCTGACGGCCACGAAATTCCGTAACGGCAATCTGAATCTTCACTACCGGCACGTGGTCCGCGACAAGGGCAGAGGGTGTCGGGCCTGCCATGACCAGCACGCTTCCGGCCTCGAAGCCCAGATCACCACCGATGCCTATCTCGGTGAGCAGGACGTCGGTATCAGGGCGTTCGCGAAGACCGAGACCGGAGGCAGTTGCGAGCCGCTGTGCCACCGGCCGGTCGAATACGATCGCATCGAACCGGTGAATATCAGATTCATGGTCACGCCCCGTGAGGGAATCGATGCCGCTCCTGCGGAATTGAAACGGGCGTCGAAACAGCACGACGGCAAAGTGATGTTTCTGCAGCGTTGCGCCGGCTGCCATGGCGCCGATGCGGAAGGAAAAATCGGCCCGCCGATCAGGGGCGCAACGATTGACCGGGTCATGGCGGCGATAAAACGTGTCAATCTTATGTCGGACCTGGCGTCGCTAGACCCCGAAAACCTCCGTGCGATCGTTGATTCCCTGCCGGCGGGCACGCCCGTCGTCGCGCTGCCCGAGGGCGCACCCGATGGCACAGTGCTGTTCTCCACGAACTGTGCTGCCTGCCATGGCGCGGACGCGAGCGGCAGAATCGGCCCCGACATACGCGGCGCAACAAGCGCAGCGATAGCGGAGGCCATCGGCCGGGTCTCCATGATGGTTGCGATGAAGGCGCTGAGCACCGAGTCAAGAGACGCGATCAGCGTATATCTAAGCGGTTTGGGCGAAGGTGCCAAGGCGCCTGCCGATGCTGAGGCAGTCGAACCGCCGGACGGCAAGGTTGTCTTTTCGATGTATTGCATCGGCTGCCACGGTGCTGATGCAAATGGCCAGATCGGGCCGTCGATACGCGGCGTGTCCACGAGCAAAATCGGCGATGCGATCGGTCGGGTACCGATGATGGCGGGCTTGAAAACACTTGGATCTGCAGAGATCGGGGCGGTGGGCCGATACCTGGTTGGCCTCGACACTGGAACACCGCCCAGGGCAGCGTACGAGCGGGTCGACGGCAAAGCGTTCTATAAGATCACCTGTTCAGCCTGCCACGGTGAAGATGCCAGCGGACATATCGGCCCGGATATCAGGGGCCAAACGGCCGACGACGTCAGGGCCGCAATCGCCAGGGCGCCATTGATGTTTGGCCTGAAGTCGTCGACGGCAGAGCAAATCAATGCCGTCGGCGACTACATTCACGGTCTGGCGGATGGCGCGCCGGCATCGGCCAGGGCGGCAGCGGATGGCGAGTCGCTGTTCAAACGGCATTGCGCAACCTGCCACGGTTCCGATGCGACCGGTCTGGTCGGTCCCGACATAACGCGCGCATCCGCGGAGGACATAACCGCGGCAATCGAACAGGTGCCGATGATGATTGCGATGAAAGTACTCGGCGCCAGAGAGATCAGGGCTACGGCGGATTATCTGACCGAGATTCGGCAATAGAGAGGAACGAATACCCGCTCATGAAGATGCAGAAAGTTTCAATTTGCCAGCACAGTAAATCGGTTCTCACGGTTGTGATGCTGTTAATGATCGCCGGGTGTTCCTCCGCACCTGTGATAGAAAAGGCGGATACGGTTTTCTATCCCGGCCTGCCCGATGAGCCGAGGATTCAGTTTCTGACGGCGATTACGAGCGAGGAAGACATTGGCCTCGTGAAAAACCGCTTCAGGGAATTCGTGACCGGAGAATCCGAGCCGATCATGTCCGTTGCAAGACCCTGGGACCTGGATCATACGGCCGGGCGGCTCTACGTGTCTGACAAGACTTATCGCCGAATCGTGATCGTGGATCTCGAGAAGAAGCGAATGGAGCTCGTGGATGATCGTACCGGCGGATCGCTGGCGAACCCCGGCGGCATATTCGTCGATGCTGCGGAATACAAGTACATCGCCGACCGGGATCGCGGCGGGATTCTGGTGTTCGACCAGATGGATGCTTTCTTTCGCCTCTACGAGGCGGGTCCGGAGTTCAAACCGACTGACGTCGTCGTTTTCGGCGACCGGGTATACGCGGCAGACGTCGGTACGGAAAGTATCAGGATTTTCGATCGCAGCTCCGGCGAAGAGATCGATTCGATCGGCGGTCAGGGCGAACTCGAGGGGACCTTTCGGTTTCCGACTCACCTGACGATAGACGGCGACGGTAATTTGTATGTGACCGACTTTCTGAATTTTCGCGTACAGAAGTTCGATGCCGACGGGCAGTTCGTCAAGACCATCGGCGAACCCGGCGACTTTCCTGGCGCGATGCCGCGGCCGAAGGGCATCGACGTGGACCGGGACGGGCGTCTTTATGCCATCGACAGCGCGTTCGAAATCGTGCAGATCTTCGATGTTGAGACCGGCAACGCCCTGATGCCCTTCGGGAAATTCGGTTCGATCAGCGGCGGAACGTGGCTGCCCGCCGGCGTGCACATCGACTATGACAATCTTGCCTATTTTGCGCAGTACCTCGATCCGAATTTCCGGGCGGAATACCTCGTTTACGTCACGAATCAGGCGGGGCCGTTCAAGATCAACGTATATGCCTATGGCGACTATGTAGAAAACAGCGCAGTGATTGGTGAGTCGGAAACCCGGCCGGGTACGGACTAGGCCGAGGTCGCAATATGACGCAGCACAGCGAAAACAGGACAAAGACGTTACGGCGGCCGCCCCGGCGATCGCTTGTCATGCTGATTTTCGGTCTTGCCCTGGCATCCGTTGTGGTCGGTTGCAGCACGGAGGCTCGCCACCGGATCAAGAACATCATATTCACCGGAGTGCCGCCGCTGCATGAGGAACAGTCGCGAGACGGCCCTGAACAGCCGGAGTCTGCGCAAGTCGCAAACGCCGAGCAAATGGCACGTCAGCAACAGCACCGTGAGGCGCTCGTTTCACCATACTGGCAGCATGGTCCATACGCGGCGGGCGAGTGCGGACTGTGCCACAGCCTGGACCAATCGACGAGTTTCCTCGGCAACCGGGACGATGCGAGTCAGGCGCCAACCCGACGCCAGTCGGGATCCGTGTCATCGAGGCTGAACATGCCGACGCAACAACTATGCATTAGTTGTCATGCGCAGCATTCAGCCGCATTCGCCCGCGAACGCGGATTGAAGCAGCATCTTCCGGCGGCAATCGGGGCGTGCACACATTGCCACAATCCCCACCAGTCGCTGCGGCAGTATATGCTGCTCGGCGCCGATAACCGCGAGCTCTGCACCGGCTGCCACAATCCGGAGACGTTGCCGCCGGTGCACAGCGGAACATCCGGGCAGGATTGCCTCGCCTGCCACAATGCCCATGTGGGAGTGAAGGGCAGGCTGTTCAGATTCGATGTCCCCGAACTGACGCTTCTGTATGGACGCGGCGATGATTAGCGGCTTCTGCCCAACGGTCAGGCATGGCGCGGCGGCGCTCGCGCGACTGGCGCTGCACCGCTGGCTCGCGGCGATTTCAATACTTGCGGTGTATGCGCCGCCTCCGGCGTACGCGGACTTCGCGTACATGTTCGAACGGCCGGTCGTCGAATTATTCCTGGAATATCAGGACAAGGAGGAAGAACGGTCCGGGCCGAATGTCGACCCGCGCAGGGAACAGACCGATACGTTCTGGCAACGCCTCGAATTGCGCAGCCGCGGCTGGCTCTATCATCCGGATCTGCTGCTGGTTTCCTTCGGCCTGGAACCGCAATGGAAACAGCAGGATTTAATCGCCAGCGACAACTTCAGCCGGGACGACGACGATACCTTCTTCGGCTACTTTGCCGACGCTCACGTGCTCAGGAAAAAGCTGCACTCTTTCAAGGTCTTTCTCCGGCAGAGTCGAAACGAATTCAACAGCACCTTGTCTCCGGACAACATCACGGAAACCGACATTGCGCGGGCTGTCTGGCTGATCAACAGCAAATCGTTTCCAACGACGCTGACTCTGGAAAGGAACAATACGAAGTTCGAGGATTTCTTTGCCACCAGAGACGATTCGGACATCGTACGGCTGGAATCGAAACATACCTCGGATAAGCATCAATTCAATATATTGTCCGAGTACGTGGACCAACTGCGCCAGATCGACGTTCAGGTCTTTGACGTCGATCGGCTGCTGACCAGCGCCAACAGCAACTATGCGTTCACTGACCGTGTCCGGCTTACATCGACGATCTTCAGTCTGGACAGCGAGTCGGAGATTTCCGACAGCAGTAACTTTCAATGGTCGGAGAGGTTGATGGTGGAGCACCGCCCGAATCTGAGGACGGACTATACGGCGCGCTTCGATTCCCGGCAAAACGAGAGCTTCAAATCCGACACCAGGTACCTGTCCGGCGCCGTCGAACACCAGTTGTACGACAACCTGACGACAAGACTGGAAATGTATTCCAGCAGGGACGATTTCAACGACGGGCAAATCGATATCGGCGAGGCGGATCTGGACTTTCGTTACATCCGTGAAATACCGGTAGGTATGCTGTCTATTACCAACGGATACGCATACCGTATCGAGGATAACAACATCGAGGCGCAGTCGAGTCAGGTGCTCAACGAGACGCATACACTCGTCGGCACCACGCCCGAATTTCTGGCGCGATCGAATGTCGACCCGGCGTCGGTTCTGGTGACCGACGTCACGAGTACGACTACGTATGTCGAGGGGATTGACTACGTTCTCAGCGTCCTCGGCGAATCTGTCACTATTGAGCGGAGCATTTTCGGGGGCATAGCCGATGGCGAAACGGTGCTCGTCGATTACGCGTTCGCAACGCGAGCGCCGTTCGAGGCGGATCGCTGGTCGGCCCGATTCGGTGTGAATGTTGATCTCTGGCGAATGCTTCGCCTGTATTACAATTTCGGAAGAATCGACGAGAATCTGATTTCGGGCACGCGGCCGTCCGATCTGTCGGACGATCGAATTCACAGAGTCGGTGCGAGCTTTCGATGGCGATGGAGTACGACCAGTGCGGAGTACGAAAATCGCAACACTGTCAGGACGCCGCTCACACGACTACGGCTCGAGCAGTCAATTGCTGTTCATGTGACACGATCCATGTCGTTCGGTGTTTCAGCGAGCTATGCCGAGACGGACTTCGAGGACGTGGGTTCTGACAGGCGGACGGTGGGGCTGGCCGGAAATCTGCGCTGGGACATGGGGCGATGGGGTCGTTTCGAGATCAACGCATTCTCGAGAGACATCGACGGTGAGTCGCAAAAGACAAAAAGCGACGGTTTGATATCCATGTGGTCGGTACGCTACGGCTCCTGGTCAGGCTTCGTGCGGTATGAGGATCTCGACGAATCGGATCAACTGACCATTCAGGACAGGGCCCGGCGACTCTTGACCTTGCGCATTTCACGCGTGTTCAGGTGAGCGCATGGAGCGAAGATCAACCATAATCCGATACCTCGCGTTAACGCTGATATTGGCCGGCTGCGCCAGCAATACCGGCGGCGACACGGAGAGCCAGCACCGGGTGTTGCCGCAATGGCCGCCGGCGCCCCAGGCGGCGAGGATCAGCTACCTGTACTCGGTAACGACGCCGGCGGACGCGAAAATCGGCCGGGGATGGTTCGGCAAGGCCTGGTCGTTCATAAAGGGTGAGGAGCCCGACCGGATTTCGAGGCCGCAGGGAATACACGTCGATCCGGGCGGGCGGCTGTACGTCTGCGACACGCAACTCGGGATAATTCACCTCTTTGATACCAGCGGTTCCCGATACGCTTCGTTTCCCGAGAAGCCCGTCGAGGGGTTCGAGTATCCGGTGGGAATAGCGGCGGACGGCAAGGGTCGTGTTTACGTATCGGACTCATCGGCGAATCTGGTTCACGTTTTCGATTCATTCGGCAAAAAGTACCTGAGGTCGATCGGCAAGGGTGAGCTGAAAAGACCGACAGGGCTCGCTCTTCGCCGGGAGCCCGAGGAATTGCTGGTTGTCGACACACTCGCATCGGAAATCGTCGTATTCGATACGCAGAATCTCGAAATCACATCGCGAGTGGGTTACGACGGCGACCAGCCGGATGCGCTTCACTATCCGACCAACATCGTTCTGGCGCCGGACGGCGGCGCTTACGTGACCGATTCGCTGAATTTCAGAATCCAGATATTGAATCCCGACCTGGACTTCGTGGATTTCTTCGGCGAGGCGGGTGATGGCCCGGGAACATTCTCCAGGCCGAAGGGGGTGGCGCTGGACAGCGATCAGAACATCTACGTCGTCGATGCGCTGTTCGATAACGTGCAGATCTTCAACCGGACAGGGGATTTGCTGCTGGCGTTCGGCACCTCGGGTCACGCCGCCGGGGAATTCTGGCTGCCGAACGATATCTTCATCGACGGCGATGACCGTATCTATGTTTCGGACAGTTACAACTCGCGTATCCAGATCTTTCAGTACCGCAGGGAGGCAGCGCAATGAAGACATTACACACGCACGGATGCCGTTTCTTTTGGATCTTGGCCGTGTTGCTGACCGGCGTGCCGGCCTCCGCGGACATCTCGACATCCAGACACAATCTGTCGGTAACGGGGCCCGGGCCGATCAAATCCACGACCGAACAGGAGATATGCGTCTACTGTCATACCCCGCACCGCGCCCGGACGACGACCGGGCTGCTGTGGAACAGGGACGATTCGACGGCCACGTACACGCAGTACCAGAGCACGAGCCTCAAGGCTGTTGTCGGGCAGCCGACCGGCGCCTCGAAACTCTGCCTGAGTTGCCATGACGGCACGGTTGCCTTGGGCGAGCTGGTCTCGCGTCCGACAGAGATCCCGTTCGCCGGCGGCATTCGTTTCCTGCCGGCCGGTGAGACCAGGCTGGGAACGGACCTGTCGGACGATCACCCGGTCTCGTTCGTCTATGACGAGTCGCTGGCGATTCAAAATGGCGAACTGGCCTCGCCGTCGATCCTGACCAACACGGTCAGGCTGGACCGGAACGGAGAGCTGCAATGCACCGCGTGCCACGATCCCCACGATGACACGCTGGGGAAATTTCTGGTTCGGCCGAACAACTTTTCGGAGCTGTGCGTGACCTGTCACACGCGCACGGACTGGGCGTTCAGCTCTCATGCCACGTCGGCGGCGACATGGTCGGGAATCGGCCCCGATCCCTGGCCGTTCACCGAGTTCACGACCGTTGCCGAGAGCGCCTGCAGGAACTGCCACACGCCGCACACGGCCGGCGAGCCCCTGCGACTGCTGAATTACATCGCAGAAGAGGACAACTGCCTCGCATGCCACAACGGCAACGTCGCCTCGACCGATATCGAGTTCGACGTGCTGAAATCATTCACGCATCCGGTTCAGGACTATACGCGCGTTCACGACGCCACCGAGGACCCGACGATCTTCATGCCCAATCATGTCGAGTGCGTCGATTGCCACAACCCGCACAGAGTAAACAGCAACACGGCCGCAGCACCCGCGGTCGGCGGCACGCAACTCGGGGTTTCCGGCGTATCGGCTGCGGGCGTCGCCGTGCCGGAGTCGAGTTTTCTCTACGAGATCTGTTTCAAATGCCATGCGGACAACAACGTACTGAGTTTCGTGCCGATCACCCGCCAGCACGCGCAAATCAATACCCGGCTCGAGTTCGACCTCGCGAATCCGTCGTATCACCCGGTCGAAGGTATCGGTAAAAACCCGGACGTCCCGAGCCTGGCCGGCGGGCCGTATTCCGAGACCAGCATCATCTATTGCACGGACTGTCACAACAGCGATACCAGCACAGCCAGCGGCGGGCCCGGACCGGACGGCCCGCACGGCTCGATCTACTCACCCATCCTGGAGCGAAATTACACGACCCTGGACAACACGACCGAAAGCACATTCGAATACGCGCTGTGCTACAAGTGTCACGATCGCAACAGCATTCTCGGCGACGACAGCTTCAAGGAGCACGATACACATGTTCGCAAGGAGGACGCGCCGTGTTCGACCTGTCACGACCCGCATGGCGTGAGCGCCACGCAGGGAAACCCGGTCAATAATACGCATTTGATCAATTTCGACCTCAATATCGTCTCGCCGAGCTCCAGCGGATTATTGATGTTCGAGGATCTCGGCGCGCGCCGCGGGCAATGCTACCTGACCTGTCACGGCAAGGATCACGACCCGAAGGATTACTGATCTCCGGCCGGATTACCGCCGAGCAGATAGCGGAAACCGATGCCGGCCAGCCAGACGTCGTAGTCGTAGGGTCGGGCGCCCATGCTCAGGACCGTCGGTATGGTGCCCGGGGCGACGCCCTGTAGTGCCCAGTCCGCGGCTGAGAAGCTCTCGTATCGCAGATAGAGGTTCGCCTGGAGCTTGTCGGACAAGCGGTACAGAATCTTCAGCCGGAGTGAGTCGAGCGTGGATTCGAGATCCGGGAAAAGGCTCTGTCCGCCCGAACCACTCGCAACCTCGATTTCCGTATTGCCCTCGGCTCGGGTGTAATCGAGTTGCAGATCCACCTTCTCGCCGATTTGCACTACGCGGAACCCGGCACCGAGATTGTGAAAATCATCGGTGTTGACGGCGCGCCAGTCCGGCGTCGAAAACAGTTCGCTGCCCGACTGCGCGGCATCGATGTTCTCGATTCCGCCGCTGAGATAAAGCGATGTACGGTCCGATAAGGACCAACTCAGATCGGCGGCGAGGGAAAACTCATCGCTCCCGGTCAATCCGAGCCTCGAGTGGGCATAGTCATCGTCGGCATATAGGGCATTGAGCGTAATCGACACCGGCCGAACCGGGTGTGCAACGGAAACTGACAGCTCGCCGAACTCGCGATAACGATAGGCGAGATTGTATTTGCGCATCAGGGGGTTCTGGCCGAGCGCTATCGCCAACGCTTCGTCGTAGCGATCGACACCCCGCTCCGATGCCCCGCCGCGGGCGCTGACTTCGACAAAGGCGCTCGGCCGCCATCGCAGGCTTCCCCAGCCGCTGTCCTCGGTCTGTTCGGCCACTTCCTGGAAATTCCTGTCGGTCTCTGTCCGGTCATAGCCGGCTGCGATGCGGACGGTGTCGAATAGCCTGTAATCGGCGCTCAGAGTCAGGCGTGAGCGCTCGAAGCTGTATGGAACATTGAGTTCGTCATCGCCGGTCGGAAAGGCATCGGCGATGACGCGGGTCCACTGCGACCGGGGTGTCTTGTTGTCGCGCTCATCATGCCGGATCGCGAGCTTGGCGCGGGCCTTCGGAAAAGGTCTCGACACAATGGTCAAGGCGAGGTTCGTCGTATCGACCTGGGCATCCAGCGTTGATCGTGGCAGGGGAACGGCAGCGATGTCGGGGTTGATCGTATAAGGCAGCAGCAGGTCGTCCTGTTCCCCTCGACCCATCGCTACCGAGAACGCGATAATGGAATCCAGTGTCGCGGCGCGATAGCTTCCCGAGAGCGTCAGCTGCTGGAAATCATTGTCCGGTTCCTGCGCGAGCCTGCCCTG